>CAZLFV010000003.1:0-67305 GCA_964558915.1 uncultured Eubacteriales bacterium | reverse complement strand
AAAAGGGTTATCCAACAAGGAGGCGTATATCTTGACGGCCGGAGAATAGAGGACATTAGTTACCAAATCAACGTTACTGAAAAAAAAGAGCATATTCTTAAGATAGGAAAGAGAAAATTTTTTAAGTTTATTGTCAATCAACAAGAAGGCACTAAGGTCTGAGTGAATAGCGTCTTTTCTTCTCGTTGCTCTGATTTGACTCCACCTTAGAAAAGGACGTTCTACAAGCTCAGAATCAAGGATTGAGCCGGACGGTCATATTCTTCAATGACATCAATCGCCGTCGACGATCGCTGGAACACTGTTTTGCCGCGCCAGCTCATTCAGTAAAAATGGGTTTTCGGGGAAAACCGGCGATCTCCACTGCACTTTTTTCCCCTTTTTAAGCCTATGTTCCTGTTGCAATAACACATCCTCTGCCTGTATGCTATAGGCGAAAAAAGCGTTATGGAATCTCAGCCGAGAAGCCTGAACAAGATAGGCAGAAATAAATCCTTTCCCGTCTTCCCAGAGCTGAGCAGGCGAAATTTTTTCCTCCTCGTGATCATCGCCTGGGCCTTTTTTCCAGGTAACCTCTACCCTACCGATGATAATATCTCTTACAGCTTAAATGTTTATCTTTTCTCCGAGTTCATGATCGCATCTCTTCCCGGAGGGCAGTTTTACCCGACATTCTTGGAAAATCTTGTTCCTGATTCGACGTGCCTCCTGGAAGAATCGAACGGCTTCTCTTTGATCGACACGCCCCGGGTTTATTATGAGGGAGATTCGTTCATTCATTTCAATTGGTTCTATGATGGGTTGGCCATCAACTCGGCCCTCAACAACGGCTCGCCGGGTGTCCTTTTGCCGCTTTCGGCGGTCAGCCGATACGAGCTTCAAGGGGAAACACCTCTGAACAAAGACCCGGGGCTGAATTTTCTCTCGGCTCCAGACGGTCAGAGCTTCTCGGAAGTCTCTTTCTCAACGGTCTTTCCTAACCTCGGGGGTTATGTGCCCTGGTCGACATTTATGCTCCAGCCCCATGCCTCCACTCCAGAAAGAAACAGTCTGCTCTATACGCCCAGGAGGAAAATTCGCTCCAATTATGTCTTCGACTATCTCGGGTTCAAAAAATTCCGCTCGTCGGCGCTGTCTTTTTCTCTGACTTACTTTGATATCGCCAGGCAATTCAACGACTTCAATGTCTTTAACACGGTTTTTGAAGAAAACGGAAGTCTGCTTCTTCTCCTGGCCAAATACGAAAAAGAACTCAAAGATGGCTCTCTAACAATAATTGGAATTTATAACAAGATCGAAAGAGATCATTTTCTGGCCGAAATCGGAAGATATCCTCAGGAAACGCAGAAGAAAGAGAGGCAATCCTTCTTTTCGGCGCTTAAGTTCGTCAAGAAGCGCCTTTCCCTGGCGTTATCCTGGCTCCATGAAATTGAAGACCTCTCCCCTCAGAGTTTAAATTTCAGCAAAGACCTGAAGGACAATGACGGTGAGGGGATATTCCCCTTTGAAAAAACGGGAACTTTCTCAGCCGACGCCCTCAGGCTGGGCCTTGATTTGCCGGTCTCCTTGAGCAACGGGAGAACAGGCCTAGATCTTTTTGCCGATTTGAAGTCGACTTGGCTCAAAGGGTCGGAAACAGCCTCCGAGTTCAATTCCATAACCTTCGATGGTTCGGCCTATCGCATGATCCTCTGGCAGAAGGATCAGGATTACCGGAATTCAAACTTGAACCTGAGATTAGGGGCAACGGTCAACTCCCGTCTGACTGACAATCTCACTGTCTTCGGCAAATTCTTCCTCCAATATTCCGCCCTTCGGTTCCAGGACGAGGCGAACAATCTCGGTTTCTTGAACCTGGCTTACGACCTGGGATTTGTTCTCTTCAAGACTCCGCAAGTTCTTTTTTCTTTTGGCCGGACGCCCTACGAATTGGAAGAAAACCTCAACTTTTTCTTAGAAACCCAAAGGCCCTGGGGGACTGTCTTCAACTGGGATGACCTCAACCATGACCTTGAGTACCAGCGCGGCGAGGAAAAAAACACCATCGGATACACCGGAAACCGGTTTCATTCTGTTGACCAAGAAATCAAAGCCCCGGCCAAACAAAGATGTCTTCTCACCCTGACAATGCCCCTTTCCAAAAAATTCAACCTCACGGTCAAGGGCCTCTATAAAAAAATCGTCAACAATTTTTGGGTGAAATTCGGGCAGGAGTACGGCTTTTATGAACAAATCGGCGGCTCTTATCTTTACTTTTTTAGCCAACCCTATCAAGATTATGTTCTCTCTAACTCGTCCTTTGAAAAGGAGCCTTTTTACGCCCAGCTCCTTCTTCAGGTCTCGAGCCGCGAAAATACAAGATGGTTTTTCTCATTTTCCTTTCTCGCTCACATCGGGATGGGGACAACGGTCTTTGGAAGCGGGCCGGGGACAAACGATATTGGGGTCCTGAACGAGACGCAGGCTGATCCCAATGCCTGGATCAATGGCTTCGGCCGGGTGGATGGAGACAGGGCCTACGTCGGGAAGCTATTTTTCGGGTTTTATCTGGCAAAAAATTTGTTCGTGGCCGCGAATGTCAAATACAGAGACGGTGCTCCCTTTGCTTTTATTGACCCAGTCTATCGCTATGGCCAGTGGGTATTCAGCTATAGGACAATCAAGGCGGAAAATCAGAAGGGCCAGAAAGGAGGCCCGAGGGAAGATTATCTCTCAGATATCAGCGTCCATCTCCGTTATCGATTTAAATTATGGGGTTCAGAGGCAGAGCTTGACCTTTCGTTTTTCAATCTGATGGATTGCGGCAGCGAACTCTCTGAATATGCCTTCTCAACCGGCCTCCGGCTGGCCAATGCGCTTCAGATCCCAAGAAGCGCGCGACTCGGTTTTTCAATCCGGCTATAAATCATCCCACGAACGGGCTCTTCCTTTCGAATTCATAAAAAGATAAAATGGTCCTTCCAAAATTCGAGACAGGCCATCATGAAAAAAGGCATTGCGTTCAAACTCCCTCACACTCTCGTCCTGATTTATGCCCTGGTCATCGCTGTCTATCTTCTGAGTCTTGTGGTCCCTTCCGGCCAGTACCAGCGAGCCGAAAAATCCATCCAGGGGCAGACCAAGCTGATCACCGTTCCAGGGACATATGCCACCACGGCCAAAAAGTTCCTGGGGCCGGAATGGCTCCTGATTGCGCCGATCCGCGGGTTCCAGGACGGCGCTTTGATCATCTTCCTCATCCTTGTTTTCGGCGGCGTCTTCGGCATCCTCGGCAAAACGGGCGCCATTGACGCTGGCATTCAAAAGCTGGCCCGGTTTTTCTCCCGGAAGCCTGGGACGCAGAAATTCGTGATCCCGGTGCTGATGATCGTCTTTTCCCTAGCCGGCGGGATCTACGGGATGGCCGAGGAATCCATTCCCTTCGTCCTCATTTTCATTCCGTTTGCGCTCTCGCTCGGGTATGATTCGATCGTCGGCGTGGCCTTGGTGTTCCTCGCCTCGGCAGTCGGTTTTTCCGCCGCCTTTTTCAATCCTTTTACGGTCGGGATCGCTCAGGGGCTCGCCGACCTTCCGCTCTATTCAGGCCTGGGCTACCGGCTGGTCCTCTGGGTGATCGCTACGATTGTCGCCATCGTCTTTGTGATGGTCTATGCCCATAAAATAAAAAAGAATCCGGAAAAAAGCCTGGTCTACGAGATCGACAAGGCCCGGGGTTACGTTCTTTCAGACGACCCTTCCAAGCAAGTTCCTTGGGGCCTCAGCCAGAAAATCACCCTGCTCATCCTGTTCGGCGGAGTCATACTGCTCGTCTACGGCATCATGGCCAAGGGCTGGTACATGGAAGAAATCGCCGCTCTTTTTCTGGGAATCGGCCTGGTCTCCGGAATCGCCGCCCGGATTCAGCCTTCGGAAATGGCCGTGAGTTTTGTCTCCGGGGCCAAAGATGTCCTCAACGTGACGTTCATCATTGCCGGAGGCCGGGCCATTCTGATCATCTTGAAGGAGGCCGTAGTCCTTGACACAGTCTTGCATTCTGCGGCGGGCCTGATTTCAGCCGTTCCCGGGATCATCACGGCTCAAATGATGTTCTTGACCCAGGGGATCATCAATTTCTTCATCCATTCCGGGACAGCCCAGGCCGCTCTGACCATGCCCATTATGGCTCCTTTGAGCGATCTTGTGGGGATCACTAGGCAGACCATGGTGCTCGCTTTCCAGCTATGCGAAGTGATCAACCCGATCCTCCCGACTTCGGCGGTCACGATGGGGGTGCTCGGCGTCGCTAAGATTCCCTGGGAAAAATGGGCCAAATGGTTTGTCCCGCTCATGCTGATCCTGATCGTCTTCAGCTTAATCGCGCTCATCCCTCCTATCTTGATGAAATGGGGTCCGTTTTAGGAAAGCGCAAAACAAGCTGCCCAAACATCCGGCCCATCAGAAATAGCAAAAAGCGGCACTTCTGGCTCGGACAGCTTTCCATGATCCCACGCGAAATTGCTTCGCAAATTCAATAGAAAATTGACAAGAGTTTACTTATAAGAGTATAGTTAATTCGACTTGTCAGCAGCCAAGTATTAGGGTGAAAGCGTGAGATTTAGGGCAGCAATCATTCTCATGGTCACGTTTCTCGCCGTGAGCTTTTTCACCGCCTGCAAGAAGGAGAGCCCAACGAGCCCCTCCCCTCCGTCGCCTCCGCCTCCGTCCTATGGTTCCAAGGTTGGTGACACCGCGGCCGATTTTTCTGCCATAGATCAGCGCGGGCAGACAATAAGCCTCTACCAATATTACGGAAAGGTCATCCTCATTAATTTTTCAGCCGACTGGTGCGGCCCTTGCCGGGAGGAAGCCGGGCATCTCGAGGCCCTATTTCAGAACTATAAAGCTAGGGGCTTTCAAATCATCACTCTCCTCATTAGCGGCTCTCCAGCAGATTGGGCAAGCCAGTACAAATTGACCTTTCCCGTGCTGGACGATAATTCCCAAACGCTGTGGAATATCTACGGAGAGGGTTATGTTCCTCTCAACATTATCCTCGACCGGAAGATGACAATCCGGTACAAGGAAGCTGGCTATGATGAATCCTCCATCATCAGCCAAATCGAGAAATATCTCTAAAAACGCAGAATCGCTTCCAATCGAACGCCCTCGAAAGGGGGAAAAACTTGGCAAACGCCGCCGGCGCATTTTGTCGATCCTTTGGTCGAACCCACAAACAGCCGCAATGAATAAGCGCCGGCGAGCTTGACTTCGATCTGGCCGGCCCACCAATTTTTTTTATTTGCGAAAAAGACGATCACCGGGTCAGTGGTCCTCTCAAAAAAAAGGGTGAGCACCCAGCGCGGGGATTTATGAAGAGAGAGATAGGACCTTATTTCATAGTAATCATAATACTGACCATCAAAGGCCTTGTGTTTCCAGTCTGCCTCCAAGCTCAGCGTTCGGGCAAGCGGCCAGCTGGCATTGAGCTGATCGTGAAATGTCCGTCCGTCTGTGGCCAAAAAGGCGATGGACGTATCGCTCTCCTCTCTCCATCCGACCAGTCCGTTCAGGTAGCCCGCATTTTGGAATTTCTTCTCAACGCCGGCAAACAGATGCCAAATTTCGCGGTCGTAAGCTCCATAAATGGGATGCTGTTCTGGGTTGTCTCTGACATAGAGAACTTTTCCGTAGAAAAGAGTCGCCGAGCCGGGCAAAAACCAACTCAGCCGAGCAGAAATTCCAAGTATATCTGTGCGATCCGTATCGAACTGGTCAGCCAGGATATCGAGCTCCTCGCTTTCAAGGACGGGTGGCCGGCTGTACTCGAAATTGAGTTCCTTATAGTCTTTGCCCTCGAGAAGGAGGGAAAAATCCCCCAGGTGAAGTCCGGACTCCAGATAGAGGCCGTGCCCGTCGATCGGAGCGCTGGCCTCATAAGCCCAGCGCCTGAGGAGCGAGAACTCGCCATAAACCTTGGCTTTGCCTCCGAGATTAGCCATATCCAGGGCCAGAGATCCCTGGTTGACATTCCTGTTTCCAAACTCGGATCCTGGCTTAAGGTCGGCATAAATATAATTAAATACAACTCTCCCCAGTTTCTGAAGCCGGAAGCCCGCAGTTCCACCCACCGTTTTGTCCTTTACACTAATATCTTCCGGCCGGTCAACCCATCCGCCAAAGACCTGGGCTGATAGGCGACCGGTGTCAACGGAAACCAGGCCTCCGTCAATCGTCGTATCAATGACATACTCCAGACCTTCCTCCTCAAAAACCTTGAGTACGCTCAAAACAAGCCCTCGGCCCAGGGAATGATAATAATCGCCTGCCCTCGCCCGGAAACCCCCGCTGGAGTACTCGGCAAAGCGTTTGGCCAGGCGTGTCTGCTGTTGCGACGGTGAGAAGCCCACGTTTGAATCCAGGCGGGCGCTCACTAGTATTCCGCGTCCCGAAACTGTCAGGTCGAGTTGATTAATGATCTCGGAAAATTCTCCATGACGCCTATTTACTTCAGACTCCTCATTCAGCAGCCGGAGGAGAAAAGATTCGTTGGCATGGAGAGCGACTTTAGCCTTGGGTTTAATTTCCGGCTCAGCCAAAACTCGGAGGATCTCTTCCTCCAATAATTTTTCGTCGCCGGGGCTATACCCTTCATGGGCATAGCGGATTCTGCCGCTTCTGTCTACAAGCACCGTATAAGGAAGAACCAGGCTGGGATTGTAAAGCGAGACAACCTTTGATTCTGTGTCCAGGAGCACAGGAAAGGTGTATCCGTACCGGCTGATGAAATTGGAGACCAGGGCCAGCCTGTCCGGCGCGTCCACGTTTACGGCAAGAATCCGGAGGCCCCTTTCCTGAAACCGATCATAAAGCTTCTCGAGATGGGGGAGTTCCTTGGCGCAGGGAACACACCAGGTCGCCCAAAAATTGAGAAGGACCGGGCCTTTAGAATAGTTGTCGCCTAGCCTTTGCGAATGACCCGAGAGGTCTTTAAGAGTGAAATCGATGGCCTGCTGGGCCTGCGCCAACAAGCAAAAAAGGGAACTCAGGCACGCAAAGAGCCATGGAATCGTGGCAACGGATTTCGTCACTTTATCCGGTCCCAGGTCTTCGACCTATCAGCTCTATCTCTGTCTTGGAGTTCTCCAGGGGGGATTATTGTCCTTGTCTGGCCGAGACACCAGGTGGGAACTCCCTTCAGAAGTTTCGCTCAACCGGGTACCTACACCCCTCAAACCGGGTTGCCGGTCTGCCCAAAATATATAGTTGCCAGATTGCTAATGTCAAGGCAGATCGACATGCGCATGCCCTAGCTTGACAAAAATTGACCCCTCACTTAACGTAAAACCTTGCTCCGAAAATGCGAAGCCTATCCCCTCGATCCGCAATTGTTATTTTTGTTTTCTTCACCTGGTTTTTTTTGCTCTGTATTCTCTGTTCAGCTGCTGATGATTCTTTCGTTAAAGCGACTTCTTTCATCTCGAGGGACAAAATCCGTCCGGGTGATTCGTTCAAGGTCGCTATCCGCGTGAGCATTGCGCCGGGATATCACATCAACGGAAACAAAATCGCCGATCCCTATCTTATCCCGACCGAACTTCTCCTAGAAAATCAACCAAGCCTGCGAATTGAGGAATATCTCTATCCAGCTCCGAGATCAGCCCGGTTCAGTTATTCTGAATCCGAGCTTGTCGTCTATGAAGGAACCGTTATTATAGGTGTCCTCGTCCAGGCCAGAAAAGAATTGCCGCTCGGGTCCCAGAAACTCAAGGGGAAATTGACCTATCAGGCTTGTAATAGCGTCACCTGTTTTCCGCCTCGTGAAGTCCAGATTGAAATTCCCCTTGACATAGTCCCCTCCTCACAGGAAACAAAAGACATCAACCAGGACATTTTTTGTAACCTGGAATTTAAGAAAGACAAAAAACAAGGTAAATAAAGCGTCAAAGGACGATCCCATAATTTGGTGTTAAAGCTATTTTAGGTAACGAGGAGGGAAAAACTTGGGATCTTTTCCGAAGACGTCTTTATAGAGCTCCGGATAATCCTCTTTACCGCCGAGGAGGAGAAAGCTCAGGGGCATTACCTTCCTGGCCAATTCCGCCATCCGGCCGACAGTCTGGCGGATATCCCACTGCGCCGTGGGATCCTGGCGCAACCGCGAGACATGGTAAAGCTCCCGCGCATTTACCTTGAGCAGAACTCTCCGGCGGTGCGCGTTGGTTAAAACATAGGCGGAGGCCTCAGCGACTTCATTTTTCAACCGGGCGTAGGTTTCATTCGTCCTTTCGATGACCTCCATGAACTCAGAGCGGGCCCCAATCTCCTCCACAGAAGGCGGGATAGTCACGCCCAGCGCCGGGTCGTAGTCCTGGCAGGTCAAAGTGGCCATGCGGTGACGCTTGATCTGGGCGAAGGAGGAAGCCGAGACAATGAGCGCAAACGTCAGGTCGGCATACTCGAACTCCCGGAGCGGAAAATCATAGAATTCCATGCGCCGCAAAGCCGTTTTTATAATTTCCTTTTTCTTTCTTGCCGTCAACGTCCTCATCCTGTCGAAGCAGCGCACATAGGGTAGAGAGCTTGAGGAATGAAGGAGGGCGGCGAGGATTCTGTCATCTCCACCCGGGGTGTAATCAACTAATCGGACAGCCGCACGATCCTTCTCCCAGGCGAATGATTTCCCTTTGCTTTTCCCCAACAGTAAGCTGACAGCGGTCGCGACATCGGCGTAAGCCTTAGCGTCAAAATCGCTGGCTTCTGTAAAAAGGATAATCGAAGGCGCGACGTCTTTGGCTCGGGCGTAGATTTTGGCGTTGAGCTCTTTGATTTCGGCCAGCTTCTTGGCCGCAAAGCGGCGAATCAGAAGCTCGAGGTTGCGAGCGTTGATGGTCATTCCCAGCTGGCCCTGGGTGGCCAGGCTGACAATATACCGGGCATCCTCTTTGGCCCAGCCATCCAGGACAGGATGATTCTGGGGATTTTGGGCGATTTTCTTGTATTTATTAAAAAGGAACGGCCGGAGCTTTTCATAAAGCCTATGATAGAGCGCATTCTGGGCCCTGATGGTCTTGAGAAAAACGTCCTCGAGCCCCGCGTTCTTGACCTCTTTGGGCAGGACAAAATCGTCCCCCAGACGAATATACCGCTGGGATTTTTCCGTATACGAACAGAGGCGAAACTTCTCGATCTCCTCAACCGCAAGGCGACTGACGCCAATAATATCAAAGTTGAAGATGGCATGCTCGGCGACCGAATGATGTCCCATTTTGAAGATAATCGTCTGGTTGGAGCGGCGGGCCCTTTCCACCTCTCGCCGGGCCGCCGCCCGCAGCTCGTCCACTGGCCGCGGGTCGCGCGAGATGCGGGCATAAGAGGCCGAAAGGGTCTCGGGGGTGACGTCGTCCCTTGGCGGCGTATGACGCTTCAGGTCTTCAATAACATCCCGGTCGACATTGTACCCGGCCAGGAGGACTTTCATGATTTTTCTACGATAAAAGTAGCCGTTCGAAATGTCAACAGGGTCCACATGGCAGGACAAATTGTTTTGACCTCCCTCTCTATATATAATATGGTAAATTAGAGATCACACAGGGAGATGAAAAACAAGGAAATCGCTGCCCTATTTTCCAAGATCGCCGATGCCCTGGAGATTAAAGGGGAAGTTGGGTTCAAAGTCCTGGCTTACCGGAAGGCGGCCCGGATCCTGGAGGATTTGGCTGAGGACATCGAAGCCGTGGCCCGTGAAAAAAAGCTCCAAGAGATCCCCGGCGTCGGCAGCGGAATCGCCGCCAAGATCGAGGAGTACATCCAAACGGGCAAAATGAAAAAATACCAGGAGGCTCTTTCAGGGATCCCCGAGACCCTTCTTGACCTTCTGGAAATTCCCAATATGGGCGCCAAGACGATCCACCTGGCCCACCAGGAGCTCGGGGTCAAGAACCTCGCGGACCTGAAGAATGTGATCGCTGACGGTTCGCTGGCCTCGCTCTTTGGCATGGGCGAAAAAAAGGTCGAGAACATTAGAAAGGGCATTGAACTCCTCGAAAAAGCTCATGAACGCATTTCGCTCGGCGAAGCCGCGGCCGTGGCCGACGAAGTCATCGATTATCTGCGGGGGGCTCCCGGCCTGGGACAAATTTCGACGGCGGGATCGCTCCGCCGGATGAGAGAGACCGTCGGAGACATCGACATCCTGGCCAGCGGCAAGGACGGGGCATCGATCATCCGATATTTCACCCGCTACCCCAAAATCAAACGCGTCCTGGCTGAGGGTGTAACCAAAGGTTCGGCAATAATCGCAGCGGAAACCGGGGAGCGCCAAGTCGACCTGAGGATCGTTGCTGAATCGGAGTTCGGAGCGGCTCTTCAATATTTTACGGGCTCAAAGGCCCATAACATCAAACTCAGGGGCATGGCCAAGGACAAAGGCCTCAAAATCTCTGAATACGGAGTTTTTCGAGGCGAAAAAAAGATTGCCGGACGAACGGAAGAGGAAGTCTATGCCGCCCTGGGCCTTCCATTCATCCCGGCCGAGCTCAGGGAAGACCGCGGCGAGATTGAGCTGGCCCTGGGGGGCCGGCTCCCTTATGTGGTCGAAGCCAGGGACATCAAGGGAGACCTCCATGTTCATTCGGACTGGAGCGACGGGTATGTCGGGCTCGCCGAGCTGGCGGAATTGGGCCGGCGTCTGAATTATGATTATATCGCCGTCTGCGACCATTCTGAGGCAGCCCGCTACGCCCGCGGTCTCACTCCTGAGCAGCTTCACCGACAAATCAAAGAGGTCGAGAAGATCAACCAGCGTTCCAAGGGATTTCGCCTCCTCGCCGGGGTTGAAGCGGATATTCTCGGCGACGGCCGGGTGGATTGTCCCGATGAGCTCCTGGCAAAGCTGGATGTAGTCGTGGCCTCGATCCATTCGGGGTTCAAAAAAAACGTGACCGCGAGGATTCTCAAAGCCGTGGAGAACCCGCATGTCGATATAATCGGGCATCCATCGGGACGCCTCATCTCCGGCCGGGAGGGATATGATGTCGACCTGGACGCCGTGCTCGAGGGAGCCCGCCGGACGGGCACGGCCGTGGAGCTCAATGCCTTTTATGACCGCCTGGACCTCAACGAATTCTACCTCAAAAAAGCCAAGGATATGGGCCTCAAGATTGCGCTCGGAACGGATACCCATCACGCCGCCGGGCTTCAGATGATGAGGTTTGGCGTTGGCATCGCCCGGCGCGCCTGGCTGGAAAAGAAAGATATCCTTAACTGCTTGACCTTGAGTCGGCTTCAGAAAAAACTGAAGTAGGCTGGGGCGTGATGACACAATTTGAAAGATTTCCGGGAGTAGTGTATCCTGATGTGTCTTGAAAGGAGAAGACAACATGGTTAGTATCGCCAGAGAGCCTGTCAAAAAGCTCCTGGGATATGCCGTCCAGGCGGAGATTGATGCCAACAAACTCTACACCAAGTTATCGAACAGAGTTAAAAATCTTTTGCTAAAAGAGAAGTTCCGGGTCCTGGCCTTTGAGGAAAAAAAGCACAAGTCTATGCTGGAGAATCTGTTCAACACTCTTTATCCTGGACAGACGATCCAAGTTCCTGATAGTGTGGACGAGCGCCTTCTTCCTTCTGTCCGACTCAGGCCGTCCTCTACGCTGGCTGAAATCCTCTACCAGGCTATGATCGCAGAGAAATCAGCCCAGAACTTCTATGCTTCCCTGGCCAAAAAGGTCGGGCCTTCGAAAAAAAAGGTTTTAGCATACCTTAGCAAAGTGGAAAGAAGTCACTTCCTGATGTTGCAGAGTGAATACACGCTGGCCCTGCAGTTTGAGGACTACGCCGAAAAAGACATCGACAAAGTCATTACTTGAAGGATTTATCCTTTCATAACCCCGACGGGCACGACTTTGGCCACAAGGCGGCCAATGCCAACCTCATGGGAAACCCGCACAACTTCATCCACATCCTTGTAGGCGCCTGAGGCCTCCTCGGCGACCCCTTTCCAGCTTGTCGACCGAAGCTCGATTCCTTTCTTCTGGAGGTCGTCGCGGATTTGCTCGCCGCGAAACCGGCGGAGCGCCTCGTGTCGCGACATGACCCTGCCGGCGCCATGGGCTGTTGAGCTGAAACTCAGACTTTCCGCTTCTGTGGTTCCCACCAGCAAGTAAGAAGCCGTGCCCATGCTTCCAGGGATGATCACCGGCTGGCCCGAGGACCTGTAGGCCTCCGGCACCTCAGCCCGACCCGGCCCGAAACTCCGCGTCGCCCCCTTCCGGTGGATGCACAGTTCCCTGGTCTGGCCGTCGACCTCATGTTTTTCTATTTTGGCCACATTATGGCAGACATCGTAAACCTGTCTCATTCCCTTGGAGCTTCCGATGACTTTGGCAAAGACATTACGCACCCAGTGGGCAATCATCTGGCGGTTGGCAAAGGCATAATTGACCGCCGCACACATGGATTTATAATACTGCTGACCTAAAGGCGAGCAGATGGGAGCATTGATCAACTCCCGGTCGGGCAACCCTTTGGTCCCGAACTTATTTTCCATCGACTCGATATAATCGGAGGCTACCTGATGTCCCAGGCCGCGGCTTCCGCAGTGGATCATCACCAAGACTTGTCCCTCCGTCTGAATTCCAAATACCCGCGCGATGTCTTGATCATAGATCTCGGCGACTTTCTGAATCTCGAGGAAGTGATTTCCCGCGCCCAGGGTCCCGAGCTGAGGGATGCCTCTTTCCAGTGCCCGCTCGGAGACGAAGTCGGGGGCAGCATCCTTCATCCGGCCATTCTCCTCGGTCATCGACAGGTCTTCCTTAGTGCCGAAGCCCTGCTCGACGGCCCACTCCGCGCCCCTGGTGAGGATATCCCTGAGCACACTGCGGCTAAGCTTGGTGATGCCTCCCTTGCCAACGCCGGCGGGCACTTCCTTGAATATTTCGGCGAGAAGCTCCTTCCTCTTGGCGGAGATGTCGTTTTCCATGAAGTCCGTCCGCACGAGCCTAACTCCGCAGTTGATATCATAACCGACCCCGCCGGGAGATATAATTCCCGAATCCAGGTCAAAAGCAGCCACTCCCCCGATCGGAAAACCATAGCCCTGATGGGCGTCGGGCATAACATAGGACATCCGCTGAATCCCAGGCAGGCAGGCGACATTCCTGGCCTGCTCGAGGGTGAGGTCGCGCTTGACGCTCTCCAGAAGCTTGGCCGAGGCGTAGATCAGCGCAGGCACTTTCATCTCGCCCTGTTTTGGGATCTCCCAGACAAAATCATTTATTTTTCGGAGTTCCATTTTCGCACCTCAAATATCCACAACCACCTGAAGGGTGACGTGGTCATTGTGTTCTATTTTTATCTCGTTGTAAGTAATTGCCTTCACTTCTCCGAAGATATTGTACTCGCCGGGGCGGTCATCACCGGAAAAGACGGCCTCGAGGCTGTATCCATGGTCGCTTTCTTTGATTCGCAGCTCCTCGGTAGAGCTAAGAAGAAACATCTTTGTGTCAAACAAATAAACAATCTCCTGCAGGAACTGCACGAGGAGTTGCTCGAGATCCTTGCCCCGGACGCCAAGAGGATACCGAACCCGCTGAGATATAGAACTGACATCCCACATCAATGAGGCTGTGGCCAGGGCGGCATTGGCAAATGCTTCTTCCAGAGTCCGGCCAAAAGCCTGAAATTTGGCATCGGCCGTGTGGTCGAGGAAGATAAATTTTTGCTCCATCGGAACCTCTGCGTCCGCGGCTCTATTTTAACATGAGATCAGAAATTTGACATCTCCGTTGCCCTATATTAGCATGTAAAACACAGCATGCGGCGCATGAAAAGGGTGAGCCATACGTCTATATTGCCACTGAAGTCATGGGAGGAAGCCGCATCACGATCAAGTTCTACCGAGAAACCATCTGGCAGCAGCAAAACATTCCCTTCGACTGGTCATGACGGTGCGACTTGACGCCGCTCGATGGACGACGCTGGCAGATCCACAGCCTTGACGTTTGACCTCGGGAGGGAGACCCCGTTTTCCTTCAAATGCCAGGTCTGCAGCGCTTGTTGCTATGGCAAAATTATCCGGGTCTCGCCCTATGAAGCTCTGCGCCTCGCCCGGCACTTCGGCCTGACCAGCACGGAGTTTTACGCCAAGTATGCCGAAAAAGGAGGGACCATCCTGGGTGTCAAACCTGATGGAAGCTGTATTTTCCTCAGCGCAAAAGGATGCGGCGTCCATCCCGACCGGCCTCTTGTCTGCCGCCTCTACCCTCTCGGACAGATAGTGGACACTGAAGGGGAAGAGAGGTTCGGGTGTATGCCCCCCCATCCGGATTGCCTCGGAGTCTATGGCACGGACGGCACGGTCGAATCTTATCTCAAATCTCAGGGAACAGAAGACTATTTCTATTTCGACAAGATCTATGCGGCGCTCTACAAGCAAATGGTTGCGAAGCTCGGCCGCATCGGGAAAAAATCAAAGACTAAGAAAACCCGCCAAAAAAGAAAAAATATTAGTGGAAGTGTGCACGGCTCAGGCAACCTTGGTTCCCCCTGGCTTGATATTGATGCCGCAGTCGCTGCTTGCTGCGCTGAACGTGGCTTGCAAAAGCCGGCCGACCTGGAGTCGCAGGTCAAGCTTCACTTCGCCACGATTGAAGATTGGCTGGCGTAGTCTTTCAGCCAAAAACCCCGGCGACTGGGTTCCCGCAGAAGCAACACTTCCCGTCCTTGAGGTTGTTCTCCTCGATAAAAAAACCGCTCCGCCGGAGCAGCGGTCGACCGCAGCGCGGACACATCGTGTCCTCAGACTCTCCCCAGACATTTCCGATATAGACATATTCGAGGCCCTCCTCTTTCCCCAGGGAGAAGGCTGTCCGCAGTGTTTCTAAAGGAGTCGCGCCTGTCTGGGTATACTTATAGTCAGGATGAAACCGACTAACATGCCAGGGGATCTCAGGGCTGACGCTGGCGATGAAGCGGGCAATGCTCCGGAGCTCCTCTTGCCCGTCGTTCATCCCCGGCACAACTAGGGTTGTCACTTCGATCCAAATCTTCAGTTCTCTCATCAGGCGGATGGATTCGAGGACCGGCTCGAGGCGGGCTCCGCAAACTTTTTTATAAGTCTCGTCTTTAAAAGCCTTGAGGTCGACATTCGCCGCATCAAGATAGGGCTGGATCGTCTTCAAGGCGTCTGCGGTCATATAGCCGTTCGTGACAAAGACGTTGGCCAGGCCGGCGCTCCGGCCAAGCTTCGCCGTATCATAGGCATACTCAAAAAATATCGTCGGCTCAGTATAAGTGTAGGAAATGCTCCGGCACCGCTGCCGCTTCGCCTCCGTCACGATGTTCTCAGGAGAAAGCCGCGCCTCCCCGGATTTTGTTTGATCCTTTTTTTTGACCTGTGAGATCTGCCAGTTTTGGCAAAAGGGACAGCGAAAATTGCACCCTACGGTGGCAATGGAAAAGGACGTTGAGCCGGGGAGGAAATGATAAAGAGGCTTTTTCTCGATCGGGTCGATGTGCGCAGCGATCACTTCTCCGTAGACATGGGAGAATAGCTTCCCGTCCCGGTTTTCCCGGACACCGCAGACCCCAAACTTGGAGGGCTGGATGAGGCAACAGTGGCTGCAGAGGAAACATTCAACTTTGCCCTCTTCGAGGCTACGGTAAAGCATGGCTTCTTTGATCATGCTGTTCTCGTTTTGAGCTCCGGGTAGAACTTTGTCGCAGACGGGCAGAGGCTCCGGAGAGCGCATTGCGGGCAGTGGGGTTTTCGCGCCTGGCAGACTTTCCGGCCATGGTCCACGAGCATGTAATTAAAATCCAGCCAATCCTTTCTCGGGACGATCTTCATCAGGTCCCGTTCGATCTTATCGGGGTCGCTCTGGCGGCTCAGGCCCAGCCTGCCGGAAAGGCGCTTCACATGCGTATCGACAGCGATCCCCTCGGCCTTCGAAAATCCGGAGGAGAGAACGATATTCGCTGTTTTTCTCGCCACTCCGGGAACAGTGATCAGTTCTTCCATCGTCGAAGGCACCTCACCCCCGAAGTCCTGGACAATTTTCTGGGCGGCTCCGATGATGCTCTTGGCCTTATTGCGGAAAAAACCGGTCGGACGGATATCCGCCTCGAGCTCAGCCCGATCCGCTCGGGCAAATTCCGCGGCCGTGGGATATTTCTTGAAGAGTCCGGGAGTAATCTTATTGACTCGCTCGTCGGTGCACTGAGCGGCCAGGATGGTCGCCACGAGAATCTCCCAGGGTGTCTCGAAATGGAGAGCTGTTCGGGTCGAGGGATACTCTCGGCGCAGAATCCGGATGATTGCTCCGATTCGCTTCTTGGCTGGTTCCATCGTCATCCCCCTTAAACTCCCAGGTCGGACCGGAGCTGGAGATAGCGGATGATATCAGTCCGGCAGATGATTCCTTCGATCTTCTCGCCGCTCATGACCGGCACCTGGTGGATATTTTTCGCGGCCAGGCTGGAGAGAATCTTGTTGCCGTCGGCATCGGGAGTTACGGCCTCCAGCTGTTCCCGCGGTGTCATAATATCCTTCACCTTGGATTGCAGCCATTTTTCCTTCGGGGTCTGTTTGACATCCTCGAGGCAAACGATCCCCATGAGGCCTCCGTCATCGCTGACTAGAAAAACCCTCTCCTTTTTCTTGAGGATATAGTGATCGACAAGGTCCTGGACCGAAAGATCTCCCGAAACAGTCTCGAAATCCTTGCTCATCAGGTCCTCGGCCGTCATTCCCTGCAAAACGCTTTTAATCATGACTTCACTGTAGCCTCTGACGGCGGCGTTGTGCAGGAACCAGCCGATCAGAATCCACCACAGCCCTGAGAATCTGCCGCGCAGGAATTCGAAGATTCCTAAGAAAATAAGGAGGAAGGCCATTCCCTGACCAGCCAATGAAGCCACGCGGGTCGCCTTTTTCAGATTGCCCGTCACTTTCCAGAGAATGGAGCGCAGAATGCGGCCGCCGTCCATGGGGAAACCCGGGACTAGGTTAAAAATGCCCAGGGCTGTGTTTATAATCGCCAGATAGGTGGCCGAGGCGGCCAGGGGAGCGCTGACAGCCTTCAGCCAAAGCGAAAGGACAAAAAAAACGAAGGCGATGATGAAACTCGAAATCGGTCCTATGATCGCCATCGCAAACTCTTTCAGCGGTTCCTTGGGCTCCTCTGCAATCTGGGATACTCCACCCAGGATGAAAAGCGTAATGCTCCGGACCTTCTCGCCTTGCTTTAACGCAACCAGGGAATGAGCGAGCTCGTGGGCCAGGACCGAGGCAAAAACAAGAAGGCTGGTCACAAGGCCCATAACCCAATAGAGAGTGCGCGGCCAGGCGGGATAACCCCTGGGAAAATAGTTGCCGGCCAGGACCCAGGTGAAAAGGACAAAAATAACCAGCCAGCTTGAGTCGATATTGATGTCGATCCCCAAGATTTTTCCCAAACGCCACGTATGTTTCATCTCCCTCCCTCCAGTCGAAGGAATACGGAGCTTCTCTGGGCTTCCCCGTTTTATATATTCAAGAGAATATTAAGGTCCGATATGAAAAAGGTCCTGGCCGAGATGGAAATCCTCGACGTCATAATAATCGGGAAACCGGGTCAGGAGATCGATCTCCGCCTTGATCAAGAAATAATGGCTCCGTTCCACGCGGCTCAAATACTCAAGGACTTTTTTGCTTGCCGCGTCCCCGGCCTCTTTCCTGGCATTGGCATAGAATTCCTCGGCAAACTTTTCCGCGGCGAGAGCAGCTTTAAAGAGGTCAAGGACAGTGCTTTTTTCGTCCACAGTGAGAGGCAAGCGGAGCCGGGCGGCCTTCTCCGGGACTTTGAGCTCGCGGTCGGGAAACCGGTCATTAAAGAGCTTTTCCAGAATTTTCCTGTGCTTCTTTTCCTCAAGGATGAGGAATTTCAGCTTTTGCTGGAGGAGGATATTTTTCACTTTGTCCAGAAGCCGGGAATAGAAATTCGCCGCTTCTATCTCCGACCGGATGGCCGTAGCCAGGACTTCAAAGGGTCTCAAGTTTGGGTCCAAGGACAATTCAAGCCTCCTCTTTTATTCTAATCCACTGGCCTTAAAATTTCACGAACTTCTGTTTCGAGGCACCGCAGACTGGGCATTTGTCGGGCGCCTCGCCCTCCATCGTGAACCCGCAATTCGAGCACACATGGACGGGGAAATAGCTCAAGTCCTTTCCCTTCTCGACGACCTCTTTGGCCCGCTCGTAAAGGCCGGCGTGAACCTTTTCCGCGGCCATGGCCCAAGTGAACATCGTCGCCGCCGTTTTTTCTCCCTGATTCTCAGCGACCTTGAGGTATGCCGGGTACATCTCTTCGACTTCGAAATTCTCGCCGTTCTCGGCCGCCCCGAGATTCTCAGCCGTTTTCCCGATGCCGCCGAGCGTGCGCAGATGGTTGGTGGCGTGGACCTTCTCGGCGTAGCTATTGGCCCGGAATAGACGGGCCACATTGGCAAACTTCTCCTTCTCTGCCGCGTCGGCAAACGCAAGATACTTCATGTGGGCCTGGCTTTCGCCCGCATACGCGTTCTTCAGGTGTTCTTCGGTCATTTTTTTCATTCCGTCCTCCTTAGATTTGAATCATTTTTTCGATAGCTCCCCGGGCCCGACCGCTGATCTCCGGAGGAACCACAATTTTGAATGTCATATCCTCCAGGGCTCTCCAGATCTTATAGAGATTAATTTTTTTCATATTTGAACACAAAGCCAGGTCTTTGACCGGGTAAAAAGCCACAGCAGGGTTCTCTTTTCTGAGGCGGTAGATGATTCCCGCTTCAGTTCCGATGATGACTTCCTTCGCCCTCGTCTCCCGCGCCGCCTTGACCATCTGACCAGTAGAAAGGACTCTATCGGCCAGGTCGATGACCTCCGGCCGGCATTCTGGATGGACCCAGACTTCGGCCTCCGAATGCATCTTTTTTCTGGTCAGGACGTCGCTGGCATAGATGCGGTTATGAACATAACAGTAACCGTCCCAAGCGACAATCTTTTTCCGAGTCTGGCGGGCCACGTAGGCGGCTAAGTTCTTATCGGGAAGAAAAAGGATCTCGTCGTCCTCGATTGAGTTCACCACCTTGACGGCGTTTGAGGAGGTGCAACAGACATCGGACTCCGCCTTGACCTCGGCGGTGGTGTTGACGTAGCTAACGACTTTTCGTCCGGGATACTTCTTCTTCCAGGATCTCAGCTCCTCGGCCGTGATCATATCAGCCATCGGACAGCCAGCCTTAAGGTCGGGGAGAAGAACTATTTT
This sequence comes from uncultured Eubacteriales bacterium, assembly GCA_964558915.1. GTDB lineage: Bacteria > Acidobacteriota > Aminicenantia > Aminicenantales > UBA8522 > CAZKEW01. Next base: position 48,040 of record CAZLFV010000003.1, on the reverse strand, counting down.
ATGGGGAGACAGGATGGCCGCAGTTTCGGCCATGAAATGGACACCGCAGAAGACAACTACCTCTGCGTCAGTTGCGGCCGCCTGCTGGCTCAAGCCGAGGGAATCGCCGGTGTAATCGGCGATATCCTGGACCTCGCCGATCTGATAATTATGGGCCAGGATGACAGCTCTTTTTTCGCCTTTGAGCGCCCGAATCCTGGCCACGACTTGTTCTTTGGTCTGTCCCATGCCCGGCTCCATTTATTCCTTCACCTTTCTGATATAGACGCGGATGAGGCCGTCTCCTTCCTCCATCCCGATATATTCCTGACCGCTCATTCTGCACCAAGCCGGCATGTCTTTCTTGATCCCTTCATCTGTTGAGGTGACCTCCAGAACCTCGCCGACTTTCATCTCCTTGATTATTTTGGCCGTCTGAATGACCGGGACAGGACAAAGGAGCCCAAAGCAGTCCAGCTTAACGTCAGCTTTCATCGCTTCCCTAGGACCCATAACGAATCAATTGCTCCAGACAGCACCAGCCCCGGCGCGGGCAGATGCCGTCAATGGTGCTCGAGCTCAGCACCACAGGAAACGCACTGTTCTCCACCTTTCTTGGTGAAGTTGCCGCAGTGCGGGCACTCTTCAAGCTCCACTTGGCAGTGTTCGCAGATTTCTTCAATCCCCTCGATTGGCCCTTCGCAATAGGGACAATAGCATTTTCGTTCCGGCGGCGCCGCTGCTACCTTTCCTCCTCTGGCCGCCGCTTGTTTTTTCTTGTAGTCTTCGATCGCGGCATGAAGCGCATCTGCTCCCAGGTTCGAGCAATGGAGCTTATTCTTCGGCAGCCCACCCAGCTCCTCGGCCACGGTGGAGTTGGTGATCTTCATGGCCTCTTCCAGGGTCTTGCCCATGGCCATCTCGCTGACTATGCTTGACACAGCGATAGCCGCGCCGCAGCCGAATGTCTGGAACTTGATATCCGCGAGCCGGTTATCTGAAACCTTAATATAAAAGGTCATCATGTCTCCGCAAACAGGATTCCCGACCTGGCCGATGCCGTCAGCATCTTTAATGACCCCGACGTTGCGGGGGTTCTGAAAATGGTCCATTACTTTCTCACTGTAAATCATCTCTTGCTCTCCTCCAAAAATTTTGTGTACAAGGGAGACATCTTCCTCAGCCTCTCGATAATCGGCGGAAAGACATCCAGGAGATAATCGATGTCTTCCGCCGTGGTCTGCTCGATCACGCTAAACACCAGGGAGCCCTGGGCCAGGGCATGATCGATCCCCATGGCCAGAAGCACGTGCGATGCCTTTAGGGCTCGGGATGTGCAGGCCGACCCGCTCGATGCGGCGATGCCCTTCATGTCCAGGTTCAAGAGCATAGCCTCTCCCTCGATGAACTCAAAGCAAAAGCTGGCATGATAAGGCAACCGCTTCTCCCTGTGTCCGGTGAGGACGACATGTTCCACTCTTCGCGGAAGGCTGCCGATCAGTTTGTCCCGCAGAGACCTCATCTTCTCCATACGATCGGATAATCTCATCACGGCGATCTTGGCCGCCTTCCCGAGTCCAACAATTCCGGCGACATTCTCGGTGCCGGCGCGACGTCCGCCCTCCTGAATTCCCCCATCGATAAACGGAAGGATCCTTGTCCCTTTCTTGAGAAAAAGGGCCGCGCTCCCCTTGGGCCCATAGAACTGGTCCGCGGCCAGACTCAGGGCATCGACGCCCAGGTCCTTAACGTCAACAGGGATGTTCCCCGCGGCAGCGACAGCATCCGTATGAACAGGAATGCCCAGGGAGCCACAGACCTTGACGACTTCTGCCACTGGCTCCACTGTCCCCACTTCGCTGTTGGCCAGCATCACGGAAATGAGGACTGTCTCCTTTTTGATGGCTTTTTTGACGTCCGCAGGGTCAATCATTCCGTGTTTGTCCACGGGAACTAAAGTGGACGAGAACCCGAATTTTTCAAGGCTCTTGGCAGAGTGCAGGACGGATTGATGTTCGATCGCAGAGACGACGATATGGCTTCCTTTTTCTCTCCGGGCTAAGCTGAGGCCTTTGACGGCGAAATTATTGGCTTCGGAACCGGAGGAGGTGAAAAAAACCTCGCTCTGGTCGGCCCCGATGAGAGAGGCCACCTCCGAGCGAGCCTCCTCCACAGCCTCAAGCGCCTCCTGCCCGATGGAATGAAGGCTCTGCGGATTGCCGTACTTTTCTCCGAGATACGGCAGCATAGACTTGAGGACGTCGGGATCCAGCGGAGTGGCCGCGATATGGTCGAGATAAACGCGTCTCATGCGTTTGATCCCTTCGAGGACATTCTTTCTCAGATGGCCACGACTTCTTTGATTTCCGGGACTTCTTTTTTCAAGATGCGCTCAATCCCCATCTTGAGTGTCATTTGAGACATCGGGCAGCCGCCGCAGGCTCCAGTGAGCTTCACCTTAACTACACCCTCTTGAACGTCAACAAGCTCAACGTTGCCGCCGTCGGCCATGAGAGCGGGCCGGATCTTGTTCAACGCCGCTTCCACTTTTTCTTTCATCGTAAACTCCTTTTATAATTCTTTATCCACTATAGCTTTCTTACCTGAATTTTTCCATGATTTTTTCGAGACTGGCCCGGTCCGGGGCCAAGTCACTAAAGGCAATCGGCCTGTCTTTATCTGGAAGGACGAGGTCTTCGAAAGCCGGCTTGTCTTCTTCATAAATCAACCCCGTGGCGATTTTCTCCGAGTGCTGGAGGGCTTCCCAAGCTTTGTTTTTGTCCCCAGGGCTGTATCCCGGGACGCCTTGGACATGGAAAATATGTTGTCTAAACCAATCGTAGGAATTGACCTTGTTGTGGGTTACGCAGGGACTGAGTACTTCGACCAGGGCGAATCCCTTGTGCCTCATCCCCTTTTCGAGAAGCGCAGCGAGCGGCGCCACCTCACCAGAAAAGCCCCGGGCAATAAATGTCCCGCCGGCCGCCAGGGCAAGCACAGGCCCATCGAGCGGAAAATCCTTGGACCCGAATGGCGTTGAGATCGTTACCGTTCCGAAGCTCGTAGTCGGCGAAGCCTGGCCTTGAGTCAGAGCATAGATGCGGTTATTCACGACGATATAGAGGATGCCGACATTTTTACGGAGAGTATGCATGAAGTGTCCCAGCCCGATGGAATAGGCATCACCATCTCCGCTCACGGCGATCACCTGAAGCTTCGGGTTCACGAGCTTGATTCCAGTGGCCACGGGCATTGTCCGGCCGTGAAGGCCATGAAAACCATAGGCCCGGAAATAATTGTTCAGCCGGCCGTGGCAGCCGATCCCCGTGACGATCACCGCCTTCTCCGGCTCGAGGTCGAGCGAGGCCGCCGCCCTTTTGAGCGCCTCAAAAATCCCAAAGAGCCCGCAGCCTCTGCACCAGGTGGGGTCTAGCAGGTGATAGGCATCCTTTCTTTTCATCCACACACCTTCAAGACCGGTTTGACAATCTCTCCAGGAGTAAAGGCCCGCGTCGAATAATTCAGAATATTCCGGAGTTGAATGCAAGGATTGACCTGACTTTTGATCAGGGTTGCGAGCTCGCCGGAGAAGTTATTCTCAACCACGAAGACCTCCTGGCACCCCGATAGGAACCTCCGGACAGCTGCGGTCGGGAATGGCCAAAGAGTTCTGAGCTGAAGAAACCGGGAAGACACTTTTCTTCGCATGAGCTCATCCATGGCTTCCAGGATGGCGCCGAGGGTTGACCCGCAGCTGACGAATCCGACCTCGGCCTTTCGGTCTCCCCAAAGATGCGGCGGGATGAGGTCCCGGGAGGCTCTCTTGAGTTTGCGCATCCTCTTTTCCGTCATCCTGATTCGCGTAGTTCGTTCCTCGTTTCGATAGCCTTTCTCGTCATGCTCGAGACTCTCGGCAAGGTGAACCCCGTTTCTAAAAAAAGGCAACGCCCGAGGCGAGATTCCGTCGGGCGTGAGCTCGTACCTTTTAAAGTCATCGATCAGCAGAAGCTCCTCCTGGCTGAGCAGCTTGCCACGCTTGATCTCGATTGATTCGAGGTCGAATACTTTGGTTGTCCGGTAGTTCTGGCCCATGTCAAGCTCGGTGAACACGATGACCGGCACCTGATAAATCTCAGCCAGGTTGAAGGCCCGCGCAGTCAGGTCAAAGCATTCACCGGGCGTCCCCGGAGAGAGAACGATCCGAGGGAACTCGCCGTGCGAACCGTAAATCCACTGGAGGATGTCCTCCTGCTGGGTTTTGGTTGGAATTCCCGTGGCCGGGCCTAAGCGCTGGACGTGCGCCACAACAACGGGGATTTCGGCCATTCCGGCCAGACTGAACGCCTCCATCATCAGGGATGCGCCGGGCCCGGACGTCGCGGTCATGGACCTGGCTCCGGCAAAGGCTGCCCCCAGAGCCATGTTCAGGGCCGATATCTCGTCCTCGGTCTGGACAACAACCCCGTTGAATCGGGAAATATAATGCACCAGCCACTGCGAGATTTCCGAGGCCGGACAGATTGGATAGGCCGCAAAGAACCGGCATCCCCCGGCCAGTGCCCCGAAAGCGATGGCTTCGTCTCCAGAAAGAAGAAGGCGGTTGCGATCCTCCTTTTTCCGGAGATGATGCCGTTCCTTCTCGGACGTGATTTCCCGGGCCTTCTTGCAGCCGGCAGCCACAGCCTGAATATTTTTCCTGACGACTTCCTCCCCTTTCTTCCTCAAGAACATCTCGGAGATGATCTCGTCGAGGAGGCCAAAATCAAGGTCGAGCACGCAGCTCAGCGCGCCGAGAGCCATCATGTTTTTGAAGATTTCGTGGCCGAACTGTTCCCTGGCCATTGAACGCAGAGGGATCTTATGGAAGGTCTTGCCGCGGGAGTCGCGGAGCCGAAGGCCCGCCTTCCCTTCGCCGTCGCAAAATACGATCCCTCCTTGAGCGACATGAGGGACATGAGTCAAAACGGCATCACAGTCAAAGGCCAGAAGAATATCGACCAGTTCGCTGAGTCCGTAGATTTTCCCGAGCGAGGCCCGGATAGTGTACGAGGTGGGTTCGCCGCGGATGTTGGACGGGAAATCCCTGGAGGTAGCCACCTCCCAGCCCTGCCGTTTAAGCAGCCTGGCCAGGACATTGCCGGTGAACAGGACGCCGTCTCCGGCCTCGCCGGCGATCATCACGGACAGGTCCTTGATCATAGCGCCTTCTGAATGCTCTCCAGATTTTAGATTTTACTCTTTTTGCCTCCCTAATACAACTATTCTTATCGGAAAACTAAGGTAATACCGCTCCGACAAGCTCCCGGCCTCCCCTGCTTCGATATTTTTATTCCACGACAAAACCCGCGCTCTTTTCGATCGTTGTGTTCGCGATCTTATCAGTCAGCCTGATCACGAACGTGTATGACCCGGGTTTGAGCGGTGAGAGGGGAACCTGGGTTCCGCCGGTCAGAACGTAAGGTTCACCGATCTTCTGCTTGACGACCTGGGGATTCAGCCGAAAGGTGAGTTTTGGCCCAACGATGAAATACTCCGCGACCAGAGAGACGGCATTTTTTTTCAGCCTGGCGTTATAGATTTGGAAGAGAACGCTCAAGGTCTCTCCAGCGTTGAAGACATTTCCCCACCGGGGAAGAGCTTTAAACTGCTCTGTCACAAAGGGGCTCGGTTCCTCTAAAGTTTCAGTTTTTGGCCGCGGATTCATTTCAGAGCAAAAAATCAGCGCGCTTGTGTTAAGTTCACCGGAGTTGAAATTCACAACCTTCAGGTCCGATTTGAGCAGGGCATACTTTTTCTTGTCCGCGTCCCTGGCGCCCAAATAAAGAACCGACGCGCCGGGGCTGGCGGGAAAGCCAAGAACAGCCAGCCGCCCATCCCCGGAGCCGTTTTCCAGCCTCACGGTTTTGAGGAATTCCTGAAATTCATCCCCTTCTCCCTTGAGCCTCCCAAAAAATGTCAGCTCAACCTCTTGTGTCGGGTCGATATTCTGGGGGCCAACGCGGACCAGAAGGGTGACATGTGTTTCCCCGAATCGCGCCCTTGTAAAAATGGGCTGCCACTCGAGCGCGATCCCAGTGGCTTCCTCTCCCGTGGCCACAAAATCTCTAATGAGGTTTCCCTCGAAGGAATTTTCTTCGAGCCTAAACAGGTAAAGGGGCGGTTTCTCTAAATCAGGGCTGAATATGACTTTTTGCCGGAATATCTCCATAGCGCGCAAAACCTTTTGCGATGTGTTCACATCCAGGTCATATCCGTATTGATAATTTCTGAAGGCCACCTGAAAGTGGTCGTGGAGGCCCAGGTCCGGCATCGGCCTGTAGATCCAAAACTCAGAGGGCGCAACAATCTGACTCCCGCCTGAAGACTCGGGTTTTACGCCTCCTTGGACAGCCCGGGTTCGAACAGGAGGGCCCAGAATCATGTAGACTCTGCCCATATCAGTGTGCCAGCCCTTTGACACTGACCCGGCGGAATAAGCCCTATTGACGTAATCGAGCCTTTCGTACCACACCTCCCTGAACTCGTTTTCTCTCGTCCCCGAAGTGGGGTCTCTTTTAGCCCAGAAAAGCTCGACGAATTGATCCTTCTGTTTGTCCTCCGTCAGTTTTTTGAAAGCTTCTCTCTCCTCGGGCAGGATGAGCAACGCGACTTCCTCTTTGAGCCAGTATATGTACTTGTCTTCTTCTTTCGGCCCGGCGACGGTCGCCCGGTTTTGGACACAAATCATTACCAAGAATATTCCCAGCAGTTGGGTTATTTGTTTCAAGCGAGCCTCGTTAGCGTTGTTCTAAAAAATAATAGCATACGGCGGCGGCAATTGGAACGGAGTATGCCAAAATTCTTGACAGAGTTTTTTTGGAGGTGGTATGGTGTATAAAAGGAGGCGTACATGAAGAGAATCATCCCGTTTCTGATGTTATTGCCCTCTTTGCTATTCGGCAACGTGGGCGAGGTCAAGATGTCAGTCCCGCTGCCGATGGCGCAGCCGTTCGGGCTGGCCGTCGCGGGCGACAGCCTCTTGATTTCCGACCGCGATACCGGAACGCTTTTTGATTATTCCCTAAAAGACAAGAAATTCGGCCAAACCATTCTCCTGCCCTGTGATCACCCCCTGGGCATTGCCAAGGATGAAAAGGGCCTTTGGGTCTCCGACAAAGCGAACAAACGCATCCTGCATTTCCTCCTGGACCAAAAGAAGGTCGATCAGGTGCTGGGCGATGTGGAGACAGACCCGTCCGGGCTGGCCTGGGACGGAAAAAATGTCTGGGCCACATCCGGAAACAAGTTCCTGGCTCTCGACCCTTTGGACGGGACGGAAGTGAAAACCTATGAAGGCCCGGGTCCAGACACAACCGGTATCTTCTTTGACGGGAATTATTTCTGGCTCACGGAGAGGCAGAGAGACCGGATCGTTTGCGCGACTCCAGGCGGCGATATTATCGGCGTTCTTCCTTCTCCCGGCCCTTATCCGGCCGGAATCGTCAAGCTGGGGGATGTTCTTTGGATCGTGGATTTTGAGCAGAAGACTCTTTATGCCGTAGACGTCGCGTTCAACAGCAGGCCGATGTATACAGGGAATCCGCACCTGCGTCAAGTCCATTTCACGCATTCTCTCTATAACCGCGGGCCTTCGGCCGAGGTAAACGGAAAGCTCTACGTCTGCGTCGCGGAGGATGACCCTCATCAAAAGATCCTCAAAGGCCCGGGCTTCGCTTCGTCTTCTTTCTCGACGCTTCAGGACATATGGGGACAGAAATTTGCTTTTCTCGAGGGCAAGATCCCTCCTCTTCAACAGCTCGCCCTAACCTACGCCATTGAAGTGGAAACAAAGGATTTGAATTATTTCATCCTGCCAGAGTGGGTCCAGGGGTTGGACAGCATTCCCCCGGAGGTTCAGAAGAATTATCTGGTGGACGGCTCCAAGCTAAATGTCGGCGACCCCTATATAGTTGAGCTTTCGAAAAAAATTGTCGGCGATGTAAAGAACCCGTTCTGGATCGCCTTCAAGATCCACAAGTATCTTCACACAACGATGCAGTACGTGCGCACGGGCGGATGGAATGCGGCCCCCACCGTTTTGAAACGAGGGAACGGCTCATGCTCCGAATTCACCTTTTCCTTCCTAGCATTGGCCCGGGCGGCGGGCCTTCCTGCCCGCTACGAGGCCGGCATCGTCGTCCGCGGGGATGATGGGTCCATTGACGATGTCTACCACCGCTGGGTGCAGGTCTACTTGCCTCCCTTCGGCTGGATCCCTGTCGACCCGAGCCGAGGCAAGCCGGCTACGTCCATGGATGTGGCGACTTCTTTTGGGTCGCTGTCCCACCGGTTTTTCATTACTACTCACTCGGGAGGCGACTCCCCCTATCTGGGCTGGACATACAATTACAATTCAACTTACGAATTCTCTGGCCGAGCGATTGTGGAGAGCCGCTCTGAGGCCAAATGGGATTCGGTCCAGAAATAGCAGTCGGCGCGCCTACAATTCCCTTTAGACCAGCTCTCCCCGGGCGACCAGGACGACTTTTCCTCCGACGAAAACACCGATCTCCCCTGCTTTTTCCTCAGCCTTAAGAAGCAGCAAGGACGGCCGGCCGATCTCGTAGCCTTGCTCCACGCGAACGTTAACCTGGCCTGTGTCAAAATACCTGTGTTTGACGAGATATCCCGCCAGGCAACCGTTGGCGCTTCCCGTGGCCGGATCTTCAGGAACACCGTGGTAATCGGCGAAAACGCGGACGTTCAGGTCATTCTGGGTGTTATATGTTTCCGGACAAAAAACAAGAATCGCCTTGGCTTCCCCATCCTGGATCAGCCCGGTCAGTTTTTCAAGGTCAATACGGCATCTCTTGACCGCCTCCAGGGCCTTGAGCGGGACAATGATAAACGGCACTCCGGTTGAGACTTCCTGGAGCGGGAATTTCGTGTCCAGCTCATCGGCTCTAAGACTGAGCACGGGCGCCACTCGGCCGGCAGCCAACGTCCTGCCGAACCTCGGTTTGACCTGCTTCATCCAGATCATGTCAGGTTCTTCTCCGCGGTAGGTGAACATAACGGGAATCTGGCCGATCTTGAGGTTCAGGATAATTTCTTTGACGGGCTTTTTAAGGATTTCCTGCTGGATGATGAAGGCCGTGCCGAGTGTGGGATGGCCGGCGAATGGCAGCTCTTCTTTGGGAGTGAAAATGCGGACATCGAAACCGCCGCGACTCTCTTCGTCCTTCAGGATAAAAGCTGTTTCAGAAAAGTTGACCTCGCGAGCGATCTTCTGCATCAGCACGTCGGACAGGGAATGAGCCTGACGCACAACTGCCAGCTCATTGCCCGCGTATTTTTCCTCGGCAAAAACATCGACGATAGAAAAGACGTGACCGTTCATTCTCCTCCTCCAAGATCAATCCTCAGGCCGTCGGTTGCGGCCGTGACTTCGATTCCAAGTTCCTTTTGCATGTCCATGGCCAGTGCCAAAGGATCGGCTTTGAGCATGGCCATGCCAAAATGAGTCAAGACGGCGCGCCGAGGCCTGACCGCAGTAATGATCCTTCTGGCGTCCTCGAGCGTAAGATGCAGAATCTCTTTGTCCTCAAAGGGAGTGTCCTTGACGACGTGGATGACCAGGATATCCGAATCCCCGTAGCTTTCGATCAAGCCGGGGAAAAATTTGGTGTCGACCAGAAAAGATACGACCTGGCCGCCGAGACGGAACTTGAGGCCGTAGGTTTCGGCCGTGTGCTGATGGCGTACCGAAGTGGAGAAGCGAACTTCCCCGATCGCGTAGGATTGGTCCTCATCCAAAACGATAATCTCCTCAAGAAAATCCTTGACGTATCTGAGGACCACGGCATTCTCGCCTTCAAGGCAATCTCTGGGAGCGAAAAGCTTGGCACGCGAGCCGCAGGTCGAGAAAAAAGCCTAATGAAAATGAGCTAGGCTTACTTCTTCACAAGCTTCTTCTTCATCGGCTGATTGCAGCACAGAAAAACGTGCTCCTCGGTACAGCCGCAGGCCTCATCGACAATCAGGCGATAACCACAGGCACCGCATTCGTAGGCTTCTTGCTTTTTAACTTTTCTTGCGGCTTTGGCTTTAGTCGGCATTTAGAACCTCCTCCATTGAGTCAAAATTATTAAAGTCTAGAAAAATCATACCCAGTGACGGTTCCTGATGTCAACCAGACCCTTGCTGAGGATAGCGTCGCATCCTCATTTAGCTTTCGCTTCCATAGTCAGGGCGATGATCCATTTAGGGTGCGAGCAGATTAGTCCCCCTGGGGGGATGAGGCAAGGGAGGATGTGGTGAGAAGTTCGTATGAGCGAGGAGCGAATCGAGCAAGATTTATGATTTGCGCATGCAAATCATGGGGTTCCAAGGGGGATGGCCCCTTTGGTCGCAGAGCGAAGCTCGAGAAGGGGAGGCAGGGAGCGAAGCGACTGTTGGAAGGGGGAACGCGGAGCGTTCTCCCTCCAAGAAACCGATGGGGAAAATCGCAGCATGACTTCGAGCCACATCTCTCGAGCCCTGTCGGGAGCCCACCTAGCCGTGCTACCCTGCCTGCCTTATCGCCTGAATTACGGAAACGAACATTCCTCCTCGGTCTGGGAGGGTTATTCCCAATCCAGAAGCCTCTTCTCGCCTTTGAGCCCGCGGATGGCTGTGACATCCTGGCTGACTTCCAGACAGCCTTTATACATGCGGTTCTCGTCGCGAACGGCATAGTAGCGGATGAGGATAAATTTTCCCCGCAATTCGATCCAGAACTCGGCCACATCGCGCTGGCCCGACTTAAAGGCATCAAGGATGCGGTTGACCACGTGGACGCTCGCGGGCGGATGGCAGTTCTGGACTTTCCGTCCAATCACCGCGGCGCTTCTGGGAAAAATTCGGTCCGCGGTCGCCGAGTAATAAAGAACGGTGTCATTCTCATCCACAAAACTAATATCAACGGGAAGAGTCTTAAGCAGCAGGTTCACCTGCTCCGTGGTCAGCGCGCCCGTATCAAGATCAACCCGCCTGAACGATTCCCTCCCCTGCCCGAAAGCCGGAATTTCATCGATCCTGACCGCGCTTTTCCACTCCGTCCCGGGTTGAATCCAGGCATATCCGATCTCTTCCTCACCGCGCTTGACTCGAGCCCAGTCCATCTCGTCAAGCGTTTCCAGGCTCATCGGAAAAAGGATCTTTTCCTCTTTATAAATCATATCAGCCATGGCATCGCTGATCTTGCGGCCCAGTTTGATGATCTCGCCTGGGTTCTCCTCACCGAGAAGCTGCCGGAATTCCCGAAGCTGAGCTCGAATATCATCGTGGATCGCCCACATTACTTTGGACGGGCCGCTGACCCCTTTGGCCTCGAGAAGCGGAAAAAGCTGGTTCTCTTTCTTGAGATAATGCTTTTCAACTTCAGCCAGGTCTTGCCAATAGTCCCGGAGTTCCTCTTTCCTCGTCCGGAGGATCGCTTCTCCCCCCGCGGCCCCGACCTTCCCGAGGAGCTCTTTCCACCTCCGAAGGAGCCCTTCAAGTGCCCTATTCTCTTCCATCAGAGTGTGGAGAGGATGACCGGGCATAGAAAACGGTAAGGGCTTCTCTTCCAGCGACTCTTTAAAGACCTGGACATGGACATCGCAAAGGCGCTTGACCTCATCCTCCGGCATTCCTTCCTTCATCAACGCCTGCTCCATCTCTGCAATCTCTGTTGGGCTTGTATCCTTGATAAGCTCAGCGAAACGCCTCTTCTGATCCTCAAGGTTTCCGCCTTTGTGCAACTCACGAATAATATCTTTAAGCACCTCCAGCCGGGCGTCTCTGGCGGCAAAGGGCTCCGGCGCCTCCGCGCTTGTCTCCACTTCCACATCTTCCCCCGTAACCCTTATGATCTCACCCCGAATTTTCTCCAAAAGCTCTGCCAAGGATATGCCCCCGAACCCGGCGACCTGTTGAATCGTGGCGATCTTGCCCACCGTCTTGCGCATGATCGGGCTCTTCAATTTGGAAAACTTGGGGGAAAGTCCGGCCAGGAACTTGAGGAGAAAAGGATAACTCCTGAGCAAATCATCTAGTTTCGTTTTTGCGCTGAGACGCATAATACCCTCCTTGACATTGGCTTTGTTCGAACCTGATCAGAGCTCGGCTCTGACTTTCTTGAGATCGACGATCCCGTCGAGTTCAACGTCGATAAGCAGAGAGTCGTTTCTTGCCACGCCCGTGGAAATGATCGCAACTTTGGCCTGGACCGTGTCCTCGAGGACCTTGACGTAATCCAGGAAAGCGGACGGGAGAGAGCCGAACTCCATGATCTTGTGAATCGGCTTCTTCCATCCTTTCACCATTTTAAACCGAGGGACGACTTTCTCCAGAATCCATGACTCTGTGGGAAAGGCCTGCAGAGACTCGCCCTTGTAGGTGTAGCCTACGCAGACGGGTATCTCCTCGAAGACATCCAGGACATCGGGCTTGGTCAGAACAATTTTTTCGATCCCGTTGAGACGGCAGGAATACGAGACCGCGACCGCATCAAACCAGCCGCACCGGCGCGGCCGGCCGGTCGTGGCGCCGAACTCGTTTCCTCGCTCGAGAATCAACCTGCCCCTCTCGTCTGTGATCTCACTGGGAAAGGGGCCGCCACCCACGCGGGTAGTGTATGCTTTGGTCACCCCGAGGACGGCATTGATCCTGGTCGGGCCTATGCCCAATCCTGTTAGGACTCCTCCAGCTGTGGAGCTGGAGGATGTCACAAATGGATAAGTGCCATGGTCGATATCGAGAAGAGCTCCCTGAGCGCCTTCAAACAGCACGGATTGGCCACGGCGCATTTTTTGGCTGAGCAGATAGGAAACGTCTCCGATGTAATTTTTTATCTGGGAGGCATAGCCGGCGTATTCTCTGTAGACTTCTTCTGGGTCAAGGGGAGGGAGGCCGCCAGCCTTTAGAAGAACATTCTTTTCCGCAACGTTGGCCAGGATTTTCTCCTTGAGGATGTCGAGGTTGAGCATATCGCCGACCCGAATCCCGCAGCGCGCGACTTTGTCCTCATAGGCAGGCCCGATTCCCCGGCTTGTCGTCCCAATCTTCCTCTCCCCTTTCTTCTCTTCAGCGATCCTCTCGACGAGCGGATGATAGGGAAGAATGAGATGGGCATGGCGGCTGATCACAACGTTTGAGCTGACAGAAGCGCCATGGGCCTCGAGCTCGGCCTTCTCATCAAGAAACGCCTTGGGGCTGAAGACCACCCCGTTACCGATGACGCACAACTTGCCTGGATGAAGGATACCCGAAGGAATCAGATGGAGGACAAGTCTCTTGCCGTTGATATAAACCGTGTGGCCAGCGTTGTGTCCTCCCTGATAGCGGGCAACGATATCAAATGAAGGCGCCAGAAGGTCGACGACCTTCCCCTTCCCTTCATCGCCCCATTGGGCACCGAGAACGACGACGTTGGCCATAGAAATCCTTCCTCAGGAAATATTATAGGTCAAAATTGCCAGGCCACCTGGGCGGAAAAAACATCATCCTTAAGGTTACTATCACCGCTGCTGTTAAAATCATACTCGAACTTGAACAGGATAGTGGGAGAAGCATAATACACGAGACCGACAGCCCAACGGCTCAGACTGCTGGAGATTCCTGCGCCCGGGCTCACTTCTGGCTCGAACCCCGGCCCATGAAACGGGTCCGCGTACTTCATCGTCTGATAGCTGGCCCAGGGCGAAAAGTCCGTTAGGGTGAGCGAGAGAAAGGCGTAATACCCCCGGGCTTCTCCTTGAGAATAGCCAGCCGGATTGTCCAGATCAGCTTTGGCGTATTCGTACAGGACAGTAAATCCCTCCGTCTTCCAGCTCACATCGGCGTCCCAAAGAGACAACGCTCTCGTGTTGGCGCTGTCATATTTCCCCCGGTAAGAAGAAAACCCGACTTCAAAGGATTGGCTCAAGAAAAACCCGACTCTCCCGCCCACTCCCTTGTTCTTGTTATTATCCTGAAACTGTTGACTGTCCTGAAGCTCCATCCCTTCCTGCAGTCCGTTGCCCAGGTAAATAGAATAAGTGAAGAAATCGTACCGGCCTTGAGCCAAGACCCCCAGGTCCCTCCAGCTCCGGGGGTAAAGGTTCGCTACTGGTACAGGCGTTTGGACAAAGAGCGTTTGATAAGGCCGACTGGCCGCATTATAAATGCCAAAAGGCACAAGATAGAGCCCGAGCTTCAAATGGAAAACGTCTGAAGAGCGGATTCCCACCCAAGCTTCTTCAAGCTCCATTGTCGTAACGCTCCTGTACTGGACCTCAAGATTGTAATCAAAACTCTTCGCCAGCGTTCCGAAGAAAAAAAGCCCGCCCCCCGCGTTTTCGAACGTGCCGTTGGGATTACTGCTTTGGGATTGACCTTTGACATAGTCGAAGGAAAGAAAACCCTTCACCTGGAGCTGGGCCTGGGCTGCCGCGACCAGGAGCAGAACCGCAAGAGAAAGAACGACGAATTTGGCCTTCATAGCACGGAAAAATCAAACGTATCTTCAAGCAGGTTGTTGACCCACTGATTCACCTGAAGGTTCAAAGCGACTGCGCGGGAAATTTCATTCACTCCCTTTTTTGTTCCCATCCAGATGGCGCCCACCAAGGCGCCTTCCTTTAACACGATTTTTTTATAAATCCCTTCTTCTTTTTTCAGTTTTTTAATTTCCGTAAACTCGGGGCTGTCTGGGCTTGTCTGCCCGACCGATGTCACATAGAGGCCTGCGACCTTCAGAGTGTTCGAAGGGATGGTCCCCTCATATTTTTTCCATTGGCCGAGAATATTATAAGCTGCAGTCCTGGCCTGGTCGAAGGAAGCCGGGATGATCCCGTAGAACTTGCCCCGGTGTTGGACCACATCGCCGGCTCCAAATATCTGCGGCTGGCTTGTCCGGAGATAGTCATCGACCATGAGCCCGCGGTCCAGAGCCAGCCCGGCATCCCTGGCCAGGTCCAGGTTCGACCTCACACCGGCCGCAATGAGGACCATATCAACACTCATCTTCTCCCCGCCTTTGAGCCCGATTCCACTCACTTCTCCGTCGCCCAGGATTTCCTGGGTCACAACGCCCAGGCTCACTCTGATTCCCAAGCTTTCGATCTGGTCTTTTAGGACCGTAGCTCCATCGGCATCAAGCTGAAGAGGCAAAAGGCGGTCAAAAAACTCCAGCACACGAACTTCCGCGCCCTGCAGTTTCAGAGCTCTGGCGATTTCAAGCCCGAGAAGGCCTCCGCCGATAACAGCAACATTCCTGTGCTTTTTTAAATAGTCGAGGATGGCCAAGGCGTCATCCAAAGTCCGGAGAGCAAAAACTCCACGCTTGTCAGCGCCTTTAATCGGCGGAATAAAGGAAAGGGCGCCGGTGGCGACTAGCAGGGCGTCGTATTTCTCCCTCCGGGCCCCGTCCAATTCGATTTCCTGGGAGCCGGGAAGGATCCTCCTCACCGGTTCGCTAAAATGCAGGCCGATTTTTTGTCTGACGTGCCATTCCTCGGAAAAAGCAAAAATCCGTCCATAAGGGAGCCGGCCCGAAAGATACTCGATGAGGTTGGGCCGCGGATAATAGGGGTATTTTTCCCCTGAAAAAACTTGGATTTCCACGGTAGAATCGAGCTCCCGCAGTGTTTTAGCGGCCATCGTCCCGGCCAAACCGTTGCCGATGATCAGAACGTTCATCGAGAGTGCTTTATCCTCCTTTTGCCACTAAGCGACTTTCTGGAAAAAATCTTTGCTGACGCCGCACTGCGGGCAAACCCAGTCTTCAGGAAGTTCTTCGAACGAAGTACCCGGGCTTACCCCGTTTTCAGGGTCGCCCTTCTCCGGGTCATAGATATAACCGCAGGCCGTGCATTCCCATTTCTCCATTGTCCTTTCTCCTTTCTCAATGGGGTAGAGTCTCGTTCCTCGGACGCCTAGTCTTCCCAAAGGACATGCTTCTCGTATTCAAGCTCCAGGCGCAGCTTATGTGTTTTTTCCTGCTTGGACAAGAACTCAAACAGTCTTTTTTGCTCCTTGACCTCCGATTTCTTGGCGAGATCATGGTAAAGCTCGGCGGCTTTCTTCTCTTTTTTGGCCGCAAAGATCAAGAGCTCCTGAAAATTCATCTCCGGGCCGAGTGGCTCCTCGACAAGATAATCGCTGATCTTCAAGTCTGGAATATCCTCGGCAGCGGACGTTTCTATCCTTCCTTGAGTCAGATCCTGAAGAATTCTCTTGTGGTTCTTTTCCTCCTCCTCAAGGTCCAGCAGGAGTCTCTTAGCGCTCTCGTCCTGGGCCATTTTCCGAAGGCCGGCATAGCCGTTGGCAGCTTCCTCTTCACGCTGAATGGCAAATTCAAGGACCTCAGCAAACGTGGAAAATTCCATCCGCTCTTCCTCCTCGTTCTCTTCTGGAACTAAAACTTATAATAAAAGCGATTCATCTGTCAAACACATTGGACTCGAGGAAATAACAGCTTCTGGCAGCGGGGGCAGAAAAAACTGCCTCTCCCGGCGATACGCAGGCGCTTGATCTTCCTGCCGCATCGCGGACAAGGAAGCGACTCCCGGCCATAAACGCACAGGAAATCCTGGAAACCGCCCCGCAGACCGTCACCGTCGCGATAGTCTCTGATCGAGGTCCCTCTCGACTTGATGGCCCGTGACAAAACGAGCCGCATGGCATCCCAAAGATTCTCCAGGCTTTTTCGGCGAAGACAGGAAACGTCTGAGCCCGGATGGATCCCGGCCTGGAAAAGGATTTCGTCGGCGTAGATATTGCCAATTCCGGCAACAACGCTTTGATTGAGGAGCAGGGGCTTGATGCGACCGCGCCTTCGGCCAAAAAGCTCGAGGAAAATAGGCCGGTCAATTTCTAGAGGTTCTGCGCCCAGCCCGCTGAGCTCGGCCGACCGATCCGCCGCTCGAGACTCAAGGAGCCTGAGAAACCCGAATTTTCGAACATCCCGGAAGCGCAGCTGCGGCCGGCCCTCCTCGAAAAAAATAATAAGATGGGTATGTTTGTCGCAAGGACCACTTTCCCGGCAAAACAGCAACTGGCCTGTCATCTTGAGATGAATAAGCAAAGTTAGGCCCCCGCTCGAATCCAGACAGATCAACTTGCCCCGGCGTCTCAGCCCCGTGACCCGCTGGCCTTCTAGCCGACGAAGGATGGCTCTGTTTCTATTCCGGAGAAGCTTCGGCCACCAGAGCTCCGTCCTCGAGATCGTCAGCCCGACAAGACGAGGCTTGAGACAGCGGACGATTGTTTCTACCTCGGGAAGCTCCGGCACCAGCCTATTCTATTTTAAGGCGGGGGCATTTCTCAATGACAACCCTCACCAAAATTCCACCGCAGCGAATCATTCCCCTTGATTTAATTGGGGATTTCCTTTAATATTTTTAAACTCATACCAAACATGAAAGAAATTATTTGTCTCCTTGCTGGGTGGATCGTTCCTGGATTCGGACATCTGCTCCAAAAAAGGTTCTGGCGCGCCCTGACATTTTTTGTATCCATAGGGGCTATGACAGCGCTGGGCCTCGCCATGGGCGGGAGGATTTACCCGCTCCAAGCCGAGAATCCGCTTACGCTTTTGGCTTTTTTTGCCGATCTTGGGAATTTTCTTGTTTTTGCGCTTTCTCGATTTCTCTCGTTCGGGCAGGGCGCTTTGGACCGGGCGACTTTTGAGTTTGGTACGGCCTATATCGCTGGGGCCGGACTGTTGAATTATCTCGTCGCTCTTGATGCCTATGATATCGCCAAAGGGAAAAAGAAATGATCTTTGAAAGCCATCTTCTCTCCATGGTCATTTATGCTTTCTTTGTTTCCCTGGTCCTTGCCCTCATCCGCCGGGATGACAGGAAAAGCCGCATAAGATACGGCCTCTCTCTTTTCCTGATCATGATCGCAGGAGCGTTGGCCTTCGGCTGGTTTATGTACCTTTTCGCCCGTTAAAACACGCTTTCTGCTTCAATCCCCGCCTGTTGGTGTGTTATAATCCTTCCGCGGAAAATACGGGTATGGCCAGAGAATCCCAGGCGCGCTTCAACACCAGCCGGAGTGAGGCGAGAACCTGAGTCGAGCCGTGATAGAACTCTACCACATCTGGAAACAATACCAGGAGGGCCAGTGGGCCCTCGTGGACATCAGCCTCCAAGTTAATAAAGGCGATTTCTGGTTCATCACCGGGCCGAGCGGCTCCGGGAAATCAACTCTTCTCAAGATCATTTTTCGCGAGATCCTGCCGACACGGGGCCAGATTGTCATCGACGGCGTCAATATCCTGCGGCTGCACGACCACAAGATCTATAAACTCCGCCGGACGATGGGCATCGTTTTCCAGGACTTCCGCCTGCTCTTCCATAAAAAGGTCTTTGACAACGTGGCTCTCGGCCTTCATATCCTGGGCATCCCGGTTAAAGAGATCCGCCGCCGGGTCTTCGAGGCTCTCAGAATGGTCAACCTCCATCAAAAGATGTGGGAGTATCCGTCTCACCTTTCCTACGGAGAACAACAGCGTGTGGCGATTGCCCGTGCCGTCGTGAACAGGCCCCAGATCCTTCTCGCTGACGAGCCCACAGGCAATCTCGACCCGGAGCTTGCGTTCGAGATCATAAGCATATTCAAAGAGATCAACAAACAAGGGACGACCGTAATCATTTGCAGCCATGACAAAGAGCTCATCCGCCACTTCGGGGATAAAATCCTGTTCCTGTTTAAGGGAAAAGTCATCGGCAAGGAGGTCCTGCCATCCTCCAAAAGATAAGATATTTTTGCGGCGATGCCCTGAACAATCTGTGGCAGTACAGGGCCCGGAATATCTTTTCCTGCGCCATCATCTGTCTATCGTTCCTTATAGTCGGGGTATTCTTCTCTCTCTCCAACAATCTTCAATACATGGCCAACCAGCTGTCTGAGAACATGGTTGTGGCCTTTTTCCTTGATCCCGATATCTCGGCCAGCCAGCTCGGTCAGGTTGAAGAAAAAATCAGGTCGTCTCCCGCGGTCGTTAATCTCAGATATGTCAGCCGGGAACAGGCTCTGGAGAAATTTAGGACGAACTTCCCCGACCTTGAAGAAATTCTTAAGAACCTGAGCTCAAATCCGTTTCCGGCTTCCTTTGAGGCCACTCTCCGCAAAGAGGCCTTCATGTCTGAAGAAGTCCTCGCATTCATCCGGCAGATTCAGAGGCTGGCTGGGGTGGGTGACGTCCAATTCAACCGGGATTGGGTCGAAAAAATGCAATCCCTCAGCCGCTTGGCCAAGGCGGTGGGGTTTTTCCTCGGCGGAATCCTTGTCCTGGCCTCGTTTTTTATCATCTCCAACGTCATCAGACTCAATGTCTTCGCCCGCAAAAACGAGATCGAAATCCTGCGCCTCGTCGGGGCGACCAATACCTTCATCAGGCTGCCGTTTCTCTTCGAGGGGCTGACCTTGGGTATTCTGGGAAGCGCCCTCTCCCTGGCTCTGCTCTTTCTTTTGATTAAACTTTTCCCTATTTACCTAGGACATTCCCTGGGCGCCCTCCAGCAGATGATCAACTTCCGTTACCTCTCACTTTCGCAATCCTTGGGTCTTATCCTGGGCAGCGCTGTGATGGGACTCTTGGGCAGCTTCTCCTCTCTCTCGCGCTTCTTGAAGATCTGAGAGTAAGGCGCTCCCCCAAGGAAATCGTCTTCAGGGGCGAAAGAGCTTCCGGCTCAGCTTGTGCGCTTCGCGGAGAGGCTCGGGAATCCTGAACCTGGCACAATTCAGGACGATCTCGCGGGCCAGCGGAAAATCCACGCGGTGGCCGGGAGAGACGAAAACAGGTTGAGTCCCGGGCCGAGTCCTCAGACAAAATCCGACCTTTTCATTATTTTTATCCAGGAAATAAGTAAAGGCGCCTTTTCTCTGTTTTGGAGGGACAAAGGGAAAGAATGGGGTCTTGGCGCAGCCGATCGTGGGCACATCCAAGACAACTCCCACATGAGAAGCCAATCCCATCCGGCGCGGGTGGGCGATTCCGTTGCCGTCCAGAATGGTCACATCAGGCAGATGTTTGAGCTTGCGGAAAGCCACAAGAAACACAGGGCCCTCACGGAATCCCAGAAAACCCGGGATGTATGGAACTGTGACCCTGCGAATAGCCTGGGCTATTTCGACAATTTCAAAATCAGGGAGCTTCATCACAACAATAACAGCGCCGATCTTTTGCTCCGCTAGGTCATAGGCAAAGTCGGCTCCCGCCACAATACGGACACCCCCTCCGCTCCATTCCAGGATCAGCTTGCTGCCCAGCTCTTCCTGGATTTTTTTGGCCCTGGCCAGGTTCATCCCTGCAGCTCTCTCTACGACGTTTCCGATCCTAATTATATACTATCGGCCAAGATAGAAAGACAAGCACATACAAGGGGTTTTTATTGAGCGGCGGCCTCTGGATTGCCGGAATCATCTATGTTCCAAGGATTAGGGCAATATGGAGGGCTACGCTAAGGCTCTATGAGCGGAGAAAAAGGGATCAGCCGTCATCGGCTGCAGCGACCATTGAAGGTTTAGCCTTCCCGAGATGCTCTTCGAGGGAACCTGCTCTGGCGGGCGGGAGGACTGTCTGAGCACGAGAAAACCTCCGGACAGAGGAAGGAAGGCAAAAAGAGAAGTGGGTGAGGCAGATCTCGCGTGCGGAGTTCCGCAGCGCCGAGAAGAGCGCTGAGGGAATGTCGTTAAGAACCCGGACGCGAGCAAGGCTGATGGCGGTTGATTACCCTCTCCGTTATCTTTCGCTTGCCCACTTTTCGACATAAAGCCCTGCGTTTATTGACAGGATGAGGAGATTGGCCTAAAATTTTGTCAATGGCATCTCTTGGACAGGAAATCAAAAGAGAAAGAGAGCTCAGAGGGATATCCCTCAAAGAGATCGCGGATACCACCCGGATCAGTCTGAAGTTTCTCCAGGCCCTCGAAGAAGATCATCTGGAGGTCATCCCCGGACCGTTTTTTATCCGGGCCATTCTTCGTTCCTATGCCAAGAGCGTCGGGTTAGACGAAAATCAATGGCTGAACAAATACCAGGAAATGCTTCTTTTCAATGAATATCAGACAGACAAACAGCCCAAAAAAAGGCTGAACCCACCCCTGGTTTTGACCAAGAAAAGACTCAAAGCTATTCTCGTTTTCTTGATTATTATCGTAATCTCAGCACTTTGCTACTTCCTCTTCGTCTCCTCTCCAGACAAGCGGGCCTCTTCCTCACCAAAGCCAACCGCGCCAGCCCTGACGTCTTCTGTGCCGCCCCAGCCCGCCCCAACTCCTTCAGAGCAACCTCCGGCCGAAGAAGTCAAAGGTCTCCACCTGGAGATGTCTTTTCTTGAAGACACCTGGCTCCAGATTTATGCCGATGGGACCATGGTCTGGGATGGCATTAAGAGGCGAGGAGAGGTGCTCCAGGTGCGGGCTCAGAATCAATTGGCTCTCAACCTGGGAAATGCTGGGGGAATTGACTGGACTCTTAACGGGAAAAAGGCCAAGCGGTTCGGACCAAAAGGTGCCGTGCGCAAGGACATTAAAATAACGCTTGATAACTTCCGTGAATATTTCCTTCCGGAAAAGGGCAACGCGGACTAAACGCAATGGAGAAAGAAAAGAAAAAAGGACCGCGGTTCATCGCGGCGTTTATCATCCTGCTTGTCATCGTTTTTTTTGCCATTGAAATCTATATCCGCGAGTCGCAGGAGATCTCTCCCACCTCGGTCATGGACGTTCTTCTCTCTTCTATGCAGGTTATTGTCCTCGTGCTCTTCCTTGTCCTCCTCTTCGTCCTGGGACGGAACCTGATCAAGCTCTACCTTGAGAGAAAGCAAAAAATCGTCGGCTCTCATTTCAAGACGAAATTGGTGCTGTTTTTTATCGCCCTCTCTTTTATTCCCACCCTTCTTCTCTTCTTTTTTGCCAGCGACCTAATCAGCCGCAACATCGAACTCTGGTTCAAAACTCCGTTTGACAAGATTCTAGAGGATACCAAGAGCCTGGCCGAAAGCGCCTATGCCAACGCCGAAGAAGCCGCTTCTCATTACGCCATCGTGCTCAGCGAAAATATCAGCAGTCAGCAGCTGGTTCGACTGGAGAACAGACTGCTGCTCAGAGATTTTATCCGCAGAAAGCTGACCGAATACAGCCTGGACGAAATCGGCATTTATCTGGGAGACGAGGAATTGTTTACCTACCTCAATCCCAACCTCCCCCTCCAGGACTACAAACCCATTCAAGCGAGTGCCGTGGCAAAGGCTCAGGCCGGCGAGACTTTTCGCAGCTTCGAGCCAATGGGGAACGGTGAGATGATCCGGCGCGGAGTCTCCTTTTCTCTCCCCAACGAAGGGAATGTCCTGGTGACCACCGGAAAATTCTTTCCTCAAAGCTATGCCCAGAAAATCAACACTATCGACTCCTACGTCCAAAGATACCGGCTTCTCATTCCGCGAAAAATAACGGTCAAAACCTTCTATATCATCAGCTTGATATTTATCACTCTGCTCATTGTTTTCGCCGCCAGCTGGATCGGCATCCATCTGGCCAAAGGAATTACGGTTCCGATCGAAAAGCTCGCTCAGGCCACCAAGGAAGTTTCCAAGGGAAATTTGGATGTACGCGTCGAAGACCCGGCTTCCGACGAGCTGGGGACGCTCATCGACTCGTTTAACCAGATGATCTATGACCTTAAGGAAAGCGAGAGGAAAATCGCCCAGAAAACATCCGAGCTCGAGAATAGAAAGCAGTATATCGAGACCGTCCTCAATAATGTGACCACCGGCGTGATTACCCTGGATGCCCAGGGAAATATCACCACGATCAATCCCTCTGCCCGAGAAATGCTGGCTCTTGGGGAGGGGAATCCCGTCGGGAAAAGCTTCACCGAGGTCTTCGGAGAGGACAAGTATGCCGAGGTCACCAAGAATATCGCCTGGGGCATGAAGAACAAGTATCGACTGGCGGAGAAAGAAATCCATATTTCATCAAACGGCCAGACCACAACTGTGGCGCTGGCTCTTTCTCCCCTGGAAGAGGCCGACGGCGGTTTTTCCGGCATGATCGTCGTGTTCGATGACCTCACCCAGCTCATCAAGGCCCAAAAAATCGCCACCTGGAAGGAGGTCGCCCAGAGGGTGGCTCACGAGATTAAGAACCCGCTGACCCCGATTCAGCTCTCGGCGGAAAGGATTATCAAGACCCTGAGAAAGAGCGAAAGAACTTCCCCGGACATCATCGAGGAGGGAGCCAAGACAATCATCCAAGAGACCCGGGCTATTAAATCCTTAGTCGACGAATTTTCCAACTTCGCCCGGATGCCCAAGGTGGAGTTCAAGCCCACCGACCTCCGCACGCTCGTGGATCAGACAGTCTCCCTTTTCCGGGGCATTTTTGGCCAGGTCGATTTTGAAACTGACCTCGCCTCGGACCTCCCCTCTCCTCTTCAGCTTGATCCCGACCAGATCAAAAGAGTCCTGATCAACATCTTCGACAATGCCATCGAAGCAATGAACAAGAAAGGGAAAATCCAGGTCCGGGCTGTTTTCGAAAAGAAGCAACAGCAAGTGAATATCGAGATCTCGGACACCGGGCCGGGAATCTCGGTCGAGGACAAAACCAAGCTTTTCCTGCCCTACTTCTCAACTAAAAAGAAGGGCACGGGCTTGGGACTCTCCATCGCCAGCCAGATTATCCGAGAACACAGTGGAACAATCCGCGTAGAAAACAACTCTCCAACCGGCGCAAAATTCATCATCCAGCTTCCCGCATGACCAAAGAAAACATCTTGATCATCGACGACGAACTCAGCATCGGCACCTCGCTTAAAGGAATCCTGGAAGATGAAGGCTTTCTGGTCAAAACTGCAGAGACCGGAGAAGAAGGCCTGGAATTGTTGAAGAATCAGAATGTCGACCTTGTCTTGCTGGATATCTGGCTCCCTGGGATGAGCGGAATC
Organism: uncultured Eubacteriales bacterium; assembly: GCA_964558915.1. Lineage (GTDB taxonomy): Bacteria > Acidobacteriota > Aminicenantia > Aminicenantales > UBA8522 > CAZKEW01. The sequence continues at coordinate 24,117 of CAZLFV010000003.1, read as the reverse complement.
GACGTCCTCAAAAAAATAAAGACGATGGAGGACAACCCTCAGGTGGTGATGATCTCCGGCCACGGCACGATCGAAACTGCTGTCACAGCCACCAAGCTGGGGGCCCACGACTTTTTAGAAAAGCCCTTGTCGCTGGAAAAAGTCGTCCTAACGGTCCGGAATGCGCTGCGGCAGAAAAAGCTGGAGGAAGAAAACATCCGGCTTCGCGAACAGCTGAGGTCCAAATATTACCTCGTTGGCGAAAGCCGGTCCATCCGGGAGCTGAGGAAGGCGATCGACCAGGCTGCCGCTTCAAACGGCCGGGTCCTGATCTTCGGGGAGAACGGCACGGGAAAAGAACTCGTTGCCCGTCTGATCCATCAGGCAAGTGCCCGCAAGGAAAAGAAATTCCTCGAGATCAACTGCTCGGCCATTCCCGATGACCTGATGGAAAGCGAGCTTTTTGGCTACGTCAAAGGGGCCCTTCCTCAGGCCCACAAGGACAAAAAAGGCAAACTCCTCCTGGCAGACGGAGGGACGCTTTTCCTGGATGAGGCTGGCGATTTAAGCCTCAAGATTCAGGCGAAGCTCGTCCGGGCCCTAGAAGAACAGCGATTCGAGCCCATAGGAGCCGGTGACCTGATTCCCTTCAACACCCGCGTCATGGCCGCAACGAGCAAGAATCTGAGGGAGGCGGTGTCTCAGGGAAGATTCCGCGAAGACCTCTACTTCAAACTCAACATTATTACGCTGGCCCTTCCTCCTCTTCGAGAACGGCCTGAGGACATCCCGCTTTTGATCAACCACTTCCTCCAGCATTTCTCCGAGGAATATGGGAAAAAGCCTAAAACCATGAGCCGGGAGGCCCTGGGCGCTTTTTTGAAATATGTCTGGCCCGGAAACGTCAGCGAGTTGATGAACGTCATCGAGCGGTTCGTCATCATGATCCAGGAGGACGAAATCAAAAGCTCTCATCTCTCTCTTCTCGTTGAGACCAGGGAACTCGAGTACATCTCCGACTTCTTCGAGGGTCACTCCTTGGAAAAAGCCACAGAGCAGTTTGAGAGGCACTACATCCGCCGGGCTCTGATACGGAACAACTGGGAAATCCCCAGGGCCGCTTCCGACCTGAGAATCGACGAGGCCATTTTGAGGGAGAGAATAAGAGCGCTGAACATCACACTGGCGGCATAGTCTTTAAACAACCCATGCCCATCGATCAATCCGAGGCCATAGTCCTGCGCAGCTTCAATGTCGGGGAACAGGATAAGATCGTTGCCTTTTTTTCGCGTGACAAGGGCCTCCTCCGAGGCATGGCCAAAGGCGCAAGGAAATTTGGGAACCGTTTTGGAAGCAGCCTCGAACAAATGTCTCTGGTTAGAGTTTTTTATTACGAGAAAGAAAGGAAAGACCTGGTCACAGTCAGTCAGTGCGACCTCCTCGAGTCTTTCTTCGACGTTCCCAAGGACTTCAGGACATCCTGCACGCTGTCTTATTTTGCCGAACTCGTCGAGGAATTCTTCCCGGCCCGGGCCAAGGAAGAAGTCCTCTTCAGGCTTTTTCTTTCCGTCCTGAGGGCCATCAAGGCAGGGGGAGATATTGACTTCTTGAGCCGTTACTTTGAAGCCTGGATTCTCCAGATCAACGGTCTTCTCCCTGATTTCCGCAGGTGTAAGAAGTGCCGCAAGAAACTTCCCGAAGGCGGCTGGCTCTCCCCAAAAATGGACGGGATCCACTGCGACGGCTGCTCTCCCCAAAAAAAGGTGACCACCTCACCGGAGATTGTCCCGTTCCTGGCCTGGGCCAAAAAAAATGCCCCCCCAAAAAAAGGCACTTTGCCTTTCCAAGCCAACCAGCTTGATCTCATCAAGAAAACCCTGCAGAGCCTGATCGTTTTCCATCTCGAGAAAGAGCCAAAAAGCCTGCGCTTCCTGAAGAACTGACCGGTCAAGCTCAGTAACTCTGGAAGAGCTTGCCCCAGGACGTTTGGAGAATCCTGCTGGTCCGATGCTTTCCGATCGCGGGATGCCAGATCCAATCATGAAAAATGACCGAGGCCGCGTAGGACCACGGAGCCAGGACCGTCCTGAGCAAGAATTTTTCCAGGGGTTTGAGCGGTCCCCAGTAGATGAGCTTCTGGCCGTAACTGGCGAAAGTATTCTGGGAGGCCCGGAAATGGAAATTGACCTCCCGGATATCTTCGCCTACGACCTCAATCTCGTTCGGGTTGCCGCAACCCAGGCCGGATTCATGGGCGATCCGGATGAACGGAAGAGCAAGGGGGTCAAAACCCATCATCTTGGCTGAGACGGCGTCGATAGCTACCTGGTCGGCGCTGGCCAGGATATAGTTTTTAATGAACGGCACCATGCACCGCGGACCCGGCCCGTCGCCGGCGATGGTCCCGTCCATCACGGCGAAGATCCCCGGATGAATTTCCTTCTGGATGGTTAAAAGATCGACCAGCGTCTCATGGATCACCGAATGAGTCCAGTGTCTGCGCTCGTGGAGCAGCCCGCCGAAGGCATTCTTCATTGCTCCGGTCATCGTGGTAAAGACGTGAGTTTTCATGGTCGGAAGATGAACGATATTCTCACCGATAAGCCGTTTGGGAATTTCGATGCCCCGCGGAAAGATCTGGTCGAGCACCCTCATCTTTGCCTTGGGTTCGTATCTCGTCCACTGTTCGCCCTCATAAAGGTGGATGTTCCGCAGACCGTATTTCTGGACGACCGGGAGGTGCTTGTTGTTTCTTTCTCCTTTTTTAGCGGAGACAACGACCGTTCGGTTATGGCAGGCGTGAAGGAGCTCCCTCTTGTAGCCATCCTCGAGCAGAGTCTTGATGACTCCTTCGAGCTGCCAGGGAGGAGTGGAACAGGCGGGATAATAATAATGCCAGGTGATATTGATTTTAAGGGCCGTGTCCCTATCCTTGGGCAGGTATTTCTGGTACTCTGCCAGATGCATCAGAGTCCTGTAGTCGGATAGAACAGTTTCCGGTGATGTCTTCAAAACGGCGACTTTTGCCGAGGCCAAAGGCTTCTACCTCAAATAAATGATGAGGATGACCGTGCCGATCCAGAGCACGATGTTCAATAGGAGTGGCTTGTCTCGCAGGACCAGCTCTTCAGGGCTTCCGCCTTTGCCCTGTTGATGGACCAGGTAGAGATACCGAAAAATGCCGTAAAGGACAAAAGCAGACGTCCAGACTAGATGCTCGGTCCCAAACTTTTCGACAGTCTCTGCCGATATTGTGTATAGGCAATAGGCAATGAGAGTTGACGCAGTCACGACGGCAATCATCTGGTCAAGAAGATAGGCGCTGTACTCCTTGAGAATGGGTCTATGATCGGTCGCCTTGTCTTCAAGAAGGACAAGCTCATGCCGCCTTTTGCTCATGGCCAGGAAAAGGGCCAGGAGAGTTGTGCAGATAAGCAGCCAGGAAGAAATCGGGACAGCAATGACCAGGCCTCCCGCAACTACGCGAATGACGAACCCAGCGGCAATGATAAAGATATCTAGGATAACAACCTGTTTCAATTTCAGGGAATAGGCAACTTGGAGAACGAAGTAGACCAGGACGGCAATAAAAAAATTACGATTCAGGAAAAACGCCAAAGCGAAACTCCCCGCGCTTAAAACCAGGAATGTGGCCAGCGCCGCAGTCGAACTCAGATCCCCTCTGGCAATCGGCCTTTGAGATTTCTTGGGGTGAGCCTGGTCTTCCTCGCGGTCCCGGAGGTCATTGAAGATATAAAGGCCCCCGGAAATCAGACAAAACACAAGAAAAGCGGCCAAAGATTTCAGGAGCAAAGGAACGGAGAAAAACTTTTGAGCAAAAATTAAAGCGGCGAACACGAAGAAGTTCTTTGTCCATTGGGCCGGCCGCATCGACCTGAGGATCGCTCTAAGTTTCATTCCTGTTTCCCGTCATTTTAGCCAAAATCAGCCCCAAGAGCAAATCGTTTTTCTCACGCCTCATTGACCTTGCCTGCCGGCTGTGGTATTGAAAAGTGAAGGAGAAAACCATGGGCGAAGACGTCAAGACTAGTGAAACAGGCAGGCCTCTCGGGCAGCCAAAACCAAAAGAGACTCCGTCTCCGCGGCTGACGGGAGGGCTGGTTCTTATTCTCTTGGGAGTCCTTTTTCTCTTAACCCAAATGGACCGGATTTCCTGGGCAGACTGGTGGGCCTATTTTTTGGTCGGACTCGGCGGAATCTTCATTCTGGAGTTTCTGGTCAGCTGCTTCTCTCCGGCCTACCAGAAGACCCAGACAGGAAGGCTTATTGCCGGGCTTGTGCTCGCGATCGTTGGTGGCGCCCATCTCATCGGATTCTTCGAGTGGTGGCCCCTTATTCTCATCGCGATCGGCGTCGTCCTGCTTCTATCGCCCCTTCTCAAGAAGAGGTAATCGCCGGCGACTCCTCTCCCCAAACATTAGACTCTGTGTTCCAAGGGTCGGATTATCAAGAGCGTGAACGCGTCCCCTAGCGTTTTCCCTCTTGCTCCAGGATGATTTCCTTCAGGCTTTGGGTATGGGTCTTGTCTTCCCGGGCCATCTTGTTTAATCTCCAGGCAAGATCCTCGTCAGAAGAAATGCGGCTAAGGCCTTCATAACAGGCACAAAAGGCCTCCTCAAGCTTAATGCCCAAGTCCAAAAAATCATCGAGGTTGAGTGGCCTTGTTCTCGGAGGATTCTTGGCTTCTTTCATGCGGTTCTCCCTTCTGAGTTTTTATCATATAAAGAAAAATACTCGCTGGCAAGAGAAGGGCCTCAGCCCAAAATGACCGCAGAAGCAATGTTGCTGTTCCAATCTACGAGCAAGTTGACCTTGTTTGATTCCTATGATAAAAGCGGGAAATAAACGAATCCTGAAAGCGGGAGGTTAAAATGCACGGCCAGATTCCAACTTTGTACGTCTCCGGGAAGACTCTGCCGGAGGCCTGGGAAAAGGCTGTCTTAGCCTGCTGGGATAAAGGCATCGCCATCAAGACCGAGTATGACAAACCGGGCGACCCACCCAGCAAAGACTGCACGATGATGTGGGTGGTGGAGGATCCTTTTGCCGAGCCGCGGATTCATCGTGCATTCCCGGGCGGGCTGGAGGACCTTGAGGTTTATCGTCAGGAAGTCGTCAACGGAGTCCACGACCATTGGATTTCTCCAGAGGAGGGCAAGTGGACTTATACCTATCACAAGCGCCTTTTCGCTTATGAGATCGAAGGCCAGACGATCGACCAGATCAACTATATCGTCGAGAAGCTCAGCCAGGCCGGACACTCCCGCCGGGCTCAAGCCATCACCTGGAATCCCAAACTTGACCCTCCGACATATGATCCGCCCTGCCTCCAGCGTCTCTGGTGCCGGCTTCTCGCCGATGACCGAGGAGAACTCATCCTCAACATGAACACGCACTGGCGCTCCAGGGACGCCTATAAAGCCGCCTACATGAATGTTTTTGCCATCACAGACCTGCAGCGCACCATCGCTCGGAAAATCAGCTCTAAAATCGGCCGCCCAGTGCGCCTGGGCCGCTACGCCGACCTTGTGGACAGCTTCCACATCTACGGCTCCTATTTTGACGAATTCAAGGGATTCTTAAGCCTGATCGAAAAGAGGAGCTTCGAGGACCGCACCTGGCCCTCGGAATATGCCGAGCCGATGTTCGCTGAAGCCCGGGAAAAACTGAAAAAAGAAAGGGCATAGATGCCGAACAGAAGACCGCTCTATCGGCTCAGGGGGTTGGCAAAATGAAACTGAAAAGTGGGGCTATTTGAGCTTCTCTAAAATTGCGACTGTCGCGGTGGCTCCGATCCGCGAGCAGCCCAGGTTCTTGACCTCCAAGGCCCGCTCCAGGGTCCGGATCCCTCCGGCAGCTTTCAACTTGATGGAGGGCAGGGCGTGTTTTCTCATCAGGATCAAGTCTCTGTCTTCGGCGCCGCCCGTCCCAAATCCTGTTGATGTTTTGATATAATCGACGCCGACCTCATTCGCGATCCGGCAGGCGGCGATTTTCTGTTCGTCATCAAGATAACAGTTTTCGAAGATGACCTTGACGATGACATTTTTCTCGTGAGCGGCGGCAGTCACGGCCTGAAGGTCCGCTTCCACATAATCATAGTCTCTCGATTTCAGCTTGCCGATGTTGAGGACAACATCCAACTCGACCGCTCCGTTCTCTATAGCTTCCTTTGCTTCGAAGACTTTGACCGGCGTAGTCGCCGCTCCATGAGGGAACCCGATGACCGTGGTCACGCGGACCGGGCTCGTCTTCAGGATCTCGGCGGCCCGCCGGACATCGCTCGGCCTGACACAGACGCTGGCCACCCTGTACTTGTCCGCAATCCTGCAGCCGTCTTCAACGTCCTTGTCAGTCAGGTTGGGCTTGAGCAAGGAATGGTCGATCATGCTGGCGACATCTTCATAACTCACCATTTTGTCCTCCGGCCGGCGCTGAAAATCTCTTCAGCCCTTTTTTTCGTACCCGACCGCCGTGAAATAGATGGCCCGGTCGAAAAAGCGGATAACGCGGTTATTGAGCTCCATGGCCTGGTAGAGGTCGAGTGTCGTATCGAGCAGCCCCTCCCTCAGCACTTTCCTCCAGAGGTTTCGACGGATCAGAATGAGGGCCTGGATGATCTCAGCAAGGGCGAATCCTTCTTTCCTGCGCTGGGCGCCCAAAGCCATATACTCCTTGGCGATTTCCTCCTTAGTGGTCTCCCGCGAGATCCATTTTCCGAGCTGGCTGTAGACCTTGAAGGCGCGCTGGTAGAGCTCGGTGTTGTCGAAGCTTTGATACGTCGGCAGGTGGAGTTCCTTGCGGACGTCCGCGAGCCAGTTATTAGTCAGTTCTTCTGCGCTGCGCTCAATCAGGTCAACGAGCTTTTGGGATATATGGGTTTGGTAAGAAAGGCGGCTTTGACTGTCTTTTTCCACTTCCCCTCCTCACTGGGTTTATGATTAGCACAGATGAAGGGGAAAGTCAAAAAGACGGGCGGATGATGGCCTTAATCACGCCGTCGCGGTATCCGGACACGAGCTCAAAGGCTTGGGCTGCATCAACGAGGCTGAATTCATGCGTGGCCATGAAACGGACATCCGCTTTCTTTGTCTTGATGAGCCGGATGGCGTCGGGAAAACAATGGCTTTGCCGCCGAACGTTAATAAGGCCGATTTCCTTGCGGCGAAGCTTATGGATGTCAAAGGAGACGCGGTCAGAGACGGGGATGCCGAGGACAAGGAGTTTCCCGCCAGGTTTAAGAAGGTCGACGGCTTGGTCAAGTGCCCCTTGGTCGCCACAGCATTCAAAGACCGCGTCCAGCAAACGTGGCTCCGCGGCGCGGATTCGAGCGACAATATCCGATCGTTCAGGATTTCCCGACCAATCGGCCCCAGCCCGGCGGGCGGCCTGAACTCTCTCCTCGACCTGATCTGTCATATAGACAGCGCGGACTCCGGCGACTTTCGCCGCCAGAAGGACAGCGAGCCCAATCGGTCCTGAACCGAGAATCGCTATTTTTTCGGGAAGCGAGCCGGCCAGAAGTTTAAGACTATATACTCCGATAGACAGCGGCTCGACCAGTGCTCCTTCATTCATACTCATTCCTTCGCCGAGACGATGACAGTTTTGCTCGGGAATGCGAATAACGTCAACTAGACTGCCGGACATCTGTCCGGGCGTACCGAGGTAGCGTAGGTTGTGGCAGGTGTTCGGCCGGCCCGCTAAGCATTGGTCGCACCGGCCACAGACGACGCCCGGGTCGATGGCCACCCGGTCTTCTGGCTTGAGGCGAGTGACGGCACTACCCGTTTCCTGCACAACTCCGGCGCATTCATGGCCGACGACAAAAGGGTATTCGACAACCTGATCGCCGATCCGTCCCTCTGAGAAATAATGGACATCCGAGCCGCAGATTCCTGTCGCTTCCACACGAATCAGGACATCGGTCTCATTCGCCAGGCGGGGTTCTGGAATTTCCCGGATTTCAATTCTCCCCCGACCCGTGAGAACTGCAGCTTTCATATTATCAGGTCCCTTCTCCGCCCTGTCCGCTCTTTCGTAAAAAGTACATTGGTTCTATAAATATTACCGAAATACTAATTTTTGAGGCCCTCTCTGAACTATTTATAAGGGCTCTCTCCCGGATAGAGCATTCCGGCCGGCCGATTGAAATCCACATCCTCGAGACCGAGCATTCTGACCGTCGCAAAGAGAGTCTTGCCGGCGTGCTCGAACGCCACAGCCGTATGGTGGGGAAATTGTCTTTCGATCAGGACATAGCGATAAAAACGGCCCATCTCCTTGATGGCGAAAACTCCGATGCTTCCAAACGACTTGGGGTCAATATCCAGGATTTCGCCCTCGGCGACATATGACCGCAAGGTCGCGTCTGCCCCTGCCTGGAGGCGGAAAATCGTGATTTCGCCCGGCCGGATTCGTCCCTCCATCGTCCCCCTGGTGATGTCAGGCTCTCGGCCGCCCTCCATCAACCGGTTCATGATGAGCTGAAACTTGAGAGCGCTCCCGATCATGCATCCAGACGGCGTGTTGCCGCAATGAAAGCCCATAAAAAGGTCGCTCGGTTGATAATTCCCCCTTTTCTTCCGGGCGGACTCGTACATATCTCGTGGCACACTGTTGTTAATGTCGAGGAGCGTCGCCGGAAGCCCGGTTGCGCACATCGCCATGTATTCACTCAGGGCCCCATAGATATCCACTTCGCAGGAGACAGGAATCCCTTGGGAGGCCAGCCGCGAGTTGACGTAGCACGGAACAAACCTAAAATATTTCTCAAAAGACGGCCAGCATTTGTTGGCGAACACTCCAAACTCTGAAGCTCCAAGATGGGCTTCAAAATACTTCCTCAAGGCGACCTCATACTGAGCCATTCTCTTCAGGAGGTCCGGGTCAGCGTTTGTCTCTCCCAGCTCTTTAGCCATATCCCTTGACACTGTCCTAATTCTCGGGTTACCTTCGGCGGCCAGAAAAATATCGTAGAGGTCGAGCTCACTGTTCTCCATGATTTCGATGCCAAGGTCATAAAGCGGCTTGATAGGCGCGTTGCAGGCGAGGAAATCCTGAGGACGCGGGCCGAAGGCGAAAATCTTGAGCTTTCTCAGACCGGAAACGACCCGAGCCACGGGAAGGAAATCGGCAATCATCGTCGCCACCTCGCCGGCTGTTCCTACGGGGTATTCCGGAATATATGGACGGAGCCGTCTCAACCCGGAGTTATAGCTCGTGTTGAGGAGCCCGCACAGAGCGTCGCCCCGGCCTTGAACCAGGTCTTTTCCTGTTTCCTCAGCGGCGGCCGCAAACATCACCGGGCCGGCAAACCTCTGCGCCAGCATCGTTGTTGGCCCCTCGGGGCCAAAATTGCCGAGGAAAATAACGAGGGCGTTGACACTTTTTTGGATGAGCTCCTGCTCCGCTTTGAGCACGTCAGTCTCATTCTCGATAATTGTTTGAATTTCTACAACGGGGATTTCCCTGGCCCGGCACTCCTTGACCACGTTCAACCTTCTTTTTCTAGACAACTCCATCGGGAAACAATCCCGGCTGACAGCGATAACTCCGAGCTTGACCTGAGGGATATTTTTCATCCTATTTCTCCTTTTTCTTTTGTCCATAATAAGCTCTGGGTCCGTGCTTCCTTTGATAATGTTTCTTGAGAAGGCATTGGGGGAATAGGCCCGGCCGAGGCCTCAAGAGCAGAGAGCCGAGGGCCATCTTGGCAATTTTCTCTAGGGCCAAGCTGTGTTCCACAGCCTCTTCAGGTGTTTCTCCCCAGGTAAAGGGGCCATGTCCGGCGACGAGCACACCTGGCCGTTCAAGGGGGTTCAAACTGAGGAACCGCTCAGCAATGACCCTGCCCGTGTTTTTTTCGTATTCTGTTTCAATTTCTGCTCGAGTCAAGAACCGCGTGACGGGAACAGGCCCGTAAAATACATCGGCGTGAGTCGTCCCGAGGCAGGGAATTTCCATTGAGGCCTGAGCGAACATCGTGGCATATTCACTATGGGTATGCGCCACGGCGCCGATATCCGAAAACGCTTTATAAATCTCAAGGTGAGCGGGAGTATCTGACGAGGGCTGGAGCGCGCCTTCAACCTTCTTTCCTTCCAAGTCCACAAGGACCATATGGGAAGGCTTCATCTCGTTATAGGAAATGCCGCTGGGCTTTATGGCGACGATCCCCTTTTTTCTCTCCAATCCGCTGACGTTCCCCCAGGTCAGAGTAACGAGGCCGAACATCACCAAGTCTGCATTGGCCTTCCAGACACGCTCTTTTAAATCCTGAAGCATTAACTCTCCTTCCTCTGACTATCCCGGATCCTCAAGAGGTCTTTCATCACGCTGTAAAGGCTCCCCGACCACGGCTTTGTCCCAAACGCGTCATGGAGCTGGGAATAAAGCTTGTAGAGTTCGGCATAGATTCTATGGTTCTCGGGGTTTGGACGGAAGGATTGAGGTTTCGTCGAACACATAGCCTTCTGGGCCTCGGCAAAATTGGAGTAACCGCCGTTCTCCGGGCCGGCGACGACTGCCCCAGCGATGGCAGAGCCCAAGGCGCAAGTCTGCGCGGACCGGGCGATTTTCATTTCCCGGCCGGTGACGTCGGCATAAATTTGCATGATGAGAGGATTCTTCTCAGCGATCCCGCCGCAGTTGATGATTTCCGAGACCTTGACCCCGTATTCTTCAAAGCGGTTAATGATGGTCAGGGCGCCAAAGGCAGTAGCCTCGATCAAGGTCCGGTAGATTTCTTCCGGAGTTGTCAGCAATGTCTGGCCGAGCAGGAGGCCTGTCAGGCGCTGGTCCACAAGGATGGTCCGGTTGCCATGATTCCAATCCAGGGCGAGAAGTCCCGACTGACCGGGCTTGAGTCGGGCCGCCTTGACCGTGAGAGCCTTATGCGAGCCTTTCTTGAGCCCGCCGGGCTGGATATAGCTGACGAACCAGTTAAAAATATCCCCGACTGCCGACTGTCCGGCTTCAAGCCCAAAATATCCCGGAAGGACAGACCCGTCAACGATTCCGCACAAGCCGGGAATATCGGCCAGGGGCTCCGAGTTCGGCCACACTGTGATATCGCACGTGCTCGTGCCTATGATTTTGATCAGCTTGCCCGGCGCGACTCCAGACCCGACCGCGCCCAAATGAGCGTCAAAGGCACCGACTGCTACTGGAATCCCGGCTGACAGCCCCAGCCGACCAGCCCACTCTGCCGAGAGCTTGCCGGCTTCCGTATCAGATGTGTACGTCTTTCCATAGAGATGATTCCGAAGCTCGCCCAGTTCCGGGTCCAGCCTCGAAAGGAATTCCTTTGATGGCAGGCCGCCCCAGTTTTCATTGAACATGGCTTTGTGGCCCGCGGCGCAACGGCTCCGCTTCATCTCGAGCGGGCCCGAAATTCCGGTGAGCAGGCCGGGAATGTAATCACAGCACTCCACCCAGCTATAGGCCGCATTAAAAACCCGCCTGTCTGTCCTCAAACTATGAAGAATCTTGCTGAAAAACCATTCTGACGAATACGTCCCGCCGCATTTGGCCAGGTATTCCGGATGGACCTTTGAAGCGAGCTCCGTGATCATGGCCGCCTCGGCATGGGCGGTGTGGTCTTTCCACAGCCAGGCCTGAGCGTTGGGATCATCCTTGAACTCGGGCTTGAAGCTCAGAGGCACGCCAGACCTGTCCACGGGGATCGGGGTTGAACCCGTCGTGTCAACGCCTATGCCGATGATATCGGTAGAGTTGAATGATGGGTCGGCCTTCTTCGCTTCATCCACCAGCTTTTTGACAACAACCTCTACGCCCTTCACATAATCTGCCGGATTCTGTCTTGCCAGGTTGGGATCTTGCGGGTCCAGGATGACACCCGCCTGGCCCGTCTCATATTCATAAATTGCAGTGGCCACCTCGCGGCCGTCATTGACGTCGACCAGGACTGCCCGGACCGAATTCGTCCCGAAATCAAGACCCAAACATAATCTTTTTCTTTTCAATTTGGGTTGGCTCCTTCAGAAAATTCGACCCGTACCGACACCTGCTCTTTCTTCAGCAGCCCCAGCTTAATAGACTGGACGATCTCCTCACTTTCCTTTTTTCCAATCACACCATCTATGACGACAATCCTCATATCTCCCCGCCGCCCGCGATAATAGACCAGCCAGTAGGGATAATAAACAAGTTTTGTTTTGGGGTAAAGGGTAATTTCGACCTTGCGATAACGCAGACCTCCGAAAAGACGCATCAGGTCATAACGCAACAACCTTTTCCCCCTGGCAATGGCCTCATTCTCCGTTAACCCGACTGGGAGGACCTGAGATTCTGAGACCTGCTGAGCCTCGACAATAATCGTTTCAGCCTTTCTTTTTGCCCCTTCCGCTGATAAAGGCAGCAGGGCCGCAAATTCATTCTGCAATGCGGCTTCCACTATTAAGGACGTCCCCTTCCCTATATACACTGGAACGCCTTGGATCAAGTCCGCCAAAAACAGTCCCTCCGATACCTTTTTTCCCCCGAAAAATCGGTTCGCTCGAACGGCGTATTTGAACAGGACAAAAGGCAAATAGACCATCTCCACAGAAAAAGGTTTCTTGAAATTCTTGGCACAGAATATCCTGACGACATCGTCCGCATGGGAAAAACAAGGGGCGAACCTGATGATCTTCATGCCCTTTTTGCCCGTTTATAACGAATCCCTCCGCCTATAGCAAAGGCCAGACCGACAACAAAGATGCTGGCTTCGCTGATCAAGAACGTCAGACGGATAAAACGATCCATGCTGCCGAGTGGACTCACAAAAAGGACCACGAGTGCTAGGATGAGGAGGATGATGCCTATGGAGAGCATCTGAACGGCCACGATCAGCTTGGGATCCGCTCCTTTTTTTTCTCCGGTCATCTTTCTGCTCCTTATCTTCGAGAAATCCCCTTAGCCAAAAAATAACAAGAGAACGACCTGGCTGAGAAGGATGGCTGTGGCCCAGTATTTGATGTTCAGATACCAAGGGGGCCTCCGAACAACGGGCTTAGGCACCTCTCCAATTTTCGCTCCATTCTGAATCGCCCTCTCTTCCAGGATCCGGCCGAGCTTGGCCCTGAAATCGCTCTCCCAGGTCAGGCCGTCGAGCTGTTCTGGCCGGGGCTTCGTCCCAGTCCAAAATGTCACCGCCACGGTAACAACAGAAGTCACCACAAAAGACCACCAGCTGATCTCAAAAAAGACATTCACCCCAAAGACCTGCTGAAGGAGGATGGCAAAGACTCCGCCGGTGATGAACCCGGCCAGGCTGCCGGCTGTATTGGCCCTGCGCCAAAAAATTGCCAGCATCAGGACGCCCATAAAAGGGCCGAGGACCATGGCCAGAAGAGTCTGTTCGAGCCACATGATCAAGTAGACTTTGAGCACGATGGGAACGAGAAGGAGAGAGAGGGCGATCACGGCAAAGGTGGCGACGCGGCCGGCGATAAAATAATGATTGTCGCCGCGGCCTTTAACCAGGTATCGCTCATAGATGTCCTTGACTACCATTGTTGACGTAGAATTCAGGACGCTGCTAATGCTGGAGAGCCCTGCCGAGAGCAATCCGGCGATAAACAGCCCCAGCATTCCCGAAGGCAGTAGGTTTAGGATAAGCTTGCCGTAGGACGCATCAGCCCTCTCGACGAAAATCCCGTTGCCGGCAAAGATAATGGGCGCGGCAATCATCGGCACAATATACAAAAAAGCACCCAGTGTTTTTGGAATCGCGGCGGCGACATAACCGAATTTTGCATCATAAAGAGAGCGCGCCCCTAAATTCCTCTGGACCATGGATTGATGGCCGGCACACCAGCCGAGGGTTACGACCAAACATTGTCCCAGAATAATCCATGGCCCGGGGCCGTAGGGATGGTGGATATCCGGCAGAACCGTGAAATACTGAGGACTGACCCCCCACTGGCCAATCAAGACGTTTTTGATGCCGGCAAACCCGCCCACCATATGAAGAAGGATAAAGAGAAGAGGCATTGTCCCGAGCATCATGATGATGAACTGGACGAATTCCATCATGATGGCCGCTCCGAGGCCTCCGAGGAGCGTGTATGTCCCCACGACAGCGGCTAGCACAAGAACAGTCGGCCAGAACGGGATGTGAAGAAGGTTTTTGAGAAAAATGCCGCCCAAATAAAACTCGGCGGCAATGGTGACGATAAAAATAACGATCCAGGCTACGTTATAAATCAGGCTGATCGCTGAGCCGTATCTTCTCTCCAGAAAATGCGGAACTGTATAAACCCCGGCGCGCCAGTAAAAGGCGATGAAAAACAGTCCGCTGAGGACGTAGCCAAAAGGTCCCTGGAACCACTCAAAGTTCGCCTGAATCAGGCCCCACTCATAAGCGGCCCCGCCGTGGGCCAGGTAGCCATGAAGAAATCCGATATTCGTGGCCCAGATAGCCCCCATAATCCAGAACCAAGGGGCGGAGCGGGCCGCTAGAAAATAATCGGCCGTGTTTTTGACGTTCCGGCTGAAAAACAGCCCGGCCACAAACATCAAAACCAAGTACAACCCGATAATGATGAAATCCGAAGGCATGTTTTTTATCCTTGGGGAGCTTCTGCACCCTGTTTTTTGTATCTGCGATAGTACGACCTTCGCAGATGCAGCCCAAAAACCACCGCAAAGACACAGAACCCGATCCCTATGCCAAGCCCGAAGACCCAGTCCCAGGCGGTGTAGCGCGGGTTCGGGACTTTAAACCCGCGGGGATGATGGCTGATGGCCCAGATGACGGCGTTGACCCTGGATTCAATTTGCTCGAATCCACCCGATTCGAGCTCTTGAGCCAGCGAAATAAAATGCCCGTCCACTTCAGCTATCCGGTCAAAATACTCCTGAAACTGGTTATTGGTCTTCATGCCTTCGGTGATCATCGGCCTGGCCTCGGTCTCCCAGATCTTTTTTGCGTTTCCGAAATGCTCCATAGCTGCTGCCCGTTCATCGGCCCGAAGGGACGTCTTTACAGCGGTCAGAGAGTCAGCCATTTGCTGGCGCACATCGTTGAACTTCTCCTGAGCGACACCGGCCTGACCAAAGAGCAAAACACTCGCAATGACGAGAAACAGATTGACCCTTTTCATGCTCAGCATCTCCATAGACCGTTTGGCCGTCATTCATACAGGTATTCGTCAGGAATCAGCCAAACGAAAATGACGGCGCCCAGCATGACTAGCATGTAGGCAATAGCATAAGGATTCTGCCAACCAGTCCAGTTAAGCATGCTGTTTTTCTCCTTCTCCCAAATTTTCAGACAAGTTAGATTTCATTCCACACGCCACTCCAGGATTCCCCCAGAAAAATCTTTCTGGAGCTGAATTTCCAGACGGAGGGCCTTTGTCTCGACGGGCCTAAATTTAACCTTATTGTATTTGTCCTTCTCAACACCGTAAGGGACGAGATTCTGAACAGGTTTCCAGGTGTCCCCAGCCTGAAAAAATAGCTGCCAAGACGCGGGAACCCGGCACTCACCCCGGCCGCTATCATCAAACCAGTAGACTTCGACAGCTTGGACTGTCGCGGGCTTATTTAAATCATACTGAACCCATTCCTGTGTTGCCTTGTTGGGCCACCAATGGAGGTATGGATGGGCATGATCGTTCGAGCTCGTCGGCTCCCATTGATCATTAAGGGCCTCCGCGTTTTTCCCACCGGAGGCGGTCGGCTTGCTCATTGAGGCAAAGGACGGATTGGGCAGCGGCCTAACTGTGGATGGCGAGCGGGCGAGCCAAACCGTCATTTCCCCTTCTCCACGATGGGCCCAGGCATAATAGGGAATAGCGATAAATTGTTGTTTCTTGGCGATGACCGGTCCGCCCCTCTTTCCTTCATATAAGGCCGTAGCTTCTCCCTTGATAACAGTCACTCCGCTCAGGAGATTATCACGGCGCTCAGCACTCAGCGGGTTGTTGTCTTCCAAAACCAAATTGCTCACACGCCCGCCGTTATCTGGCCACTCCGCACAATAGACGATTGGGCCTCGTTCTAGAGAAACCTTTTCGATATCGTCTTTGACCGCGGGATGAGCCAAGACTCTCCGAATCGGCATCGGGAAACTCGCCTCAATAACATCGCCGGGCCTCCAAGCGCGTCGAATACTGACGTAACCTCGGTTGAGGTAGAGCGGGATCTCGTCGCCGTTGACTCGAATGACCGAAGGTTCTCCGGTCTTGTCAGTGAACTGATAAAGATCGCCCGGCACAGGCTGCCCGGTCGCCCAACCCGGAACCCGGACATTGACGGAAAATTCAGCGGGCTTTTCCGGACTAATCGTTATCTTGACAGTCCCATCCCAGGGATATTGCGTTTCCTGCTGAACTCTCACCTTCTGCATCCCCAGGTCAATGCTTGCCTCGCTCGCCATGAACAGATTCACATAGAGAGTATCTTCCCGCTTGGCAAAGACATAGCCGGGGATGGACGGAATAAACCGCGTGATATTACTCGGACAACAAGCACAGGCAAACCAGGCGCTGCGGTGATGCTGGCCAAATGATTCCAACGGATTCGGATAGAAGAATCGGTCGCCGCCGAGAGAGATCCCAGAAAGGAACCCGTTGTAAAGCACCCTTTCCAGGACATCGATGTATTTCGCATCTCCATGGAGGAGGAACATCCGCTGATTCCAGAGGATATTGCCGATTGAAGCGCAGGTCTCGCAATAGGCTTCCGCATTCGGCAGATCATAATCAGCCCCAAAACCCTCGATTTCTCCGGCAGCTCCAATGCCGCCCGTGACATACATCTTCTTCCAGACAACGTTCTCCCAGATTTTATCGATCGCCTGGACGTACGCCGGGTTTCCTGTGAGGGCAGCCACGTCTGCCATTCCAGAATACATATAAGTTGCCCGTACGGCATGGCCGACTGCCTCATTCTGCTCAGTAACCGGCTTATGATCCTGAGAATATTCGCCGTAGGGCTTGCGGTCTTTGGCGTTGCCTCGTTCATCCAGGAAGAATTTGGCCAAAGCAAGATACTTCCTTCTTCCAGTGAGACGGTAGAGTCTGACCAGACCGATCTCGACCTCTTGATGTCCGGGTGCGACACGCTTTTTGCCCGGGCCAAAGACGCCGTCGATGAGGTCGGCGTTCTTGAGGGCGACATGGAGAAGGTTCTTCTTTCCTGTAGATTGGTAATAAGCCACGGCCGCCTCAAACAGATGGCCAGCGTTATACAATTCATGGCTCATATATTCATTCGACCAGCGCTCGTTTCCTACCCAGTCCAGAGGAGGATGCTGCGGGTCGATCGTGCGCGCCGTATAAAGATAGCCGTCGGGCTCCTGGGCGAGGGCAATCGTGGCAATAACATCATCGACGTATTTCTCGAGCTCGGGGTCGGGGTGAACTCTCAGTGAATAGGCGGCTCCTTCGATGATCTTGTAAACGTCGGAATCGTCAAATGGATACTTGGAACAAAAGGCGCCCTGTTTCAGACCGCCGGCGATCTCAAAATTCGTGAGACGTCCTGTCTCCTGGCAGAGCTTAAAGGCGTAAGGAATAGTGACTGTGCGGTTTGTCTCGATTCGAGGCGCCCAGAAAGAATCGGCGGGCTTGACTGCATGGAAGGGGACAGGGGCAAAAGGATAATCAGCCTGGGATGTTTCTTTGCATGAAGGGCAAAGGCAGGCCAAGACCAGAATGATCAAAACAACCTGAAGGCGTGTATTCTTTTTCATAGGATCTGCGCCTCCTTTTTGGGAGCATGGTTTTTTATTTTATCACCCTTATTTTAATATCACCAAACCGAAAAGGCCGCCGGCGATGCCATCGGGATAGGACTGAAATTTGGCGGTGATTTTGGCCTTGCCCTGGGTGAGTTCCAGCGGAATCTTATAAGCCACATCAAAGAAGTCGCCCGGCCTGTTGACGTTAATGACCTGGGTAGCTATTTTCGTGCCGTCAACAAGGATATCAAAGGTCCGGCTGACATCACTTCCCCAGTAGGTGCAAATCAGGGTCATGGCGTTATCCGGGTCCACTTTCAGGTCGTAACTCCACCAACCACCCCGAGTAGCATGACGCCAGCTTTTTTGGCCAAGATAGCCGGATTCACTCCGATAGGATTCCAGGTTATGCTGGCTCTCGGAGGTCTCGTTGCCGATCTCGACTCGATCCACCAGGCGCGCAGCCAGAGCTTTTTGCTTCGCAACCTCCTCGACTTTACGAACTTCGCGTTTCGCCTCCAAGTCTTTCCATTCCGCCTCAGTATAGAAACGCCAATACAGGGCGTAGCGCTTTCCAAAAAGCCTATAAAAAGGAACGAGAGTAACGTCGTCCGGTCTTCCCGCTTTGACTGTCTTAAAAGTCAAAGTCTGTCCAGCGACCGGTTGAATCCATGCGTCAAGGTCTTCGGTCCCGGCCACAAAATCAGGAGCCGCTGCGGGCTTGCCTTCCGCATGGTAAGGCCCATACACGGCTTGAGCTGTGAAGGTCTCGGTCGGAAGCTCGCCCGCCAGGACAAGCGGCCCGTACAGTACAGCGGCCAGCTTCGGGTCGTCCGGCATCCGGCACAGGTGCAATGACAGCGGCATCTCGATTGAAACCTGATCGCCCGTGTTCCACATCCGGTCAAGAACTTCATAACTTCCCGCTTTGCCTGCGATCTTCCGCTCCTCGCCGTTGACCTTGACGACCACTCCTTTTTTTGCCCAGGTCGGAACGCGGATCCGAAGTACAAGGTGTGTGTCTTTCGGACAGTTGAGGATGAGTGTGGTCGATCCTTCTTCTGGAAATCGTGTCTCCTGCCGTAGCTTCACACCTTTTTCCGGCCATTCGACCTCAGAAGCGATAAAAAGGTTGATAAATATTCCGGTATCATCGTGAAAATATATGCTGTCCCCGTATTTCGCGGGATTTTCGATGCCCGTGCCGGTGCAGCACCAGAACGAATCCCGCGGCGTGCAAAACGTTTTATACCAGCCGGATGCCATCGGGACATAATACATTGTCATTCCGGTCTTAGGATCCTGAGTCGGCAGGATGCCGTTGAATAGGGCCCGCTCATAGTATTCGGCCAGTTGGACGTCGGGGCTCCAGGTGAAAAGCTTTCGGGTCAGTTTGAGCAAGTTATAGGTGCAGCACGTTTCGTGGGTGGCGTTGCTCAACTCGCCAGCCATTTGATCCGGGTCGCTCTGCCAGCTTTCGTAATTGCTCGTACCGCCCGTACAGTAGGACCGGTGATTGACCACCTCGTCGCAGAAATATGAAGCAATCTCAAAATAATACTTATCCGCGGTGAGCTCATACTCGCGTCCGGCGCCGATTATCTTGGGGATTTGCGTGTTGACATGAAGACCCTTGAGCTCGTCACGGTGATTCGCTAAGGGCTCGAAAATGACTTTATGATCAAAGCGTCGCGCCAAAGCCAGGTGGTCGGGATTTCCTGTGTAGGCATAGAGGTCCGCGAGCACTTCATTCATGCCGCCAAACTCCGTCCGGAGCATCCGCTGCATGGCTTCATCATCGAGCTGATCGGTCCTGAGCTTGATCCAGGCGGCCATCTTTTCGAGAATATCCAGCGCCTGCTTATTTCCACAATACGCATACATGTCGAGCAAGCCGGCCATGATCTTGTGGAGCGTATACCACGGCGCCCAGACTCTTTTTCCAGCGATAACCCGGTCGATGAATTCCTCGGGATAAGCGCTGAGATAGCCGCTTTTCCCAAGAGCTTTCTGGCATTTGGCGAGCTCGGCGACAATGTGGTTAGCTTTGGTTCGGAGCCCCTCATCTCCCGTCGCTGCATACATGAGGCCACAGGCCGAAAGATAGTGGCCGACAAAATGGCCGCGGAGCTCGCACGTCGGTTCCTCCCATCCACCCAGCGGCAGAGCCATGGAAGGGACGCCGGCGTTCACCCTGAAATTATGGAGCAGCCGGTCCGACTCCAGCTCATGAAGATATTTCCGGTCGCGCTCTTGTGCCTCCT
This sequence comes from uncultured Eubacteriales bacterium, assembly GCA_964558915.1. GTDB lineage: Bacteria > Acidobacteriota > Aminicenantia > Aminicenantales > UBA8522 > CAZKEW01. Next base: position 4,158 of record CAZLFV010000003.1, on the reverse strand, counting down.
TGAAAGGCCCGTCGAGGAGGCGGACATTCTGGAGAGGAAACGGCTGGGCCACGAGGACGATCTTGGGCTTGACCTTCTCTATTCCCGTTTCCGGATTGTCGCTTTGACATCCAGTTGAAACCATAAAGATGCATAACCCGATCGATAATAGCATCAATGGGAGCGCTTTCAATTTCCCTCCTTATTTTATGAGAACTGGGACAGGACCGATCATCCAGCCCATTCTGCCTTTGATGACCGCCTTGCGGGTGATCTTTCTCTGACCCACTTCGAGAGTGACAAGATATTCTCCAGGAGCAACTAACTTGCCGCCCCGCCAGCGCTCTTCCCCTGGCTGAATATCTTCTTTTTTCGGAATCTGCCGCATATTCCAAAGGACCGTATTAATTCCGGGTTCGACTTTTCCCGGAAGCTCGGCCAGAACCTGGCCATCGGAGTCGGTCACAGTGATTTTGACCTTTTCCTTCGGTTTCTCCTTCAGATAATAATTGATTCCCACGGCCTCAGGCTCGTTCGGGGTGAAGAGATGCCTGTCTCCGTAAAGACGGTAGCTGCCCCAGCCGCCTGTGAGTCGCTCGATCCGCGGCTTAATTTCAAAAAAGTGTAGATCCTCCGCAAGGATGTTCTCGCTGATTTCCTGAAGCGGGGTGATATCGGTCACAAAAAGCCCTCGCCCATAGGTCGCCACCACCAAGTCATTCTCCCGGGGATGGACGAGAAGGTCTTTCACCGGAGCATTGGCCATATTGTTCTTCATCCTGACCCATTTTGCTCCACCGTCGATGGAGACAAAAACGCCACCGTCCGAGCCCAGGAAAAGCAGGTGAGGATGCTTCCTGTCTTCGAAAATTACGTTGACAGGAAAATCGGGAAGCCCTGCCGTGATTGGAGTCCACGTGACGCCGAAATCCGTGGTCTTATAGACAAACGGGCGGAAATTGTCGTTCCGGAAGCCGGTCTTTGTCACATAAGCCGTGCCTTCCTGAGCGGCGGAAGCGAAGACCCGGCTGACCCAAAAGTCCTCGGGGGCTCCAACCTTGGCGACGGCCGTGGTGCAATCGGTCCAGTTTGCCCCGCCGTCTCGCGTCAGCCAGACTTTGCCATCGTCAGTCCCGACCCAGATGATTCCGGGTGTGACCGGCGATTCGGAAATTGTGGCGATGGTGCAGTAAGTGATATTGCCGCGCCCCGCTGTCTTCACCGGATCGTTTGTCGTCAGGTCCGGACTGATCTCCTGCCATTTGTCCCCACGGTTAAGCGAGCGGAGCAAAACCTGGGCGCCCGTGTAAATGATCTTGCTGTTGTGCGGCGAGAGGTGAAGCGGCGGGGTCCAATTGAATCGGTAAGCCGGGTTTCCCTTGTCCGGGACAGGTTTGATATCCGTAATGGTGCCGAGCCTCTGGTCCACGCGGCTATGGCCGCCAAACTCATGGGTGTTATAGACCCAGCGGCTGTCCTCAGGATCGACGACATTGTACATCCCGTCTGATGTGCCGACCGTCACCCAGTTTTCCGGGCCGACCTCGCCCGACCAGCCGTTGCTCGGTCCTTTCCACGAATCATGGTCCTGAAGTCCGCCATAGATATTGTAGGGGTCCTCCATGTCCACACCGATGGCATAGAACTCACCGAGGGGAATATTGTAAAGATGGTCGCAGGTTTTTCCGCCGTCATAAGTGATATGAACTCCCCCGTCGCTTCCAAAGAGCATTCGGTCGGAGTTCTCCGGGTCGATCCAAAGCGTGCGGACGTCTCCGAACGCCGTGGCAAAAAGGCTGGGCTGCCAACCCAGGTTCTTCCACGTCTTCCCGCCATCATAAGAATAGGCTAGAGAAGCTCCGAGAACATAGACTTTGCTATCATCATTGGGATCGACTCTGATCTGGTTGAAGGAATAGGCGGCCTTCCCGCTGACATCGTCCTTGGCCGAATTCATTTTTTTCCATGTTGTTCCAGCGTCGTCCGAGCGGTAAACTTCGCCCGCAATAGTTCTTTCTTGAGGCTCAAGGCCGCGTTTTCTGTCCTGGTCAGCTTCCTCCTGAGTCGGCGGCCGTTTATTGGCGTTCTCGAAGACGGCATAGAGCACATCAGGATTCTTGCGATAAATATCGATGCCGATCCGGCCGATCTTGCCTGAAGGAAGTCCGCCGGCCAGCCTCCTCCACGTTTTTCCCGCATCAGCCGACTTGTAAATGGCGCTCTCAGGCCCTCCTTCTTCAAAATGCCAAGGATATCGGTATTTTTCATAAGCTGCCGCATAGATGATATCGGGATTCTTCTTGTTCAAAGCCACGTCGATAACGCCAACTCGTTCATTGATATAGAAGACCTTCCGCCAAGTCTTGCCGCCGTCTTCTGTCTTGAAAACGCCCCGCTCCTCGTTGGAACTAAAAAGGTGGCCCATTGCCGCGACATAAACGATATCCTGGTTTTGAGGATGGATCACAATCCGGGAGATATGGTGCGAATCGCGAAGCCCCTTGTTCTGCCATGTCCTCCCGCCATCGTTGGACCTGTAAACTCCGTCCCCTCGGTGAGAGCTCCGGGCATTATAGGATTCGCCGGTTCCCACCCAAACGATGTCCGAGTTCGAAGGCGCGACAGCCACAGAGCCAATAGAAAGCATCTCTTGGTCGTCGAAGATTGGCTCAAAAGTTGTGCCATTATTCGTCGTTTTCCAGACACCACCGTTTCTCGTGCCGACATAAAAAGTATAGAGGTGGTTTTTGGGAGGAATCTCTGGGACTGCAAAATCTGTCACCCATGAGCCCGCCCGGTACGGGCCAAGGTTGCGAAAGACAAAATTCTTAAGCAGGTTTTCGTTGAAGAGTTCCCATTTTTCAGCCCCGGCGAAAGTCAATACTAAGGAAAGAGACAGGGATAGAAAGGCCATCCACCAGAAGATTTTTTTGGGTCTCGCATCCCCAGATCCTCCATGCTTGGCCAACCAGGTGATTAAGCGCCTTAGCAAAAAATGCACTTTGCTTTTTATCAACTTTTGTAGTAGGCAATATTTTCGCTGGTGACGATATCCAGCTGCATCATGATTTTCTTTTCAACGGCCTCTTTAAGCACGACGTGACGGTACAAACAATAAATACCTTCATAGCCTTGTTTTTCAGACTGCTGGCTGATCAAAAAATCAATCACGCCTTCTCGCAGATAGCGAACATTTTCTTCGATCAGGTCGTAGCCGATGATATGAATTTTTCCTCCAAGCGACTGGGACTTGATAAACTCCGCAGTCTGATGGGTGCTCGCATTGGTCACAAAAATTCCATTCAAGGTGCTATTTTCATCAATAATTTTTTGGAAAATCTCATTCCGCACATCATTGCTCTTGTTGCCGTCGACTTCGTAGACTCGAGTTATGACCTCGGGGCACTTCTTGCAATACGACAGGAATCCGTTAACCCGGTCATCGATATGATAGTCCTCCGGAAGAACCCGGATCACGGCAATATTTCCTTTGTCCTTGACCAACATCTCCATCAGCCTTGCGGATAGGATGCCACTCTGGAAAGAATCTTGGCCGATATAAGAAACATAATTGGCCTTGGGGACAAATGAATCAAAAAAGACGTAGGGCAAATTCTCGGGAATCTCCTTGACGAACTGGTCGAAGATTTTGGAAAGGACGGGGGCGATGAGCAGTCCGTCTAAATTTGAAGCTATCACATCACTGCTAACCTTATTGAAGAATGATTCAGAATACTTATCATAGAAGAAATACCGGACCTTGATCTTTCGGGAAGCAAGTTCCTCTTGCGCTTTGTTAATTCCTTTGAGGGGCAGGCTCCAGTACATACTGTCCTGGGAAGGCTCAGGCATGAGAATTCCAAAATTGAAACTTCTCGAAAGCTTGAGATGCTTGGCAAAGATATTGGGCCTGTAATCAAGCTCTTCAATAATTCGCTTGATCTTCTCTTCTGTTTCTTTTGATACTCCTCCTCTTTTGTGGATAACGCGGTCGACCGTTCCGATAGAAACCCCTGCCCTTTCGGCGATTTTTTTGATATTAGTTATGTTTTAACCTCATTCTTAAAATCGTTAACGTTAACATTAATATATAAAAATCGGTTTAGCAAATGTCAAGGAAAAAATGATATTGCTCTATAAAACAAAAAAACTCTTGACAAGTCGGGTTTTTTTATTCCA
>CAZLFV010000002.1:88524-103593 GCA_964558915.1 uncultured Eubacteriales bacterium | reverse complement strand
AATGCGCCCAGGGACGCCGAGGTGGCTGACATCTCAACCGACCTGAACAGGGGAAAACATTTCGGTCTTCTCCGGACGATGGACAACCTGGGTGCGGTCTGCGGCATTCTTATCGCCATAGGTTTTCTCAGCCTGACCGGCTACCGGCTATTGTTCGCCCTGGCCGCAATCCCCTCTTTGGTGAGCGCCCTGCTGATATTGATCTTTCTCAAAGAAAAAGGGAAAAAAGAATCAAGTATTTTTAAAGGCCTTGCTCTTAAGGATATCGACAAGAACTTGAAATTGTATCTTTTTCTCAGCTCACTCTTTGCCCTGGGGGCGTTTAGTTATTCGTTCCTTCTCATATTCGCCAAGAAATCCGGGTTCAAGGTCGCTCTTATCCCCGTCCTTTACCTGATCTTTTCCGCGACGGCCTCTCTGTTCTCGTTTCCCTTTGGAAAGCTCTCGGACCGGGTTGGGAGAAAAAAGGTTTTATACCTGGCCTATCTTTTTTGGGCGGCAGTTTGTCTCGGCCTGGTCAGTTTTCACAGCCGTATCTTTATCCTCCTTGCATTCGTCCTGTATGGCTGCCACAAGGCCGCTCTGGAGCCCGTGCAACGCACCTTTGTGGCCGAGCTTTGTCCCCTGGCTCACCGGGCCAGCTGCCTCGGTGGGTTCCAGATGATTACAGGCTTCTGCGCCCTGCCGGCTTCAGTTGCTGCCGGCTGGCTTTGGGAAAACTGGGGCGCGGCTGTCCCGTTTTATACCTCCCTCGGCCTGACCGGCCTGGCCGCGTTCTTTCTTTTATTTGTCAAAGAAAAAAAGCCGGGGCGGTTGTCCCAGGGAGCGTCCTCCATTCCACTTGACATCTCCTTTGCCTCTCCCTATATTTGGACAAAGACCCAGGCGATAAAGAGAAGAAACAGGAGGTCGTCGATCATGGAAAAAACGGAGACGCTGAAAGACGGCAAGAAAGTCGTCATTCGCACTTTGATCCTTCAGGACCTGGACAAACTGATGGCATTCTACCGTTCCCTTCCTTCGGAAGACAGAAAATATCTTCGGGTGGACGTCACTGACAGGAATGTGGTCGCCGACCGGGTCAGGCTCATCGAGGGAGAGGGCGTTCTCCGCATCATCGCCCTCGATAAAAATAAGATCGTGGGCGACGGGGCTCTCGAGCTCAGCGGCGAGGAATGGCGGAGACACCAGGGAGAGCTTCGGGTGATTGTCGCCCGACCCTATCGCCGGCGGGGACTTGGCATGATTTTGATGCGGGAGCTCTATTTCCTGGCTGCCGAGAAGAATGTCGAGAAACTCGTGGCCAAGATGATGCGGCCGCAGAAAGCCGCCCAAGCCATATGCCACAGGCTCGGGTTCAGGGAAGAGTACATTCTCCCAGATTATGTCAAGGACCTCTCCGGAAAGACCCAGGATCTCATTATTATGACCTGTGACCTTAAGGAGCTACTCAAAGAAATCGATTCGTTCTACAGCAATGATGATTGGCAGCGCTGCCGCTGAATAGAAAATCTTCAAACCGACGTTCAAGTCAGCCAGTCTCTGTGATCTTCAGTTCCACCCAGATCGGAAAATGGTCGCTGGCCTTGGCGTTCTTGGATTTCCCGTTCTTTATGAGAGTCATTCCCCGCGTATAAATCTGGTCCAGCTCCGGGCCGAGCACGCCCGTGAAGTCTCCTTTGGCCGTCGGCCCGACTCCTTTGGAAACGCGGCTGAGATCGGCTTGACCAAGGATCTTTTCAGCCAACTTGACACATTCAATGTCAAGCGTATTGAGATCTCCACCGACCACAACATATTTGAATTCGTCCGGGATATTCTTGACGATCGTTTCGATCTGGTCCATGCGTTTTGTGTATATTAGCCACTCCATCTCAGTATGAACGCTCGAAGCCAGTATTTCGAAGCGGCCGACCTGGATGAGGGCGAAGACGGCAATCCTGATCTGCTTACGGAAGGGGTGTTTATGCGGAAGGATTACCTTGCGGAAGCTCTTGATCGGCCATCTGGAGAGCACGGCGTTCCCAAAGTCCATTTTGTTCTTGACATGAACCGAGGCCGGATAATAGATATAGTTGAACCGGAGCGTGCGGGCCAAAGTTTCGACTCCATTTGGGTTCATTTCCTGAAGCAGCAGGATATCTGCGTCTTCCAATTCAGGGATATTGCCAAGTTCAGCGGCAGCCTGGCTGATTTTTTCCCCGAATTCGATGTTATAGGAGACGACTTTGAGATAGCCGGTATAGGCGGGGGGAACCGCCGCAAAATTGCCCAGGTACAAGGGCCCCTGCGGCTGATCATAATTCTTAATCACAGCACAGGCGCTGAAGATCATAAGGACGCAGAACGGAAGAGTCTTTAGGAACAAATTGTGGCCGTCATGCGGCCCAATATTTTGAATTTTCATTAGATGCTCATTTTAACTTATAGAACGGCTCTCGGCAAATTGGTCCTTATATGGCGATCTCATCTTGCCTAGACATGAATCCAGAAGATGACCTTTCTAAATACCCGCCACCCAATTTTGTCGCACCACCGCTCGGGCCGGGAAACCGGCTCACACGAATCAGAGGCAAAGATAAACTTGCGCCAACCTTCCTCTTATGATAAAAATTAAACATAAAAAAATATGAGCGCGACGTACTTGCACAACAATCCTGGTGTCGCCAAGAACTGGAACGTTCGCCACAAGTTCTCCATAAAGTCCCAAAAAAGGACGACTAAAGAACAAGGGCTACCATGGAAAACATAAAACAGTTCTTCTTAAAGCATTTCGAAAAACTCCTGGTCATCATCATCCTACTGGCCTCTGTCTTGGGGACCTTTTATGTTGAGGATAAGACGCTCCTGCTCAGTTTCTATTTTCTGCCCGTCGTGATCGCTTCTTATTTTCTAGGAAAGCGCCTGGGGGTTCTGTCTGCTTTTTTCTCCGTTCTGGCCGTTGTTGCCTGCATTGTTGTCTTTCCTCAGCACTTTTTAGTAAGTGACCAACTCGTATCCAATATTCTCAAACTTTCCTCCTGGGGAGGTTTTCTTATCCTAACGAGCTATGCTGTGGGCAGCCTTTATGAGCAAAAAGAGCGCCAGATGGAGGAACTGAAAAGGGCTTACATCGGAATTCTGGAAATCCTCTCCAAGTATATCGAATCCAAAGACAGCTATACGAGGGGCCATTCCATGCGCGTTTCCGAATACGCAAAACAGATCGGCATCGCCATGGAATTGTCTCGGGATACCATAGAGACGATCCGGGTAGCCGGCCTCCTCCATGACATCGGGAAAATAGAAATCAGCGGCGAAGTAATACAGAAGGCGGCTGCACTGACGCCGACGGAGCAGGAGCTCATAGCTGCACACTCAGAAAAAGGAGCGGCGATATTGGCCAAAGTCGGGGCAGTCCTTCAGGACGTTGTCCCCATCGTCATCGCCCACCATCATTACTTTGAAGAAACGCTTGAGTCTTCAAGCGCTGTCTTCAAAAACATTCCCCTGGGTGCTCGGATCATCGCTGTAGCAGATGCCTTCGACGCCATGACCAGCGATCGTCCTTATCGCAAAGGCAAGCCGCCCTGGGAGGCCCTCCAGGAGATCATCAACAAAACCGGACAGCAGTTTGACCCCCAGGTCGTGGACAATTTCCGCAGAGTTATCGCAACCCAGATGGAGCAGCTCTGACTCTTATCCCTCCCGAAGCCGACCTGCCTGGTTGACCGGCCGAGATGAGCCAGCTTATCTTTCCTCAGCCTTGACGGTTCCGGCGATAATCTCTTGCTGGACGGCACCCTCTGCCCGACTTCCTAAGCACACTGGACAGCGGGTGAACAACCATATATCATGAGCGCCGGTTCAAACTCGAGGACTTTAACCGGCTCAAGATTTCAAGGTTGATATTTCGGAAAGGAGGCTCTTATGAAAAAAATCCTGGCGCTTGTTTTTTCTCTGGCGGTGCTTATTGCCGCCATTAATCTCAAAGCAGAAGAGAACCAGATCACGCCCTCGGTCAAAGAAAAGATTAAAAATTCACTCCTCCAAAAATACGGGGACGGACAGAGATTCCGGGTTGAGCGAGGAGTTGATCAGGCCGCGTCCCTCTGGAAGACAGATGACGGTCCGGCGGAAGAATTCGGGCAATTCTGCGCCCAATATTTTGTCGACTCTCCAGAATTGCTCGAGACGAACTTCAAGAGGCTCGAAGCCAATTTTGAAACCCTCAATGGACATTTCAACAAAATCGTTCTCGACCTCAAACGTCCTCTTGACCTTGACTGGGGGGAAATCCTTCCTCTGGATATGATCTTCGGGCAGTTTAATCCTTCCGCTCATATTACCGAAGATCTCTTCCAGAACAGAATCGCTTTCTTTGTCCTGCTGAATTTTCCACGCTACTCTCTCTCCGAAAAAACCGAACTCAGCCCCAAATGGACAAGAAAAGACTGGGCCTACGCCAGGATAGGAGACTCATTTTCCTCGCGCGTCCCGGCGCCCGTTTTTCAAAAACTGTCTCAAATCTCCACCGCAGCAGAGGCTTATATTGCCGATTACAACATCTATCTAGGCCAACTGATTGACGAGAAATATAAGACCTATTTTCCCGCCGATTTAAGGCTGATCACTCATTGGGGAATACGGGATGAGCTCAAAGCAAGGTATGCTGATCCGGAAGGCCTCTCCAAACAAAAGATGATCTATGAAGTCATGCTGAGGATCATCACACAGGAAATTCCAGAGGCTGTCATCAACAGCCCGGAATATTCCTGGAATCCCTTCACCAATGCAGTCTATAAAAACAGGGAGCAAGTAGCGTCAAAACCAGAGCCCCTGACCCGGTATAAACACCTCCTCAATAGCTTCCTCGGAATGAGGCTCGTCGATCCTTTCTTCCCCGCTTTTCCGACAGAGATGAAGAGGAAATTTGAGCTGGAAAGACAAATTCCGGAGGCTGAGGTCGAAGCCATGTTCACCGGCTTCATTTCATCCCCTCAGGTGCGAAAAGTCGCGCAACTCATCAGCAGCCGGTTGGGGAGAAAACTCCTGCCCTTTGATATCTGGTACACGGGATTCAAGTCGGGAAGCTCAATCCGCGAAGAGGAACTCGACAAGATCGTTGCCTCAAAATACCCCAATGTCAAAGCCTTTCAGGACGACCTGGAAAACATCCTGCTCAAATTGGGATTTTCCAAGGAGCAGGCCACGTTTCTCTCGGCAAGAATTGTCGTCGATCCAGCGAGGGGTTCCGGGCATGCCTGGGGGGCAGAGATGAAAGCAGAAAAGGCTCATCTGAGAACGAGGTTTAAGGAAAAGGGGATGGATTACAAGGGTTACAACATCGCCGTCCACGAACTGGGTCACAATGTCGAGCAAACGTTAACCCTTCAGAAGGTTGATTATTACATGCTTCGTGGAGTCCCCAACGGAGCTTTCACGGAAGCTTTTGCCATGGTCTTTCAGGATAGGAACCTTGAGCTGCTCGGAATAAAAAGTGAAGACAAGAATCAAAAATACCTGGTGGCGCTGGACTCTCTCTGGAGCACCTACGAAATAATGGGAGTTTCTCTTGTCGATATGAAAGTCTGGAGTTGGCTTTACAACAATCCCCAGGCAACTGCGGAACAACTCAAGGAAGCGACGATCGACATCGCCAATGATGTCTGGAACAGGTATTACGCCGAAGTCTTTGAAGTTAAAGACGTGCCCATTCTGGCAATTTATTCGCATATGATTAACGACCCTCTTTACCTTCCCAATTATCCCCTTGGACACGTCATTGCCTTCCAGATTGGAAAATATCTTGAGGGCAAAAATCTCGGGGAAGAAATGGAAAGGATGTGCGTGGTTGGGAATATCATCCCTCAGGCCTGGATGAAAAATGCGGTCGGCTCAGAAATATCCACCCAGCCCATGCTCGCCGCAGTCGATGAAGCCCTGAAATACATAAAATAAGAATACGTTAGAATTCCGTTTTTGGCTGTCCCGGCCGAGCGAGCCTATTTATGATAATTTTTCCTTGACATTCATATATGTCCAATTTATCATCCTGTCCATCTGAAGGGACAAATCGCTCAGATAAAAAAGGCTGCGGGCCTAGCCTTTTTAAAAGGAGGGAAAAATGCGTATTCGTAAACCCAAACCCTGGATGGGGCTCTTATTCAGCCTTGCCCTTGTTTTTGGTCTCTGTGCATATTCCACAGCCCAGGAGAGCATAAAGATTTCTGGAAAAGGGACCTATGCCTGGACCGAGCGCCCAACGCTTGGATTCGATGATGTCGAAGGCCACATGATTCTCATCAGCAAGTGGGAGGGCATGAATTGGAGCACGGGTGAGCACAAATTTATGGATCAAGCCGAGGTCTCGTTTATATCCTACGCCGACTACATCAAAGGCAATGGACCTTTCTGGGGCTATATAAAGATGTCCCAGAATGGGGATGTGGTTTATTCAAAATTTAAAGGGAAAGCAACGACTGCTCTCACTCCTAAAGGCAAGCCCATTATGACCTTTGAGGGAGAAATTGAAATTCTGAGGGGGACCGGTCAGTACGTAGGGATTCAAGGCCACATGAAATTTAAGAACAAGATGATCTCAAGCACTATACAGATGAGCCAATGGGAAGGAGAGTATTATATTAAAAAGTGATGAGATGAAGTCTAATCTTTGAAAAGAAGGTTTGGCCGGCCCGCAGCTTTCTTTTTCATTGAGAAAACAATCCAAAGGGCGACTGAAATAAAGCTATCGGTTGAGCGTATGCTCCCCTCTTTTTATTAGTGCGCAGGCGGTAGAGTCACCGGCCCGTTGGCTACAATCGTGAGCGGAGTGCCATCGGCGACGAACTCATAGAGTTCGCGAATATCGGGGTTGAAGAGGGCGGGGCAGCCATCAGTCCAGTCATAGAAATCTCGGACCTTGGAAGGGTCTTCGTCACCGAGTTTGAGTCCGGCGCGGAGCGCCTTGGGCCGGCTGCGTTGTTCTCGTGTCAGCCGGGCCGTGTGATCCGGAAGCTGGCCGTGGAGCAACAAGCGTCCCCCCAGTCTGGTATCTTGCGGCGGGCACACACCTTTCTTGAGCGCCGCAGCGATCTCGTCAAACTCCCGCTGGCTGATCCGGCCCGCCTCGAGGCCCTCGCGTGCGTCCTTGAGGTTCGGGTAGGAAAACCAGAGCCCCAAGTAGAACGTGGAGGTGCGGTGGTCGCAGATAAAATACTGGCCTTCGGGCGTGCGGAAGTCACCCTGGCGCGACTTGGGTCCGGTCGGATTTTGTCCAAGTTGGATTCGATAGGCCTTGACCATTCCCCGGCCCACCCAGAGCTCGAGCCGGCGCTGAGCCTTGTTGAGCAACAGCCGGGCGCCCTTGAGCTTTCCCTTATGCAAGCGCAGCCTGTAAGACGATATAAGCTCGGACAGAGGGATCTGCGGTCCGAAGAGTGCGGGATCATAGACAGCTTGCGTAGTTCCCCATGGGCCGGGGCGGACCGCCGCGTGCGGCGGGGCCGGGAGCGTTATTGAGGCGGGAGGTCCGACGGCACATGAGACGAGTGTCATCATGACCGCGCTGGCAGTGGCAACGCGAAAGCGCATGTTTCCTGTTCTTTTATATTGTCCCGGGTTCGGACTCCATGACGCCGAAGATGCTGCCTTTGGAATCCTTGCAGACCACATAGTAGCCAACGCCAAGGATGGCCATTTTCGGTTGAACGATTTGCCCGGAAGCCGCTTATTTTAGCACAGACCATAATGACTTTCTACGTTAATTCTTTGAGAGAAGTTCCCGTGCTCCTTGATAAAAATAAGACTAAATTATAAAATAAAAATAATATTTGCCGGGAGGGCAAATGAGTTTTCGAGTAAATAAGCAGTTTGTTCTCATCATCTTTATCCTGAGTTTCCTCGTTTGGGCCGAAGAACCTCCGAAGCAGAGAGTCGAGCTTCCCGAACAATACAAGAAATGGCTGGACGAAGACGTCGTTTATATCATTGGCCCGAAGGAAAAAGATGTTTTTCTCCAGCTGAAAACAGACAGGGAAAGAGATCTTTTTATCAGTGCCTTCTGGAAACAGCGGGATCCAACACCTTCAACAGAGGTCAATGAATTTAGGAATGAACATTACCGCCGGATAAACCATGCCAATCGTTACTTTGGCCGCGGCTCGCCAAAGCCGGGCTGGAAAACAGACCGGGGTCGAATCTACATCATTCTCGGAGAGCCCAATGATATTCAGAGGTTTGAAGGAAAGACCATGACCTATCCCTGCGAGGTCTGGTTCTATCAAGGAAAAACAGACCTGGGTCTTCCGGCGGGGTTCAATCTTGTTTTTTTCCAGGAAAGGAGTGTCGGGGAATACAGGCTCTACAGCCCCTCCCGGGATGGCCCCCAAGCTTTAATGACATCCTATTACGGCGATCCCGCGGATTATATCAGTGCTTACAATCAACTTATGGAGTATGAGCCTGATTTGGCTGCAGTTTCTCTTTCTCTCATTCCTGGAGAAGAATCGACAGCTCTGGGCCGCCCGTCTCTGAGTTCAGATCTTATGGTTCAGAAAGTGGAAAGTTCTCCCCAAAAACAAATCAACGAAAAATACGCTCAGAAGTTTCTCCAGTTCAAGGATATTGTCGAGGTCGAATACACAGCCAATTACATTGACAATGATTCGTTGGTCAAAGTCATCCAGGACCCCTCAGGAATCTATTTTGTCCATTATGCTCTCGAGCCGCAGAGGCTTTCCGTAGATTCCTACGAGAACAAATATTACACAACACTGAAACTCAACGGCACAGTTCGAGATGAAGCGGGGAAAATCATTTACCAATTTGACAGGACGATTTCTGTTGATCTTGATGAAGAAAAAATGAGGACTGTCAGCCGTCAGCCCCTCAACATCCATGACCTGTTTCCCATGATCCCTGGAAATTATCATCTGTCCCTGTTGCTTAAAAATGAGGCCTCCAAGGAGTTCACTTCTCTGGAAAGAAACATCGTTGTCCCCGAGGAAAAAGGGCTCCAGATGTCCTCCCTTCTCCTTGGCTATAGTGTGACCAAGGTGGAGCCGGGGACAAAAAGGCTCAAGCCCTTTCAACTGGGATCTTATCTGGTTTATTCCCAGCCCAACAGGGTCTTCCTGAAGAAAGACACTTTGGGTTTAGCCTTTCAGGTTTACGGTTTGACCCCGGAACTCAAGCAAGGCGGAGAAGTCAAGTTTGTTTTTCAAAGAGAAGGACAGGACTACCGGACCCTTTCCAGGAAAATATCGGAATATTCAGAGCTTCCCAATATTGTCGAGGAGTTTCCGCTGTCTGAATTTCCTCCCGCCCACTACGGGATTCAGGTCCTCGTCCTCACGGACGGGAATGCCGTCCTCTCCGAGAGTGAAGAATTTGATGTGACCCATCTTGAATCCATTCCGCGTCCCTGGTTCCGTTCCAAAATTTTGCCTGACAGCGACGACCCCATATATGCTTATTTAGTCGGGACTCAACTGTTCAACAGTGGCAGAATCGAGGAAGCCCGAGAGAATCTGGAGAGAGCGTACCGGAGAAAACCGGATTCCGCCGATTTTGCCCTGAATTTGGCCCAGGTTTATATGGCTCTGGCTGATTATAAGAAAATTGAGCCGATTCTGCTTCCTTTCCTAAACCAAGAAAAACCCTCAAAATATGAACTGTATTTGGTCATGGGCAGGGCCTACAAAAACTTAGGGGAATCGAGCAAAGCCATTGAGATTTTTGACAGAGCCATTTCGCATTACGGCCTGAACGTGAATATCCTCAACATGATTGGAGAATGCTATTTCCAGATGGGAAATGCGAGCGCCGCCTTAACGGCTTGGGAGAAATCGCTGGAGATGAGTCCGGATCAGCCTGAGATCAGGAAACATGTAGAGGCCCTAAAAGAGAAAAAATGATGGGTGGGGTTAGTTTAGAGGCATGAGAAAAAATCAAGTTTGCCTTTTTCCCGTGCCTCTTGTTCAGGTATTTCTGCATCTTGGCTGCGCGGCCACTCAGAAAGAACTGAGGCTCGGCGCCACTGATGAGGATTTTCTGACTCGGGTCCGCTACATCGTCACCAGAGAAGAAGCCAAGATATTTTTGGAGTTCCCTCCTCAGGCGCGCTCGGGTTTTATCGAGGAATTCTGGAAGCGGAGAGATCCCATTCCCAAAACCGAGCGCAACGAGTACCAGGAAGTGACCTTCTCTTGCGCCTTGCTTTACCCTTCCAAGAAATTATCTTCAGACCTGAAGGAGAAAAGCTGCGGGCCAAACTGACTCTTTCCATCTAGATTATGGACGCTGCCCAGAATATCTTCTGGCAGGACGATAAGGAATACGATTTGGACTTCGCGGAAGAACATGTCGAGCAGAATAAGGAAGGCTCCTGGGAAGCCGAAGTCCCGGTAATGAGCTGGCTGGACAAAGGAAAATATTCCGTCTATGTCTGCCTTGAGAATGTCCTGGGAGGCCAGACCATCGAGAAACTGCTCGCTTTGAAGTTGTGAGCTTTTTCTCTCAAAGGAGGATGTCATGAGCTATCATTCAGGACATCACGTTTTCCGTCTAGGGCGTTCGATTTTGATCATCCTCAGCTTAGGGTTGATCCCTGCTCTCTTCGCTCAGGAACAAATGGGCAAGGGAAGGATTTCCGGCGTTGTCGTGGATGAAAACGGTCAGCCTCTGGAAAAGGTTTTAATTGTTGTGGAGAGTCGAAAGACCAAGACAAAGCTCGAAGGATATTCAGACAAAAAAGGCCATTTCGCTGTGGCCGGAATGGGCACGGGCTTCTGGAGAATCACGGCTTCGAAGCAGGGCTATTCCAACTCATTTGTTGATATGAAGGTCCAGCAGCTCACAATCAACCCTCCGATCACTTTTACCCTGAAAAAAATAACCGGGTTGGCCGCCCTCCTCACTGACGAGACCTCGATGAAATTCTTTGATCAGGGAAATGATTTGATCGATCAGGGACAGTATGATGAGGCCCTCAAAATATTTGAGGACTTTTTGGCGAAATATCCAGAGATATTCCAGGCCCATCTCAACGTCGGCACCTGCTATTTTAAAAAAGGCGACCTGGACAAAGCTGAAGCAGAATACAGTTTTGTCCTCGAAAAGATCAAGGAGACTCTGGGGGATTACACAAAGGATAAATCCACGGCAGTTCGCGCTTTCTCAGGCCTTGGAGAGGTTAATCTGAAGAGAGGAGACTTAGAGGCCGCCCAGAAATGTTTCAGCCAGGCTCTGGAGGTTTCGCCCGAAGATGAGGCGGCTGCCTACAATATCGGAGAAATTTATTTCTCCGGCCAGAAAATTGATGAGGCCATCCGTTTTCTTGAGCTGGCCACCCAGATCAAGAAGGACTGGCCCAAGCCTTACTTAAAGCTCGGCTATGTCTATCTCAACAAGGGCGATTTTTCAAAATCGCTCGAGAATTTCAATAAATTCGTCGAGCTCGACCCGGAAAACCCCGAAGTCCCTCAGGTGAAAAACATCATCGCCACGATCGAGAAAATGAAAAAGTAAAAAAAAGCCCTCCCTCCAGAAGAGGAGGGAGGGCTCTCTGCTTCTGCTTGAACTGTCCTTAGAACATGAACCTCACGCTGAGCCCGATTGTTCTTACTCCCTCCACGCTGCTGATTTTCTTGTAACTGGATTCCAGCGTTCCTGTTCCAGGCTTATTGGCGCCCTCGGCAGTGGGTTCCCAGTGGTAGATATCATCCAACGTTAAAACGTCATAATTAGAGATATCCTCCGGGCAATAATCAGGCAACTTTATTCAAAAATATGAATTGAATTCAATTTTTTGGATTTCTCACTAAGCTCAACTCAATTTGACACATGACGACGCCTTGGTTTATCATTCGCCTCTGTAGAGAGAATATAGAAATAAGGGCCATGAAACAGCAGAAAAAAAAGTCCGCTCAATTTTTTATGCTCTTTTTGTTTTTGCTATTCGCTTTTTCGCCATCTTGCCGGCTTTACAACCTTCAAAGGAAACTCCCGCCGAACTATGCAGATTTTCTCTCTAAAGTCCGGTACATCATTTCCCGCTCAGAGGAAAGAACATTCCTCGAGCTTCCCGACTCCAAGAAAGATCAATTCATCGAGCAATTCTGGAAACGCCGCGATTCCGACCCCGAGACAGAAGAAAATGAATTCAAAATGAATTATTTTAAACGGATTGAAGATGCCAGCAGGCTTTTTTCCGGCGAAGGGAGGGCCGGCTGGCTCACCGACAGGGGAAGAATATACATCCTTTTCGGCCCTCCTCTGGACAGAATCACGAGCCCCATGGGAGAAGGTCCCTCCAGCCGTTGCAGCGAGGTCTGGTATTATGGCGACTTTCCGGTCCTCTTTCTCGACTCGACCTGCACGGGAGGTTACAAACTGGTCACGTATAACCTGACTCCTCTGCGCGATATCAACCTCGCTTACATGCATGAACTCAACCGGGCTGAGGCCCAAGCCAGGGCCGAGGCTCAGGGTCAAGAGAGTTCTCGTAAAAAAGAGGAATTATTTGATTTCACTTGGGAGGTCGAGAAGAGAACTGTTGAGCCGGGAAGAATTGAGGGAACAATCAGGTTGGCCATTCCCTATTCAGCCATCTGGTTTAAATCGGAACAGGAACTGTTTAAGACAGAGTTGGAGATGGCCCTGGAACTTCGCGATGCCGCCGAAGAACTTCAGTGGGAATATAAGGATGCTTTTGAGATCGCCATTAAGAAAGAAGAACTTAAAGAAAAACAGAAGGCTTTCTTCAGCCGCGAGATTCCTTTTATTCTTGAGAATAACTTAGAAAAGCTCCGCCGTGGAAAAAATACCTTTCGCCTCAGGCTGAAAAACCTGACTGGCAATGAAGAATCGCAGAAGGAGTTAGAAATCAGTTTCTAAATCTATCAAGTTATGCCTAAAGTGTGCCAATTGGCTATTCTTCTTCCGGCTTGACCCGGCCTTCCTTGACGGCCTCGGCGATGATCTTCTGCTGGAGGTGGGAGGGCACTTCTTCCATGTGCGAAAATTCCATCAAAAAAGAGCCACGGCCTCCCGTGATTGACGTCAAAGTTGGCTCAAAGTCGAGCATTTCGGCCATCGGGACCGTGGCCTTGATGATGCGCATATTCCCCTTCTGCTCCATGCCCTGGAGCTTGCCCCGCCGGCCGTTCAGGTTGCCCATGATATCACCCATGTAAGCCTCGGGCGTATACACCTCGACATTCATGATCGGCTCAAGAAGCGTAGGCCGGGCTTCCCTCATGGCCAGCTTAAAGGCCTTCGAAGCCGCTATCTTAAACGCGATATCTGAAGAATCCACTTCGTGATAGGAACCGTCATAGAGGATGACCTTGAAGTCCACCACCGGATAGCCCGCAAGCACGCCTTTCTTTTTGGCCTCCTCGAGGCCTTTGAGCACTGATGGAATATAGTTCCGGGGAATGGCGCCGCCAAAAATTTTATCCTCAAACTCGAAGTCCTGTCCTCGCGGCAGCGGTTCCATCTTGATCCAGACATCACCGTACTGGCCGCGTCCGCCCGTCTGTTTCTTATGCTTGCCCTGGACGTCGGAGCGGCCCTTAATCGTCTCCTTGTAGGAGATCTTTGGCGGTTTCAAATCCACATCAACGTTGTACCTCTTTTTGAGCTTGTCCGTTATGATCTTGACATGGAGCTCGCCGTTTCCGGAGATCAACAGTTGGTTCGTGTCGGCGTCGCGTTCAATCCGGACGGTCGGGTCTTCCTCGGTGATCCTGTGGGTTGCCTGGGAGATCTTGTCCTCGTCAGCCCGAGTTTTGGGCTCAATAGCGAACGAGATCGAAGGCTCGGGGAATTTGATCTTCGGGAACTCGATTTCAGAGCCTTTCGCCGAAAGCGTATCCCCCGTCGAGGTCACCTTGAGCTTGGCCGTGGCAAAGATGTCACCGGACTTGACCTGCCCGGCCGGGATCTGCTCTTTCCCCTCAAGGAAAAAGAGGCCGGCAAGCTTCTCATCGGTGTCCTTGCTCACGTTGGTGATCGTGGCGTCCGGGTTGACCTTGCCAGAAAAAACCCGGCACAGGGATATCCTTCCTGTGTACGGATCTGAAATCGTCTTAAAAACGAGCGCCGAAAACGATTCTTCGGTTGAGGGCTTGATGGTCCCCTCGGTCCCCTTGATCTTCGCCTTAACCTCCCCACGGTCCAAAGGCGACGGCAGCAAGTTAATCATTGCCTCCGCAGCGGTCTGCGCACCGATGTTTGTCAGGGCTGAACAGACGAGCACTGGGAAGAGTTGGAGCCCGCGAACGGCTTTCTTGAGGCCCGCCTGGATTTCCTCAGGAGTCAGTTCACCTTTCTCCAGATACTTTTCCATCAGTTTTTCGTCATTTTCGGCGATCATCTCCACGAGCTCTTCCCGCTTCTTCGCGGCGTCCCCTTTCACCGCCGCGGGGACGTCCTCTTCTTTGAACTTCCCGCTCTCGTCCCTCTCAAACACATAAGCCTTCATCCGGACAAGGTCCACAACTCCCCGAAAATCCTTTTCTTCGCCCAGAGGAAGATGGAGGGGCACAACCTGCCGGCCGAAGAATTCCCGGAGGGATTCGAAAGCACGCTTGAAGCTCGCATTTTCTCGGTCGAGCTTGTTAATGATGAAAAGGCGCGGATGATGGACCTCCTCGAGCATCTCCCAGACTTTCTCTGTGCCGACCTCGACACCGGCCACAGCATCGACAAAGACCGCCGCCCCATCCACGGCTCTCAGGGCCGCCTTTGTGTCCCAGAGGAAATTGCTGTACCCGGGGGTGTCGACGCAGTTGACCTTGCAGCTGTTGGCTTCGAAAAAACAGACCGCGGAATTGATCGAGATCTTCCTGTCGATCTCCTCGGGTTCATAGTCTGTGACGGTATTGCCTTTCTCCACTTTGGTCAGCCGCGAGGTGGCGCCGTAATCGAACAACAGAGCCGCCGCCAGCGATGTCTTTCCCGACGAGCCGTGGCCGACAAAAGCGACGTTCCTGATTTTGTCCGGAATATAATCTTTCATCCTGAAGCCTCCAAGGAATGGACCGATTCGTCCCGGTTAGCTCTTCAAAATCAAGCTACACGCAC
>CAZLFV010000002.1:0-88424 GCA_964558915.1 uncultured Eubacteriales bacterium | reverse complement strand
GCGGATGATGTCCTGGAATTCTTTCGGAATAGGGGCATAGAATTCGACCAGGATCTTCGTTACAGGGTGCGCAAAAACAAGATGCCAGGCGTGAAGAAAGAGCCGAGTGAACCGTTTGGCCTTGTCCTGGCCGCCGTAGCGGCCGTCCCCGACGATCGGATGCCCGGCCGCGGCAAAGTGAACCCTGATCTGGTGAGTCCGTCCCGTAACCGGCCTAATCTCGAGAAGCGTAAATTCTTTCAGGACTTTTTTCACCGAATAATAGGTCAGGGCCTCCCTGGGCTTTTTTGTCCGGACCGAGATGCGCTGCCTGTATCTGGGATGCCGGCCGATGGCCCAGTCTATTTTTCCCGACATGGTCTGAAGCTCCCCCCAAACCAGCCCGAGATAGATCTTTTCGACTTCGCGTGCCTTGAACTGGCGCTTGAGCTCGGTGTAGGCCGGGAGGCTTCTGGCCACAACCATAACGCCGGATGTTTCCTTGTCGAGCCGGTGAACAATCCCCGGCCGTTCCCAGTGGCCAATTTTTTCGATTCTGGGAAAATGGTAGAGAAGGGCGTTGACCAGAGTCCCATTCGTCACTCCCGCGCCGGGATGGACGACGAGGCCGGCTGGCTTGTTGATGACGACGATGTGTTCATCGCAATAGAGAATATCCAGAGCTATCTCTTCCGGGTGAAGGGAGGTCGGCGTTTCTTCCGCGATCTCGACCTCGATGACGTCCCCCGGCCTAAGCTTGAGGCCGGGCTTTGACCAGGCGTCGTTCACCCGGACCTTTTTCTCGGAAATGAGCTTTTGCGTCTGAGACCTGGACAAACGAGTGAGATTTTTCGATAAAAAAATATCCAGACGCTGGCCTCCGCCGTGGGAAGGGGTGATGTGGAATTTCTCTTTAAGCACTCTTTTTGTTTCTAAAAAAGAAATACAGAAAAACTCCGGCAAATATTCCAACCAGGCCGAAGAGCTGGGGCAACGTCACGCTGAGAAACGGAGACGACCCCGTCAGGACAAAAGCTTTCTCGGGATGATCTCCCCGGAAATACTCCGTCCCGATACGAATCGTAGAATAAAAAAGCAAATAAAGTGAAAAGACCTGGCCGTCGAATCTTTTCCGGCGCAAGACCAAAAAGAGGACGAGAAAATTTAAGAAATTCAACATGGACTCATAGAGCTGAACCGGATGGAGGGCGATCCCTAGAGGAATGCCGGTCAGGTCATGGGCGAACTGGCTCTGGAACCGGACGCCCCAGGGCAATTCACAAACGCGGCCGTAACAGCAGCCCGCCATAAAACAGCCGATGCGTCCGAATCCGTGACCCAAGGCCAGGGCAGGGCCGACAATATCAGCCGCCTTCCACGTCGGAATCTGACGCCTGCGGAAATACCAGAGAGCGAAAACGACACCAAAAATCAGCCCTCCCTGGAACACGCCTCCTGAGCGGGCCAGGCTAAGGAGCTCCCCGGGATAGCGGGTATAATAAGAAAAATTGCCCAGAAAAAGGATGAGCTTGGCGCCGGCCAGAGAAACAAGGATCGTATAAAACCCGGCGTCGAAGATCTTCGGAGCGTCCAGCCCCTGCTTCTTGGACTGGACATACAGAAACAGCAGCCCCAGAGCAACTCCCAGAGCCATCAGAAGCCCGTAGGTCGGGACCGAAACAGGGCCTATGCGGATGAGGATGGGGTGCATTGAGGCTTCCTTATCAAGAAAAAGAAGAGCAGGAGAACCGCGCCGATGGTAATGCAGGAGTCAGCCACATTAAAAAATGGCCAGTGCCGAGTTTTAATATAAAAATCGAGAAAATCAATCACGTAGCCCCTGAAAATGCGGTCAACAAGGTTTCCTAGAGCTCCGGCGAGGATGAGAGAGAGGGCCAGCTTCAGCCCCCGCTCCGAGGCCGGAGTTTTATAAAAATAAAAGGCAACGAGCACAAGGGCCATAAAAGAGGCCGCGGTCAGAAGCCCAAAGACGAGAGGTCTATCGGGATGCGAAAAAGCTCCAAAAATTGCGCCCCTGTTACGGATATGCGTGATGTTGAAAAACCCGGGAATAATTTTCATGCTGCTGTACGGCGGAACGCACCGGGCTATAAGCCATTTCGAAGCCTGGTCGAGAACAATCAAGACGGCAATCAGCAAGAAGTAGGAGGGCGTCTTTTTCATCAGCTCATCTTTCTGACCACGTCTTCGCAGCGCTCGCAGAACTGGGGATAATCGCTGCTTTTCCCCACAGAGGTGGAATAGTTCCAGCAGCGCTGACACTTCTCTCCCGGCGCCCTGGACACTTGAACGCCAAGCTCTGCTCCAGGCCCCTCATCAAGGACGACTCGGGAAACGATAAAAAGCGAGGCCAGGTCGCGCATGTATTTTTGAGCCAGGTTCCAGTCAGAAGAGGGCACTCGAAGAGTCACCTGAGCTTCAAGAGAGTTGCCGATCAACTTTTCTTCCCTGGCCTTCTCCAACTCCTTGAGCACGGCTTCGCGCCAGACGAGAAGCCTGTCCATTTCCTCGCAGAGCTCCGGCTCCAGCCATTTCTCCTTAAAGGCCGGGAACATCTCAAGGTGCACGGATTCTTCTTTGCCTTTAAACGGAGGCATGCTTTCCCAGGCCTCCTCAGAAGTGAAGGAAAGGATCGGAGCCATCAGGATGAGCGTGTTCTTGAGAACATGGAACAGGGCCGTCTGGCCGGATTTCCGAAGAAGAGAGCTCCTGGCCGAGCAGTATAGCCTGTCTTTGAGCACATCCAGATAGAAGGAGCTGAGGTCCACGGTGAAAAAATTATAGATGGAGTGGAAAATCACATGATATTCATATTCATCATAGGCCCGCAGAGTTCGTTGGCCCACCTCGGCGGTTTTTTCCATGATCCAGCGGTCAAGAAGAAGCATGTCTTCCTTCTTGACGGTTTCCTCGCCGGGAAGGAAATCGTGAATGTTCCCCAGGATAAACCGCCAGGTGTTCCTGATCTTCCGGTAAGCTTCGACGAGCCTTTGGTGGATCTCGTTCCCGAACTTTGTATCCTCCTTGAAATTGAGCATGGCCACCCAGAGGCGGAGGACTTCGGCCCCACTCTGCGAGATGACCTCTTCGGGCTCGATAAAATTGCCCAAGGACTTCGACATGGCCCTCCCCTGCTCATCAAGCATGAAACCATGGGTGATGCATGTTCTGTAGGGCGACCGGCCTTCGACGCCGACGCCGATAAAAAGGGAGCTGTTGAACCAGCCGCGATGCTGGTCATGGCCTTCGATATAGACATCCGCGGGCCAGGGCAGGTCGGGTCTTTTTCCGAGCACGGTATGGCTTGTTCCCGATTCAAACCAGACGTCGAGGATGTTATTTTCTTTGTCAAATTTTTCCGAACTGCACCTCGGGCACCGGCTCCCAGGCGGCAGGATTTCCGCGGCGTCTTTTTTGAACCAGGAATTGGAGCCTTCGCGGCCAAAGAGATCGGCAACCCGCAGGGTGATCTCCTCTGAAGCCAGAATATGGCCGCAGGAATGGCAGTAGAAAGCGGGGATGGGAATGCCCCAGCTGCGCTGACGGGAGATGCACCAGTCCGGCCGGCCGCTGACCATGCTGGCCATCCGTTCCTCTCCCCAGGGCGGAATCCAGCGCACTTTCTTGATCTCCGCGAGGGCCTTCTTCTTCAGGTCTGCGGTGTCCATCGAGATGAACCACTGAGCGGTGGCGCGGAAAATGACCGGGTTCTTGCAGCGCCAGCAATGGGGATAGGAATGGGTGATCACTCCCTCCTTGAGCAACGTCCCGTCTTTCTTCATGTCCTCGGTAATCAGGCGGTTGGCTTCAAAAACATTTTTGCCGCCGTATCGTTCCACCTGGGGGATGAATTTTCCTTCGTTATCGACCGGAGTATAAATCTCCAGTTTATAGGCCAGCCCAGTCAGGTAATCTTCCTGCCCGTGGCCGGGCGCCGTGTGAACGCACCCGGTCCCGTCTTCCAGAGTCACGTAATCGGCAAGGACAAGCACGGATTCGCGGTTGATCCAGGGATGGCGCGCCTCGAGTCCCTCCATCTCCCTCCCCAGGAACGAGGCCAGGACCTTGTGATCCCGAAATCCGAGTTCCTCCGTGACAACGGGGAGAAGCCTCTTGGCCACAATATAGACTTCACTCCCTGACTCGAAGGCGACGTATTCGTGCTCCGGATGGAAGGCGATGGCCAGGTTCGCGGGAAGGGTCCAGGGTGTTGTCGTCCAGATGATGACGGATACCTTTTTGCCAGCAAGAGTGGGATATTTGGCCGACAGGTCAGATCCGAGCGGGAATTTCACATAGATCGACGGCGAAGAACGGTCCTTGTATTCGATTTCTGCCTCGGCCAGGGCGGTCTGGCAATGCGGACACCAGTGAACCGGCCGCAGGCCTTTGTAAACATTCCCCGACGCAAAAAAAGCAGCCAGGTGCTTCAGGACATCGGCCTCGTATTCAGGATCCATCGTCAAATAAGGCTTGGGCCACTCGCCGAATACGCCTAGCCTGACGAATTCCTCCCTCTGGATATCGATGAACTTGAGGGCGTATTTCCGGCATTCCTCCCTGACCTCGATGATCGAGAGTTCCTTTTTTTTCGGCCCCAAGATCTGGTCCACCCTGATTTCGATCGGGAGGCCGTGACAATCCCAGCCGGGGAGATAGGGTGAAAGATAACCCTGCATCGTTTTAGTCTTGACGATAAAGTCCTTCAGGATCTTGTTCAGTGCCGTGCCCAGGTGGATTCTTCCGTTGGCGTAGGGAGGCCCGTCATGAAGAATGAACGTCGGGGCCTTCTGCCGTTTTTTCAGAATTTCTTTGTAAAGCCCGATCTTATCCCATTTCTTGAGCATCTCGGGCTCCTTCTGGGCCAGCTTCGCCTTCATCGAAAACGAGGTCTGGGGGAGGTTCAGCGTGCTCTTCACATCAAATTCTTCCGCCATCGCATTCTCCACAGAATCACTTTTATCCGGTGATTATAGAACAATTTCCCGATTTTCTCCACCTTTAAATGGTAGAAAGACGAGCCGAAGCGGTCCGGACTGAGATTGGAACCTGAGAATCGTGACAATTTGAAACATTAGCGCAAAATTCTCTTGACAAGAAATGATGGCTTGTGTATACTGCGGCCTATTCCTGGTATTTCTATAGAAATAGTAGCATTAAAAGAAGAGCAGAACCGCCGAAAGGCTCGCTGCTCTCCGGAAGCGAACCCGCAGTCCCTGAACTGAACCTTAATCCTGCGGAAAAAAAGGAGGTGCACCTAAGAAAAAAATTCTAGAACTTGTCCCCGAGTAAATTTAATAACCTTAAAAGGAGGATATTTATGAGGAATGATTCAAAGAGATCCAAGGCTTTAACGGTTCTCTTCGGCTGGTTCTTCTTGGCCTCTATATTCGGCCTGGGAACCTTCGGGAATAGCTTCGTGTGGGCCCAGGCCCAGACTCCCCTCAACCCCAAAACCCTGCCACAGTTCGTCGACCCCCTGCCGATCCCGTTTATCTGGAATACCTACACTCAAGGTAACTCTCTCGAGATCCGCATGCGCGAGTTCAAAGCGAACGTTCTGCCGACGGGATTTGTGCCTGCGGCCGGAACATACACGGGAACATGGACCTGGGGCTATGTCGTCGGCGCCTCTGCTCCCGTGGGCACTCAAAACACATATTTAGGACCAATCATCATCTCCCAGCGCAATGTCCCCACCCAGATCACTTGCTATAATGATTTGGGAAGCGCAGCGACGACCAATGTCCTGGCTTACAAAAACTCCACGGACCTGACTCTCCATTGGGCTGATCCAGATGGATTTGGCATGCCGCCGATGGCCATGGGGCCACCCGGACCTCCCTGGAATGGTCAATACAACGGCTCCATCCCTGCTGCTATCCACCTTCATGGCGGCGAAGTTCCCCCTCAAATTGACGGCGGCCCTGATTCCTGGTTTTTGAGCGACGGGAGTAAAATTGGGCCCGGCTATTACTCCAAAGATGGCATCGCGCTCAAAAACTACATCATCTACCGCTATCCCAACAGCCAGGAAGCGGCGCCAATTTGGTTCCATGACCACACACTGGGCGCCACGCGGCTCAACGTCTACGCTGGAATCGCGGGCGGTTATCTGATTACCGATCCCGTGAATGACCCGGCCAACCTGCCCGGGATTGTCCCGTTGATCATCCAGGACCGCATGTTCGACACCAACGGCCAGCTCTATTTCCCGGCCGGAGTCCCGTTCATCCCCAATCCTGAACATCCCTACTGGGTGCCGGAGTTTGTCGGCGATACAATTGCTGTCAACGGCAAGGTCTGGCCGTTCTTCAACGTCGAGCCGAAGCGCTACCGCTTCCTCTTCCTGAACGGCTCAAATGCCCGGACCTATGAAATGTTCTTGGACAACCAGACGACCGGATTGAATGGCCCGTCTCTCTGGCAAATCGGCACCGACGGCGGCTATCTTGACAACCCCGTTAAAGTCGACCCGAACCTCGGGGGCAAGCTCGTCCTAATGCCCGGAGAACGCGCTGATGTCATTATCGACTTCGCCGGCCTTCCGTCCGGAACTAGGCTCTTGCTGCGGAATACAGCCAAAACGCCCTATCCTGGGGGCGCTGCGGTGCAAGGCAGCACAACTGGCCGCATCATCCAGTTCCGGGTTGTTCCTTTGACCGCTGCCGACATGACTTTCAATCCGGCGGCGGCCGGAGCGACGCTGCGCGGTGGCGCTGGGCAAGGTCCGGCCCTCGTCCGGCTCGTCAACCCGGCCACAGGCACTTTAGCCGCGAACGTAACGGTTGCCAAGACCCGCCAGTTAACGCTCAACGAGGTCATGGGGATGCCGTCCAATTGGGGAGGCGTCGCCTATCCGGGAGGCCCCATGGAAATCCTGGTCAATAACACCAAGTGGTCCGGCAAAGGGCCAATGGACGAAACCCGCGCGGATTTCACTGGAATCACCATCGGTGGAGAGACGGCTTATTATTCCGAACTTCCTGCAGAGGGTGCGACCGAAGTTTGGGAAATCATCAACCTGACTGCTGATGCCCACCCGATCCACACTCACCTCACCCAGTTCCAGATCCTGAACCGTCAGAAGTTCGATGTCAAGAAATACACGGCAGCCTACTCGTTGGCATTCACGGGAGGAGGCATGGACCCGATGACTGGCGTAGCTTATCCGGCCGGCGTTTACATGCCCGGCTACGGTCCTCCGCTCAACTACAATACTGTAAACGCCGATGGCGCAGTGGGCGGCAATCCGGGCGTATCACTCTACCTGAAGGACGGTGCGACTCCTCCGCTGGCGAACGAAGCCGGCTGGAAGGATACAATCCAGGCTCTGCCCGGCCAAGTGACTCGGATTGTCGTGCGCTACGCGCCGAACCATAAACCCGTTAACGCGCCAGATCTTTATTTCCCGTTCGACCCAAGCGGCGGCCTTGTCGGCGGGCTCCCGTCATTCGCGTACGTCTGGCATTGCCACATCATCGATCATGAAGACAACGAGATGATGAGGCCGCTGGTTGTCTGGCCAAGATCAGGAGCAATTCGGTCTTACTTCCAAGGAACTGATTATTAAGGCTAAGCTTCCAAACCAAAAGGGCCGCCCCCGAGGGCGGCCTTTTTTTTAATCCTTCCGGTAATGAGCGCCTTTGCTGACGGGGTTGGCCAGGGCAGCATGGGTGATCATCAAAGCCACCTGGATGCCATGCTTCAGGCCCACCACCGTCGGGTCCATTTTTGCTTCTCTGTAGAACTTTTCAATCCGGTGATGAAGATATTCCAGGTCGGCCTTGGCCCGTTCCAGCCTTTTCCTTGTGCGGATGATTCCAGCATAGTTCCACATCGTCGACTTGATTGAAAGCCAATCCTGGTTGACCAGGGCCGGGTCGATTGCCTCTTCTTTTTCAGGATAGTACCAGGGATGGATTTCCGAAGGCTTGTAAGGAGGCGTCGGGTCGAAATGGTCGGCGATGTCCTGGGCCGCTCGCGTCCCCCATACCAGCCCCTCAAGAAGGGATGTTGAAGCCAAGCGATTGGCTCCATGGACGCCCGTGCAGGAAACTTCTCCGACCGCATAAAGGCCCCGGAGCGAGCTCTTTCCCCACGTGTCGACGAGCACTCCGCCGCAACAATAATGGGCTGCGGGCACAACAGGAATGGGCTCTTTGGTAATATCAATATCGTATTTCAGGCAGGTCCGGTAGATGTTTGGGAATCTTTTCTTAATATCGAACTTGGCGTAGGACGCCAGGTCGAGAAGGACATAGCTCGAATTGCTGTTAGTCATCTCCTCATAGATCGCCCGAGTCACTTCGTCGCGCGGGGCCAGGTCTTTCTTTTCGCTGTAGTTCTCCATGAAAGTCCGGCCTTCTTTGGTCTTCAGGCGTGCCCCCTCGCCACGCACTGTCTCGGAAATCAGGAAACTACCGGCATCCCGGTGAAAAAGGGCGGTCGGGTGGAACTGGATGTACTCCATATTGACGATCCGGGCGCCCGACCTGTGGGCCATGGCGTAGCCCGCCCCGATTGCCTCGGCCGGGTTAGACGTATAAAGGAAGACGGCCCCGCAGCCTCCCGTCGCCAAAATTGTATACGGGGCAAAAAAGGTTTTAACCAGATTCGTTTTTTTATCAAGGACATAGGCCCCAATGCATTGGGGTTCGCGATAGTAGGCCATGAGATTTTTAGAGTGATGAGGGACGGTCAGCAAATCCACGGCGGTGTGGCCAGCATAGAGAGTCACGTTGGTGTATTTCCGGAGCGCCTCGATGAATTTTTCCTCTATGGTCCTCCCCGTCGTGTCTTTGACGTGGAGGATGCGCCTCCTTGAATGGCCGCCCTCCTGGGCATAGTCTAAAGCGTCCGGGCTGCTTTTTTCGAACGGAATCTGAAGCTCTCCGATGAGGATGCTTTCTACCATCTCCCTGCCCTGCCTGGCTAACACCTCTACGGATTCGGGGTTATTGATCCCGTCCCCCGTTTTAATGATGTCCTCTTTCAGGATTTCGGGCCGGTCGTCCAGGCCCAGCGAGACGATTCCGCCCTGAGCATAGTACGTATTTGATTCCTCCGGTGTCGAGGACTGGGTGATGATGTTCACCCGGAAGCCGCGCTCAGCGGCTTCAAGAGCGGCGCTGGCTCCGGCAATGCCAGAGCCGATGACCAGAATATCCGAGCGGAATATTTTTTCTTCGGCCATGGTTTTCATTCCTTGAACTCCAGGCTGATATCCACAGATGTGAATGAGTGGGTCAGACTTCCCACGGAAATAAAATCGACACCAAGAGAGGCAATCCGGCGGGCCCGGCCTAGGGTCACTTTTCCGGAAACTTCCACGGGAACCCTTCCCTCCACCCAGGCGAGAACCTGCCTTATTTGTTTGAGGGACATGTTATCAAGCATGATCATCGAGGCGCCTGCTTTGACAGCTTCCTTGGCCTGGCCGAAATTCGTGACTTCAACTTCGATCTTCGTCCCTGGATTGATTGTCGCCCGGGCCATTTTCACAGCTTTGGTGATGCTTCCCACAAGCCTGAGATGATTGTCCTTAAGGAGGACCATGTCGGAGAGGCTGGAGCGATGGTTCTTGCCTCCGCCCATCTTAACGGCATATTTCTCGAGGAAGCGAAGGGTTGGGGTCGTTTTCCGGGTGTCCAGAATCCTGGTTCCTGTGCCGCTGACGGCCTGGACAAAGCGCCTGGTCTTGGTCGCGATGCCGGACATCCGCTGGAGGAAATTGAGGGCGGTGCGCTCGCCCTTTAAAAGTGAAATAGAATTCCCTTTGACACCGGCCAGAATGTCCCCAGGCTTGAAAACCTGGCCGTCTCCAAAAAACCTTACAAACTCCGTTTTAGGGTCGAGCTTTTCGAAAACCCGTGCGGCGACATCTATCCCAGCCAAAACCCCGGCTTCTTTCGCCACAAAGACCGCCTCGGAAACCGAATCAGCCAGGATGACGCTTTCAGACGTTATGTCCCCTTCCGGCATATCCTCCTTAAGGGCCGCCTCTATAATCTCGTCCAGCGCGCTAATTTTCATTGAGTATGATTATAAGGAGAGGATGGGGGACAGTCAAACTCATCCCTCAATAATATGTTGACTGGATGACAAGGTGCGATAAAATAGGAACGTCATGGCGGAAAAATTTAAGGGTTATGTTCAGGTTTATACGGGCTGTGGAAAAGGAAAAACCACTGCCGCTCTCGGGCTGGCGCTCCGGGCCGCGGGATACGGCTGGAAAGTTTATATCGGACAATTCCTCAAAGGACAAAATTACGGTGAACTCACATCGGTCGTCAAGCTGGCCCCCCTCATCAAGATCGAGCAATTCGGCCGGAAGGGGTTTATCCACGTGACGGACAACCCCGAAGATGAGGACATCGACAGGGCCAAAAAGGGGCTCCGGAAGTGCCTTCTAGCGATGCGATCCCGGAAATACAGGATTATCGTCCTGGACGAGGTCAATGTCGCTCTCCATTTCCGACTCCTCACCGAGAAAGAAATCCATGATTTTCTGGCCCAAAGGCCCGAAGACGTGGAGGTCGTCCTGACCGGCCGGTATGCGCCTCCCTCGATTATAAAAGCGGCGGATTTAGTCACCGAGATGAAAGAGAAAAAACACTATTATTCCAAAGGCGTGAGGGCGAGGCTGGGAATCGAGAAATAAGCAGGTGAGTCTGGCTGCGGAACGCAATGGAGAGAGAGAAATTCGAGAAACTTGTGGAAAAGGCACTCGCGGACCTTCCCAAAACATTTAAAAAGTATCTTCAAAACGTCGCTATAATTGTTGAAGACTATCCCACAGAGGAGGCACGCTTCCGGACGAGGACTCCTTCCCAGGCTACACTTTTAGGGCTCTATCACGGCATTCCGTTCAAGCATAGAGGGCCTTTTTACGGCAATGCCCCGCCCGATGTGATCGTTCTCTACCAGAAACCAATAGAAAACATCTGCGTCACGGACGAAGAAGTCAAAGAAAAGGTCAAGGAAGTCCTGCTGCATGAAGTCGGGCATTACTTCGGCCTGAGCGAAAAGGAGCTGAGAAAAATTGAGAAATGAAATCAAAAAACCACAGATCAAGGGCGGAGATAGCTTCGGCGGCATTTTTGCCGCTCTAACCACTCCCTTCGTCAGAGAGAATGTCTCTTGCGAAAAACTCCGGGAAAATATCAAGAGGTATAACCAAACCGGCCTTTCCGGATACGTTGTTCTCGGTTCCACCGGGGAAGCCGTTTTTCTCAGTGACAAAGAATCAGAGGAGCTTGTGGCAGCAGCCAGGGCGTCAGCGGCAACTGGGAAAAAGATAATTGTCGGCACGGCGCGAGAGTCGACGGCCCTGACCGTCGAGTTCACCAACCGAGTCGCCGAATTGGGCGCAGATGTCGCCCTGATCAAGCCTCCTTCCTATTACAAATCCAGAATGAACGAGGATGCTCTCAGGAATCATTTCCTGCGTATCGCCGAAAGGTCCAGGCTGCCCATTCTCCTCTACAATATCCCCCAGAATACGGGGATTTCCTTTTCTCCTTCTCTTGTGGTCGGGCTCTCGCTTCATCCCAACATCGCGGGCATCAAAGACAGCTCGGGCAATCTAACCAACCTCGTCGAGACGCTTTCGCGAGCGAGACAAGGGTTTGCCTTTCTTCTGGGAGCGGGGAGCCTCATTTGGCCGGGACTTGCGCTGGGCGCAAGCGGCGGCATTCTGGCCGCGGCTGCCGTTGTTCCCAGGCTTTATGTCAGGCTTTACTCGCTATTTCGCGCCGGACGCATAGAGGAGGCAAAGAAATTGCAGCTCGACCTCGCCCCTCTTAATAAAATCCTTACTCAGACTATGGGAATCCCGGCGATTAAATATACCCTTGACCTATTGGGGTACTATGGTGGACCCACTCGCCCGCCTCTTCTGCCCCTGAGGGAGAACGAGAAAAAACAGGTCGAGTCCCTCCTTGAGCAACTCAGCCTGGAGGGCAAGCGGTCGGCTGGGAAAAAGAGCTGTCCGTGAGGTGGGAATTCATACAAGCCCGGGCCATTTCGGCGGGCCCGGTGGGCGAAAAAAAATGACCGTGCGACCTGCTCCGACCGCCCCTCCCCTGCGTTATCCGAGCAGTTAGCTCAGGCAAGGCTGACTGGAGCACAAAAGACCGCTCTGCTGCCGTTGCTACCTTCCGGTCCTGGCGGGGTTCACAGAAGGCTCTTTGCCCAGGGCCCTGGCCGTCAACGCCACTTGCCCGAACACGGGCCAGAAAAGGACCAGCCTCGGCGAGGTCTTCGACCCCACTGGAGCGGGTTGTGGGTTACAGGGCACCGCTAGCTCCCCGTCTAGCACGGTCGAACGTATTATATCCTGTCCGGAAAAGGAAAATAAAGAGAAATCCTTTGGTTAGAACCTGCAGCCGACGCCGCCGCGGAAAATAAGACCGTCCCAGAACCCGATCTCTCCCAAGATAAAGATATTCTTTAAGATTTCGCCGCGAACGCCAATGGCGGCCTGGAGAATAAGGAAGAGGTCGAGCTCTATGTCCTGTTCTTCCCGGAGCTGGTCGAAAGTCCTGCTGTCCTCGCCCTGAATGGTGACCTGGTCGGAATCGCGCCTGTAGGTCCCTGTATAAATAAAGTTAAAGTCTCCACCCAAAGGTCCAAACCCGAGGCCGAAGACAAAATAGGGAGTCACCCGCCACTGGGGATAGAAGTCCCACCGAAAACTCAGGTTCGCCGTGAACGGGTTCGTCGTCACCGTGCTCGTGCTTTCGACTGTTGCGGCTGAGCCATCGCCATAATTCTGAGTCACCAGCCCTTCCATGGAGATCGTAATATTCGTTTTTTCTACAGAAAATCCGACGCTGAAGGAACCCTGTTTTCCCAGAGGGTAATACCGGAGGCCCAGGCCGAAATTGGAGCCGCTCGAGCTGAGAGTAAGATTCTGCTCATTGCCCACAGGAACAAGCCGACCGGCATAAAGAGCGTTTAGTTGGTCGGTGACGTTCTCCAGGATTTCATCGGACACTTTGTTAGCCAGGTTATCTTGAAGTAAAGTCTTGGCCGGGTTAATGGTCCAGCCGGAATAATGGACCTCCACCTCCCAGTGCCCGGCCCGGCCTCCCCCCAGAGTTTGACCGGGACCGGCCGCAGCTTGGGGTGCTGCTTTCTCCGCTTCTTCCCGCTCCGCCTCGGCGGGTCTGGCTTCCGGCTCTATCTTGATGAGGCTGAGCTTTTCTGCGTTCTCTTTCTTGACCTGGTTAAAAAGATCAACATAGGTCTGGGGATGAAACAGGCTCGAGACCTCCTTTTGTGGGTCCAGCTCAAGGGCTTTTAAGATATATTTCTTGGAGTTCTCCGCGTCATTCAGATAAAAATAGCACAGCGAAAGGCCCATGTAGGCCCGGGACAGGCTCGTTCTCTTTCCGGCGATTTGGGCAGCCTGAAGATAATTATCAATGGCCTTGGAATAATTGCCGGATGAATAGAGTTCGTCGGCCTGGGTAAGATACGCTTCGGCCCGGGCCTCTTTTTCCTGGGAAGTCTGGGAGGTGAGTGTCTGCGGCAGGCACAAAGAAAGCGCGATGATGAAAAAAAAGAGAAAACGAAAATCGCTTCGGCGATTGGCCCTTCGGATTATTGCAACCTGCATTCTCAACCTCCGCGCATCAATTTTCAATCAAAGTCAACGCCATCTTAGTAATTAGGCCGCCCTTTGTCAACGGCCTCTGCTATAGTTGAGTCGAGAATTCCCAAGAATAGGGACGGACGCCGCCAGCCTTCCCGCTCATCTCCCAGACCAGTGCCCAAACACAGAACTCGAAATTGACAGGAATCGCTCGGCTCAGGTAAGATATGATCGGAGGAAAGAAACATGTTTTTTTGGGACTATACATATATTTTCTTGATTCCGCCGTTGATTCTGGCTTTGTATGCCCAAGCAAAAGTTAGAGGCACATACGCCAAGTTCAGCCGTGTGTTCGCTTCGTCCGGGATTTCCGGGGCTCGGATGGCTGGGGAGATCTTAAATTTGGGCGGCGCCAACGACGTCAGCATAGAAAAAAGTCCCGGCCAGCTCAGTGATCACTACGACCCGAGAAAAAAAGCTCTCCGGCTTTCGCCCGGAGTCTATGAAAGCAATTCCATAGCGGCGCTGGGCATCGCGGCTCATGAATCGGGCCATGCTCTCCAGCATCACACAAGATACGCGCCGCTCCATATCAGAAACGGGATTTATCCGATTGCTAGCTTCGGGTCAACGCTGGCTTTCCCGATCTTCCTCGTCGGATTTTTTATGAGCTCAAAAGGCCCGAGCATCTTGATGGACATCGGCATTCTTCTCTTCGCCGGTGCCGTGCTGTTCAGCGTCCTCACCCTTCCGGTCGAGTTCAACGCTTCCCGCCGAGCTATGGCTATTCTGGGGGAGAGAGGCTATCTCAAAGGCCCGGAACTTGACGGAGCGAGAAAGGTCCTTCAGGCCGCAGCCCTGACATATGTCGCCGCCACCGCTATGGCCGCAATGCAGCTCCTGCGCATGTTTCTTATCCGACAATCCAGGGACTGAGGCTGGGAAGGGCAGTGGAGCGGGGAATCTCATCCATATATTTTGAATATTTTGAGACCGCCACACTGTGCTCGCAATGACATCGCTCTGTCGGACATTTAGAAGTTATCCTAAACTTGTCGATAGGACGAGCTGATTATCCAGAAGCGCTTCGCTATCTGGCAAATCAGCATAAAGAACCCACACCCGACGGGTGGCGTGGTTCGGGGGTGAAGCACAACAGGACCCGTCGGGACTGGTTCCCCGGGGTGCGGGGGCCAAGGGCGGCTTTCTACGCACATCATGAAGATCACATATTTGAAGATGCTTCAGAAGTGACCCGGTTTCTTGACAAGAGAAAATGCGCGTGGTAGATAAAGTACCTTTATTGCTTAAGGAAGGAGGCTTCGATGCGCAACTGCCTTAAAACGATAGCTGGAGTGACTGGCGCCATGCTCTCTTTCTTGGCGTTCTTTGCAGGCGAACTTGGCGCTCAGACATCTCCGGAGAAGTTCCTGGGTTTCCAGCCAGGAGCAGACCGCAAGCTCGCCGATTATGGCCAGATCCAGGCCTATTTCCAGAAACTCGACCTGGAGTCAGAAAGGCTCAAACTGCTGACGATCGGCCAATCCACGCTCAACAAGCCGATGATCATGGCCGTCATCACCTCCGCAGAGAACATGGCTCAGCTTGAGGCCTACCGCGCCATTGTCAAGCGGCTGAGAGACGACCGCGCCTTGGCCCCAGATGAGGCGTACCAGCTGGCAAGGAAAGGCAAGGCCATCCTCCTCATCACATGCAGCCTCCACGCCAGCGAGATCGCCGCCTCTCAGATGTCCATGGAACTGGCCTACAAGCTGGTGACGGGCGACACTCCTTTTGATGCTGCCAAAGTCCTTCAGGATGTCATTGTCCTGCTTGTGCCGACTAGCAACCCCGACGGAGAGCAGATGGTTGTCGACTGGTACAAAAAATACGTTGGAACCAAATACGAGGGCGGCCCGATGCCCTGGATCTATCATCACTATGCCGGCCACGATGACAACCGCGACTGGTTCATGTTCAACCTTTCCGAAACCAGGGCTGTGAGCAAAGTTCTTTACCAGGACTGGCTTCCCCAAATCCATATCGATGAGCACCAAATGGGGTCCACGGGTGCACGCCTTTTTGTTCCTCCGTTTATGGACCCGCCTATCCCCAATGTCCAGCCCCTTCTCTGGCGCAGTGTCAACCTCTGCGGAGCCGGCATGTCTTATGATCTCCAGAAAAACGGGTTCAAGGGCGTTGTCCACGGCCGCAGCTATACCGGCTGGTATATCGGCGCCTGCGACGATACCTCCTGGCTGCACAACGTTGTTGGGCTCCTGAGTGAAATGGCTTCGGTGCAGGTGGCCACGCCAATTTACATCGAGCCCAACGAGATTCCGCAATCGTATTATGAAAAGCGCATGGAGTTCATCGACCCGTGGCCAGGAGGCTGGTGGCGGCTTCGCGACCTGGTGAACTACGAACTGACGTTATCGTTGAGCCTGATCCGTACGGCCTCACTGCACAAGGAAGATTTCCTTTTTAATTTTTACCAGATGTACAAGAATTCTGTGGAGAAGACGGACAAGAACCAGCCCTATGCCTTTATTATCCCGGCGGCCCAGCACGACTATCTTACGGCGCTCAAGATGCTCGACGTCCTGATGTTCGGAGGAGTCGAAATCCGCCGGGCTAAGGCGGAGTTCTTGGCCGACGGCAAAGTCTATCCGGCCGGCTCTTTCGTGATCAAGCTCAGCCAACCTTATAAGCCTTATGCCTGGGCCCTCCTCGAAAAGCAGAAATACCCAGACATGCGGCAATACCCGGGTGGCCCACCCGTTCCGCCCTATGATAACGCCGGTTGGACTCTGCCGCTGCAAATGGGCGTGGCCTGCGACCAGGTCGACGAAGCATTCGAGGCCAAACTCGAAAAACTGGACAGAATTCCGGTCCCGGATACAGTCGTACCGAAAATGGCAGCCGCCTATTATGTCCTCGACTGCCGGGTCAATGCTGCTTACAGCGCCGTTTTTGCACTACTCAAGGAAAAAGCGGAAGTGTTCCGCTCCAAGGAAAAGGTCAAGTTACCGAATTTCGAGGCGGCGGCGGGGAGTTTCATCATCAAGAACAGCCCCGCGGTCCAAAACGCCTTGCCTTCCTTAATCGGCAAATGGCGCTTGGCCGTTCACGAGCTGTCTGAGGCTTCCGCCCTCTCCAAAGCACCGCTTCAGCTTCCCCGCATCGCCCTCTATCAATCCTGGCGCAGCAACATGGATGAAGGCTGGACCAGATATGTTTTCGATGACATGGGCATCCCCTATGCCACGATCCACAATGACGCTTTCAAGGGGGAAAAAGACAAACCCGTCGATCTCAAGACCAAGTATGATGTGATCATCTTCGCCGATGAGAGTGCCGATATCATCAAGACCGGAAAGCCCAGTCCTACCTCCGAGCGGGCCCGCTTTTTCACGCTGAATTACCCTCCCGAATATGAAGGCGGCATCGAAAAAGAGGGAGTCGACGCCCTCAAGGCTTTCGTCGAAGCGGGAGGAATTCTCGTAACCCTGAACGGCGCCTGCGAGCTGGCGATCAAAGATCTGCAAACGCCAGCCCGGGACGTCCTGGAACAGGTGGAGCGAGGGAAATTCTTTTGCCCGACCTCGCTCCTCCGGATCGAAGTGGATAACACGACACCTCTCGGCTACGGTCTGCCCGAAAAGGCAGCCGCTATGTTCACCGACAGCCCGGTCTTGGCCACCCGGATTCCTTCGGCGGAGTGGCATAGAAAAGTCATCGGCTCTTATCCGGAGAGCAACGTCCTGCTCAGCGGCTGGCTGCTGGGGGAGGACGTGATCGCGCGAAAAGCGGCGGTGGTGGACACGAGCTACAAGAACGGCCGCATCATCATGATCGGGTTTGCCTGTCAGAACCGCGGCCAATCGCACGGGACCTATAAGTTCCTGCTCAACGCGCTCCTCTATCCGCGGGCCGATGAAAAATAAATCCGGCTGTTTCCTATTTTTTCTATAGATTTGATATAATATAAGCATGCCTGAGGACACGCCGGAAGGCCGAAAGAAAAAGCTCTCCATGATTGTCATGAGCGGCGACCTGGATAAGCTCTTTGCCGCGTTTAGCATCGCCACCGGAGCGGCAGTCTCCAACATGGATGTCGTGATGTTCTTCACGTTCTGGGGCCTGCGCGCCCTGAAAAAGAAGGTGTCCACAGGGCGGAGCCTTTTCGGCCGCCTTCTCGGGTGGATGTATGGCGGCGATATCGAACGGGCAACTCCGAGTAAGATGAGTTTCGGCGGAATCGGCCGCTGGATGTTCAAGAAAATGATGAAGGCGAAACGTG
Source organism: uncultured Eubacteriales bacterium (assembly GCA_964558915.1). GTDB lineage: Bacteria > Acidobacteriota > Aminicenantia > Aminicenantales > UBA8522 > CAZKEW01. The sequence goes on along the minus strand of CAZLFV010000002.1, from coordinate 70,521 downwards.
TTCCTTCTCTGGTTGAGCTCCGGCAGATGGCGGTCAACCTGGGCGTCAAATTGTACGGCTGCCAGATGAGCATGGACGTCATGGAAATTCCCCGGGAAAAAATGATTGACCAGGTGGCCGCCTGCGTGGGAGTGGCCTTTTTCATCGAGCAGGCCCAGGAATCGGACATCACCCTGGTCATCTGACCGTCCAGGGCAAGAAGGGGCGCCCAAGCCCTTCCAGGTGTGCTTGTTCTTCTTGCTTTGCCAGCTGATCTCCTATAAAATAAAAGCGCATATAATGGCCCTTGATTAACTCAAACGATGTCCAACCTGCTCACGGAAAAACTCGGCCGACGCAAGGGAAAAAAGGGCCAGCCTTCTGAAACCGGACTCGAAGCCCGCCTTGACCTGCTCTCAAAACAGCTCGTCGCGGCAGAGGCCCGTTTCTTCAACATCATCGGAAAAAACGCCGACTCCATCCTCATCGTGGACAAGAAGGGCCTGGTGAATTTTGCCAATCCCGCCGCCGCCGGACTCTTTGGCCGCTCGGAGAAAGACTTCCTGGGCAAGCCGTTCGGTTTTCCCCTTTCCCATGGACAGACCACGGAAATCAATATCCCCTCGGAGAACGGGCCCTTGAGAACAGGAGAAATGCATGTCGTTGACATCGAGTGGCAAAACGCGCCGGCCTATCTCGTGACCGTGAGGGACATCACCGAGCGCAAACAGGCAGAACAGCTGAAAGCAGAGATCGAAAGGCATATTCGCTTGGAAAAGCTCAAGGACGACCTGATCAACACGGTCTCCCACGAGCTCAGGACGCCTCTTTCCATTGCCAAAGAGGCCATTAGTCTCATCCTGGAAAGAGTCCCGGGTGAGATCAACGACCAGCAGACCGAGATTTTGGGCATCGCCAAGAACAATATTGAACGTCTGGCGCGCATCATCAACGAGCTCCTCGACATCTCTAAGATTGAAGCCGGTAAAGTGGAATTTAGGAAGGAGGAGCTGGACCTGGGCAACGTCCTCAGGATGGTTGCTCTCGCCTTCGAGGCCAAAGCCAGGGACAAGGGGCTCGAATTGAGGATGACCCTCCCGGACATGCCTCTCTTGACCTATGGCGATGAAGATAAAATCAACCAGATCTTCACCAACCTAGTGGACAACGCTCTCAAGTTCACACTCCAGGGCTCCATCGAGATTGCCGCCGAAGAAAATGAAACGGCGATCACTTGCCTCATCCGGGATTCGGGCATCGGGATCGCCAAAAACGACCTGCCGAAAATCTTCGATAAATTCACCCAGTTTGGCCGCAAGGACGGCCCCGGCGAAAAAGGAACTGGCCTCGGCCTCTCCATCGTCAAAGGCCTGGTTGAACTGCATCATGGGGAAATCCGCGTTCAAAGCGAGGTCGGCCGAGGGACAACTGTAACCGTCTCCTTTCCGAAATTGACCTTTGAGGAACGACTCAATGAATACCTGTCCAGCATGATCCAGGAGGCGGCCGAGAAAAAAAGCACTTTTTCTGTGATTATCTTCAGCGTCCGGAACTTCGAGGAAATCAGCCGGGCCCTTAGCGGGAGGATAGAAATCTCCTTGAAAGAGATGGAAGATGTCCTCAAAAAGTCCCTGCGCCGGAGAGCGGATACGGTAATGTACAATAAAGGCAATTATTACCTCATCCTCCCGGAGACGAAAAAAAAGGACGCGCCTTTTGTTCTGGCCAGGATGAGGGAGCATCTCGACCAATATATTTCAAACACCGATTTTCTGAGCGGCAAAATCGACCTTGAGACAAAGATTCTCTCCTATCCGGAGGAAGCTGTGGAGCTGGGCAAATGGCTCAGCCAATAAAAGGGGTTGAACATGTCTAAAATCCTGGTGATCGAAGACGAACCGGATCAGAACAAATTGATCAAGCTCCGCCTGGAGGCCAGGGGTCATCTCGTCATCTCCGTGGGCAAGGCCAAAGAGGGCATCGACCTCGCCAAAAAAGAAAAACCAGACCTGATCCTTATGGACATGATCTTGCCGGATATGCACGGACTCGACGCTACGATCAAGCTCAAAAGAAGTCCCGAAACAGGAAGCATCCCAATTATCGCCCTCTCAGCCGTGGGGTCGCCCGACTTCATGAAGGCTTGCCTGCAGGAAGGGATCCTTGCTTATATCAGGAAACCGTACGACCCCAGGGAGCTGTTTAAGACGATCGAAAAATATGTCCCGGCTGCGACCAAAGAGCCAAAAGCCAGGGCCAAGCGGGTTATTCCAGCTGCGCCGAGCTATCAAGGCAAGCTGGAAGAAATCGAAAAGGAATTCAAGAAAGGACCAGAAAAGGCGGTCAAAAGGAAGGAAAGTGTCGATGAGCTACTCCAGGGGGCACTGGCCGACATTAAAATTCCAGTGGATAAAAAACAATTACCGCTAGCTGCGCCTGAGAAAAAGTCAGACCGCCCCAAAGATCGGCCAAAAAGTATTCTGCTCATAGATGATGACATGACTTTTGCCAAGATTATTACACCTTGTCTTACGGAACACGGCTACGAAATCATGATCGCTCCGGACGGGGTGAGCGGACTGAAACAGGCCTTCCAGCAAAAGCCTGATCTCATCCTTCTGAACTTGATCCTGCCCGGGGGCGGCGGGGAAGCCATCCTGTCCAACCTGCGAAAAGCCCCAGATACCGAGCATCTTCCCGTGTTTATCATGTCGGGCCTTTTGCCCCCCAAAAAGCTCGAGGAAAAAGCCCACGAAATCGGAGCGCAAGGGTTCATTTCCAAGCCCGTCGAGCCCGAAGACCTGCTCTATATCATTGATTCCGTCATCGGCTCTTGAATCGGTTCCCCAGGCCTGAGAACCGACTAAATAAATAAGAGCTTGTCGAGCCTCTTTTTTTAAGCTAAGATTGGCCTCAAGGGAAAACAGGAGCCCATGGAAAAAAAGCGCATCTTGATTGTCGACGACGAAGAGGACTTTGTTAAGATGCTGCGGGCCCGGCTTCAGATCGAGGGCTACGAAGTCCTCGTCGCTGAAGATGGGGTCAAGGGCCTTCAGATGGCACGCAAAGAAAAGCCGCACCTGATCATTCTGGATATCATGATGCCGGGAATGGATGGCCATGCGGTCTGTAATTTGCTCAAGAAATCAAGTTTAACTTGGTCAATTCCGGTTATCTATCTGACGGCGAAAACAAGCTCAGCCGACGAGGTTTTGGCCCTGGAAAAAGGAGCCAAGTATTTCTTGACCAAGCCGTACAACCCGCCCATGCTCCTCGAAATGGTCAAGAGCGCAATCATGGACACAAACCAGGTGGCCAAAAAACAGGCCCGCGTTCTCATCATCGATAAAGACCTCGGTTCTGCAGACGAGATGGGAGCCAAACTCAAGCAGGCAGGGTTCGAAGTCATATCCACGTTCACGGCAGAACAAGGGCTCCGGGAAGCCAGGGAGCATTCGCCCGATATCATTCTATTGGATTTTCTGACATCCCGTGAGGATTCCCATGCGAGCGTTAAAATTATCAGCGGAGATGAAATTCTTCAGAATATACCTCTGTTTATCCTGGCTCCTGAAGCCATTATGGATAAGGTGGATAAGAACCTGCCCAACCTCGAGAAATTTATCACCACGCCGATCAACTACACCCTCCTCCTGGATACGCTCCACAGAACTCTAGAGATCGAGAAGGAATAAAAGCGGCAGGCTCAAAAACGGTAGCGGACTATTCGCCGCTCAGAATGGCCATCGCTTTGTCGATGTCCGAGACATCCAGGATGATTGAGGTCACGCTCCCCTTTCTGCTCAGGGTGCCGTAGCAATAATCGATATTGATTCCTTTGTTTCCCAGGGCAGTCGTCACGTCAGCTAAAGCGCCCGGCCTGTTTTCCAGGTCGATTTTGAGGACATCGCGCGTCTCTGTAGCGTAATTCAGCTTATTGAGCAGCTTCACCGCCTTATTGAGGTTTTTGACATAGAGCTTGGCCGTATCGTGGAAAACGCCGATCGCCTCAATATTAATGTCATGCTCGGCCAGGTAGCTGCATAATTCGCCCAAGGTGGAAGGCCGATTTTCCAGGACGACAAAAATCTCCGTAATTCTTTCCATTATTCCCCCATTTTATTAAGTTTGGCCATAATATGCCTGAGGGCCGAAGCCCTTGGTGTCTTCGAGCATGGTGTCATAGTCCGGATTCTAATATCCGGGAAAATCTCCGCATCTCGTCCTGATAGCGAGAGGCCAGGGTAATTTCCCTCTCCCGGCTCATATAATTCTCAGGAGGTCCCCCCGAATAATCCTCCTTAAACCAGCAAATCGTTTTCCTCAGCCAAGTAGCAAAAGGAGTCGAGGAGAAATTGAGGTCCCGCCGCGCCTTTTCAGTGGAAAGAACAAACGGCCGCCTCATGAAGAAGGGAGAGAAGGATGTCCCCAGGCCTGACTTGTCCAGCACCCAAGAAGGCACGTCGACGAGGTCCGGGTTTCGGCCCAAGATCCGCGCCGCTTCCTGCACAAAACTCCTTAGAGTGAGGATCTCCGGCTGGGCCAGGTTATAGGCCTGACCGTGGGCTGTGTTGTTCAGAAGGTTGCCGGAAACGGTCCGGGCGATATCATCCTGATAGATGTGAGTAAAAACGTTCAGGCCGCCGTCCGGAAGAATAACTGGCTTCCCGTCTTCGAGGCGCAAGAAATAGGAATAGGCCCTGAGGGTGTAATCTCGCTCTCCCATGACAATTGGAAGGCGCAATATGGTCACAGGAAAGCCGTATTTTTGGTAGGCCTCACCGAGAACCTCCTCGCACTTTCGTTTATGATAGCCATAGAGCCACCAGTCCTCATTTTTCCCCGGCCGGGGAACGACCTCGCGGTCAAAATCCTTTTCCTGCAGAGGACACGGAAAATCTTTGGTAACAACATAGACAGAGCCCGTGCTAATGTGGAAAAAATGGCCGATCCTGCCAGCAAACGTCTCCACAGCAGACCGGTCGTCTTCGGCCACAAAAGCGATCATGTCCACAACGGCATCGAAGTTTTCCCTTCCGAGCTTCTCGCGAAAATCCCGGCGGTCGTTCCTATCGCCTTTGATGCGCCTGACCCGGTCTCCCAGGTTATCGGGTGTTCGGCCGCGATTGAAAAGCGTTACGTCGTGGCCTTCGGCCAAGAGCTTTGTAACGATATGATAGCCGAAAAAGCGTGTTCCGCCGATGACCAGTATTTTCATACGGCCCTAAAAAATGCTCAGCCCCTTTTTGTTGTCATGAAAAGCGAATTTATAATAGCACAAAAGACGTGCTTTGTCCACCCGCATCATCTCAATCAAAAATTTTGCCCGGGTTCAGAATAAGGTGCGGGTCGACGAGTCGCTTGATACCCTTCATCAGCTCCACTTGAACCTCGTCCAGGGTCAAAGAAAGGAAGGGCTTCTTGATGATTCCGATGCCGTGCTCTCCGGAGATGACTCCTCCCCGCGCCTTGCCGTCGGCATAAAGCTCCCCTCGGACTCTATCCACCTTCGCCCGCCACTCCTTTTCGGGAAGAGGAATCATTTTTCCCGCCGAATAACGGGCCCGCATGATATGGGTGTGCACATTCCCGTCGGCCGCATGCCCGAACGTGGGCAGCCAGATATCATATTTTTCTGAAACCTCGCGGACCCGCCGGACATGTTTCGGGATCTCCACCCGGGGGATGGAGATGTCCAAGATCTCGATGGTGTAGGATTTTATGGCCTCATAAATTTTGCTCCGGATTTCCAAGACTGTTTCCTGCTTCTTGGGCGTGTCGGCGATAAAAACATCGCTGCCTCCCTTTTCCAGGCAGACTTCGGCCACGGCCTGGGAGACCCTGTCCATTTCGTCCTCGCTCGAAGCGTCGAGAACAACAAGGAGATACGTCTCGCCCACCGCGCAGGGCCAGCGCTTGTCAAGATAGTCCTCGGTGATGCGGATCACTTCCTTCTCGATGAACTCCAAAGCCATGGGCATGATTTTTCTGTTCAGCAGAAGAGGGACCGACTCGATGGCGCTTTCTAGGTCGCCAAACGGAATGACTAAGGACCGGGTGAATCGAGCTGCAGGCAGAAGCTGGATAATGGCCTGTGTAATCACGCCCAGGGTTCCCTCCGAACCGATCATAAGATGAAGAAGGCTGTAGCCCGTGCTGCTCTTCATGAGTTTTCCACCCAGCCGGATGACTTGTCCCCGGGGAAGAACGACCTCAAGCCCTCTGACGTAGTTCCGGATGACGCCGTACTTAACGGCACGGCTTCCGCCAGCGTTCGTGGCGATGAGCCCTCCCATCATCGCGCTCTCCTCTCCCGGATGAGGAGGAAAAGAAAGGCCGGCCTCCTCCACAGCTTGAGCAAACTCCCTCAAGGTCAGACCGGGCTCAACCACTGCCATCTGGTTCTCGTGGTCGATCTCAACCAGTCGGTTCATTCTTTCTAACGACAAAACGATGCCTCCAAATACAGGAACGCACCCGCCGCAGAGGCCCGTGGCCCCGCCCCGGGGTGTGATTGGAATTCCTTCCTCATCGGCGAGCTTGAGCACAGCAGCGACCTCTTCGGTTCTTTGAGGCTTGACCACGGCCTCCGGGGTTCTTCTGATATCATGGAGAGAAAATTCATCGTGGCTGTAGTCGGCCATCTTCTCGGGATCGCAAACTAAGTTTTCTGGACCGACAAGCTCTTCAAGCCGCCAGCGGATTCTTTGGTCGACTTTCTTGTACATGTTTCCTCAGAAAACCTATAATCCAACGCCATCTTTATGTCAAACTCATTCCTGGCCAGTTGCGGGGCGGAGTTGGCGTGGGAAAAAAACAACGATTTGAGGCCTGCCCCGATAGTCCTCGAGGAAACCTGAGACTATAAGAACACGGCCGATTGAGTTCCTGATTGAGGGGAAAGCATCCGCCCGGCTCCGCGGAATCGCGGCTTCGAATTCCCCGGCTCCGGAGGTCAGATAGATAAACGACCGCCCTTCTTTTAAAGAAGAGCATTTGAACCGCACCGATAGGTATTCTCCCAGGCGCAGGCGCGCTATTGCATCGGAGATTGTTTCCGGCTCTTCTTTCCGCCAGAGGCCCTTCTTCTTCTTGCGGGCCTCCTGCTGGGCTTCCCGAAAAAGGCGTTGAATATCGCTCCGAAAGGGAAAGCTCAGGAACGCGTAAGCAAAGCCTTCTCTGATGATGAAGTCATTGAAAAGCTTGTCCTGGTCCGTCCAAACATAAGCCAGGATTCTCCCATACTTGTCCACCCGGATCTGGTCATAAGTCAACCGGACGTTCTTGCGATAAAGATGAAAAAAAGAGAACCTCCTGGCCAGCAGAGCCCAAAAAGCCACCTCTTCTCTCGGGTCATCAATCTCGAGCGTGTCTACGCCCAGTAGCCTGATCCGTTTCGAAGACCCCTCAAAAAATTGAACCTCGACTGTGTCTCCGTCATAGACCGCGATTACGGTACCCGTGTCATGTTGGCTGGGCCTTCCGGAAATGGGATGGGCAGAGGCACTAACGATTAGACAAGAGCAAAAAAATAAGCGCAGGAGGTAAAACCGGCCTTTCAAAGAAGGATGTCCTCAGGCCTCCATATCCATAAGCTCTCTAACAGCTTTGAAAATATAAGACGCGCTGATCCCGTACATCTCCATGAGCTCTGCAGGTTTCCCCGACCGAGGAAGGCTGGTGACGCAAAGATGGACGATCTCGGCGTTCCCGTCCAAGGCCAGAGCAACTGCTTCGCCGAGCCCGCCACTCGGGAAATGGTCCTCGACAACAATCACCTTGCCGCCGGTCTCAGCGACTTCTTTGCGAATCGTATCAGTGTCTAAGGGTTGAACGGAATAGGCGTCAATCACTCTGATTCCGAGGCCTTCTTTTTCCAGTTCGTCATGGGCCTTGAGCGCCTCGAACACCGTGATGCCGGCGGCAATGACCGTAGCGACGTCCTTATCCCCCTTGCGCAGGACTTTGGACCCGCCGATGGGAAAGCTCTCCTCCCGAGAATACAGAAGCGGAGTGGCTGGCCGTGTTGTCCGCAAGTAGGCCAGGCCTTCTTGGCAAAGCATGGACTCCAGACATCCTTCCGTCGAAAACGCGTCGCAAGGATAGAGGACAACGCACCCGGGAATGGGTTTGAAAATGGCCATATCTTCAAGCCCCATCTGGGAAGGGCCGTCTTCTCCGATGCTCACGCCGACATGCGATCCGCAGAATTTGATGTTGGAGAAAGAATACCCCGACATCCGGATCTGGTCATGCGCCCGGCTGAGGAAGGCAGCAAATGTGGCGATAAAAGGGATGAATCCCTTGGCCGAGAGTCCGATACCCATTCCGACCATATTTTGTTCGGCAATATACGATTGGAACGACCGTTTCTGAAAGGCCTCAAAGAATTTCTCTGCGTAGGTCGAGTTCTTCACATCCCCGTCCAGAGCCACGACCCAATCATTGACTTCGCCGATCCTCTGGAGAGCTATCCCGTACGCTAGGCGTGTGGCTGTCTTGTCGGTGTATTGAGTTCTGTTGAAGGCGACCCCCTTCTTCCAGAGCGGCCGCTTTGCCGTCCGGGGCTTGCGGACATACTTCCGCGAATCAATCTCCGGCATCGGGCCGATCTCTTGGAGAGCGCGTCGCAATTCCTCCTCTTTCAACGGCTTGCCGTGCCAGCCGTTCTGGTCCTCGACAAATGAGACCCCCTTGCCCTTGATTGTTCTGGCTAGGACGACCGCCGGGCCCTTGGCCTTCCGCACTTTCTTAAAGGCTTCGAGGATGGCTCTGATATCGTGGCCGTCCACCTTAAAGACTTCCCACCCAAACGCCTTGAATTTGCGCTCATAGGCCCTTAGGTCATGGCCGTGCATGGTCGCTTCAGATTGCCCCAGCCTGTTGATATCCGCAACGGCAACCAGGTTGTTGAGCCCGAAAAGGACGGCTGCGTTCGCCGCTTCCCAGACTCCCCCCTCCGCGCACTCGCCGTCGCCCATCATGACGAATGTCCGGCCGGGTGATTTTCCGATCTTCTGCGCAAGGGCAATGCCGACGCCGACAGATAAGCCCTGCCCTAAAGACCCTGTGGCCGCTTTGACCCAGGGCATTCGCGGCGTCGGATGGCCTTCAAGGTCAGAGGTTATCCTCCGCAGGCTCATCAGGTCTTCGAGAGGGAGGATGCCGGCCTCTGCATAAGCGGCCCAGAGAATAGGCGCAGCATGGCCTTTAGAAAGCACGAACTCATCATTACCCCAATCATGGGGATCACGGATGTTATATCTCATCTCGCTAAAAAATAAGCAGGCGGCAAGATCGGCCATGGACAGGCATGTGGTTGGATGCCCGGAGCCAGCTGCAGTTGTCATTTGAAGAGAATGAAGGCGCAATCTCGTGGCGATTTTTTCTAATACTCTTCTTTTATTCATTGGGTCTTGCTCCCTCTTTGAGATGGAACGGGCTTTCAAAAAGGAATCATTATAATATCTTCAGCGCCTCTCAACAATAATCTTTTTGGGGGGTTATTGACCGAACGCGGCAAGCTGTCTGTGAGCAGGAAAATAATAGGGCTGGAGGCCGATAGCTTTCTGGAATTCCGCGGCTGCTTCTCCTTGACGCCCCATCCCGCGGAATCCCAAACCCAAAAGATAATGGTAATACGCCTCTCGTCTCAGGGCCGATTCCCTCATCCCGAACTTGGCGAAATAGTCCATGGTCTGCCGCTTCTCTAAGCTTTCTCGGGCAAACCGAATCAGATCCTCAAACGCTTGTCTAGCCTTCTCCGCCTCACCGAGTTTTCGCCAAGACAAGCCTTGATAGTACGAGGACTCAGAAAAGTCTTGGCCTGAACCCGCAGACCGCTGATAAGCGGCGGCGGCTTCATGCGATTTGCCGGAAGATTCGTAGGCTCGCCCGATAAAATAGTATATTTTCGGAGACCCACCGCCCGTCGCCGGCCGGGCCACTTCTAGGTTATCAGGGTATTCTAGGGCTGCACTAAAATCTCTGAGGGCGTGGCCGTATTTTTTTTGGGCCAAGTATCCCTGGCCTCTAAGAAGATGAGCTTCCTCATAGATATTGGAAATATCTCCTCCTCCTTCCCAAGCATGGAAATGGTGAGTCTTCAGGATTTCAATGGCCTGGTCATAGTGACCAAGGTCTACAAGAAGAGAAATCTCACGCATTAGGGAATCATCGCGCTGGGCTACCACAGAGTGGTTGTCTCTGAGTCTGGCCAGCCTTTCCTGCGGGGGGAAGTTGGCCAACTCAGCGAGCTGGTCGCATTCAAAATAAAGCCGGGGGTTATTCGGGTCACAAGCCAGGGCCTTCTCCAAGCATGCGACAGCAGCCGGGAAATCATTATTGACCTTAGCATAAGCGAGCCCGAGATTTCTGTGGAGCAAGGCGAAATTCCCGTCGAGAGTCGTGGACCTCTCCCACTCCTTGATAGCTCTCGCCGGCTGCAAATCAAAGAAAAGGTTACCGAGGTAATAGGGAGCGCGCGCATCCTGAGGGTTCTCTTTTTGGGCCCATTCAAGCACTTCGATAGATTCGAGCCGAAACGGAAAAACATAGTCCGCTGGCATTTGGCTCGCTTCGAGGCAGAATTGCCTGGCCTTCTGTTTATCGCCTTTTCTGCCGGCAAAATATCCCAGGTAATAATGGATCATCGGGTTCAAAGAGGCCTGCCGATTCTCTGAACCCGCAAGACGCAAAAGCACCGCCACGGCGTCATCCCAAAACCCAGAGCTTCCGTAATCAAGGGCGAGCTCGAGATAACTCTGGACGGAATCTCGCATTTTCATTTTAAGATCAGCCAGGGCCTTTTGAGCTTCGGTTTTAAGTCCCCGGGCCGAATAGACAAGACAAAGCTCGTTTAAGGCCCAGAAATCCAAGGGGTCAAGCGCCAGAATCTCGCGGGTTCGCTTTTCCGCCTCATCAAGGCAACCCGCCTCCCTCAGGAGCGTTGCCTCGAGAGCAAGGGCCTTGGCGTTCCATCGGTTCGCCGCAAGGGACCGTCCGACAAACTCGAGAGCGCCAGAAAAGTTACCCTGAGCTGAAGCGATCTCAGCCATTTGTAAGTCTGAGGCGGCCGACCACGCCTCGCTCCAAGAAGCCCTGCCGAAGGAGTCGAAAGCCTCTTGCTCTTTTCCCTGAAACCGCAAGGCCAAACCAAGATAGTAAAAGGCTTCGCCGTTTTTTGGCCGGGTGTAGTTCTTCGTCAGCCTGGCAACAGCCCGCCTGAGATGAGCGTCTGCCTCCCCAAATAATGCCCTTACCAAATAGAACCTCCCCAGAGCTATGTTGGCCTGGACATCATCGGGGTCCCTTTTCAGCGCCTCTTCATAATAAGGATCAGGCTCAATAGCCGGGTTGTGAAATTGTTCGAGGCGCAGCCCGGCAAGATAAAGCTCTTCGTTCGTCCTGATCTCCGGCGGGGGCGGCGGAGGGACAACAGGCTCAGGAAGAGGAGTCGCTTCCCTATGTTGAGGATTGTGGCTGATGATCTCTTTTCCATCCGCGGTCATGAGAGAAAGATGGAGTGATTCTTCTGGCGTGCCCTCAGCAACCGGAATTTCAGCAGTAAAGGGATTGTCCGGTCCGATCCCGATCGTGTCTTCGAAAACGACCTTTCCCTGGGCTGTCAACACAACCTTAGCCCCTTGATGCCGCGACGTTGTGTGGAGGCCGACAAGAGCCCTTCGGTCTGTCTTCAATTCCAGATTTAGGGCCGCATCGGCGTTAGCATTTTTAACACCGCCAAGGTTGCGGATGGGAAACCAACACTGAGTCACGATTTTCGCCTCATACGGTTCGCACCAGCTGTAGTCGGGCTGGTTGTCCGAAAACGACCCGAACATGAGCTCAAGGTAAGGACCGTCTGTGTCCGTCAGGATTTTCTCCCACCTCTTGCCCTCACTCCCCGTCCCCCAGGTCCAGAATTTCTTTCCTGGGACAAGGCGATGGTCGGCAAAAAAGACCACTCCCGCTTTCCGGCCGTGGTCATAGCCAGCTAAAAAGTCCTCTTCCGATTCCCAGGCGAAAAAAGAAGTCGGGGAAGGATTGTTCTTCCACCAGCTCACATCGACGCCCCTGGTATAATCCACGCGATTATAAACATCGCGGGAGATCGGCCAGCGGGAAAATTGATTCTTGCCGTGGAAAGTTGCCAACGTGGTGCCAGGCGGAAAAATGACCTGGTAATTTTCATTGGCCTGAACAGCGGCATTGACCCAACACAGAATCGAATGGGCCAAGGGCGTACGGTTGAAAATCCTCAACCTGACTTCAAGCCTAGAACAGCCGGGCCGGAGGGTGAGCCCAACGACCCACTTCATCCTGTGGCGGAGCTCCGTCTCTCCCACCCAGATCGTTTTGCTCCCGTCAGGGTTTTCGGAGACCGACCAATCTACGGGCATGAACGACGTCGCCCTATGATGGTGAGGGATGTTCCATTCGACGCCGCCTGAAATCCAGGCCCCAAGCAGGCCAATCAGCGCGGGCTTGATCACATGCTGACGGTAGAAGAAATGATAACCGTTCGTCTTGTCGACCGCCTCAAAGATCCGGCCGCCGATCTCGGGAAGGACACAAACCCGGATGAATTCATTTTCCAGAAAAAGGGCGGCATAGGTCTTGTCCACACGGTGATCCGTAAGAACATCCAGAAAGGGATAAGGATAGACGGGGCCCCGGGCGCCCTGATAAGCCCTCCCGAAATAGAAAATGGGATTCTTCTCCGGCGCACCGATAGGATAGGTGGGGATGACCAACGGCTCTTTCCAAACTTTGACACGGTCATCCGGGGGGAGCGAAGGCGCAGGCTGAAATAAAAGAAAAATGAGCATCCCGACCAAGGGCAATGTAAAAAGGCAATGTCTGTTCTTCATCGTTTACTCCCCCGAGATGGACATCTTAAATTTATCTGCCTGAAAATCAGGAGGACCAGGTTCGTGGAAAAAAAAGTTTCTCGTAGAGCGCTAGGGCATAGAGGTCAGTCATTCCGGCGAGGAAATCTGCCGTTCTCCTCTCCAGCGGATCGCCCCTGGGATAAGGCTTGACGAACGGATCGGGGTTGCGGAGCACATAGTCATAAAGGTCAGAGAGAATCTTTTTGGCCTTGTCAATCTCCTCGGCGGCACGAGGACTGCAATAAACGTTCCTGTAGAGAAATTCCCTCAACTCGACGACGGCAGCCAAAACTTTGTCGCTCAACGCGATCCTCTCCAAGTCGGCGCTCAGACTGGCCATGACGCAATCTTCAACCATACGGTCAATGCGTCCGGCCGGCCATTTCCCCAAAGCTTTCACCAAGTGAGGAGGAATATCGTCCTCTTTGATGACCCCGGCGCGGAGGGCGTCATCGATATCATGATTGACATAGGCGATAATATCGGATACCCTCACCACCTGCCCTTCTAAGGTCTTGGGCATGTCTGTGAAATTATCTTCCAGGATCTGTCCTCGACCCTTGGAATGCTTCTCGATACCCTCTCTCACTTCGTAAGTCAGGTTCAAACCCTTGCCTTCGTATTCCAATTTTTCCACAACGCGGAGGCTCTGTTCATAGTGGCTGAATCCGTCCGGAAGAAGCGTGTCCAGGGTTTCCTCGCCAGCGTGTCCGAACGGCGTGTGACCCAGGTCGTGCCCCAGAGCGATTGCCTCGGTCAAGTCCTCGTTGAGGCGCAAGGCCTTGGCGATCGTCCGCGCAATCTGGGAGACCTCCAGGGTATGGGTCAATCGCGTTCGGAAGTGGTCTCCAAATGGAGCCAGAAATACCTGCGTCTTGTGCTTTAACCTGCGGAAAGATTTGGAGTGGATGATCCTGTCGCGGTCTCTTTGGAAGGCTGTCCTCAGACTGTGCGGATTCTCGGGCCGGGCTCTCCCCCTGGAGTTGGCGCTGAGCATGGCCTTGGGAGAAAGAGTCGCTTGTTCGATTTCTTCGAGCTTCTCGCGTATGGTCATGGCGCGGCGGGAAAACATTATAACACACAGCTCCGTTTCCGTAAGCATTTTGTTCTGGAATAGGGGCCTGCCGCGGCTTACTCCCCGACGAGGCTCGGGAGATGTGGCTCGAAGTCACGCTGCGATTTCCCCAGCGAGGAGAATTGTCATTGCGAGCGACAGCGAAGCAATCTTAAACTGAGATCGCCACGGCATCTTCGATGCCTCGCGACGCCCGCTCGTCGCTCATACGGACTTCTCACCACATTCTCCCTCGCCTCATCCCCCGGCTTAACGCGGCATCACCCTCTTTAGACCACCGCCTCAGTATCACGGAAATGGGGCAGCTTCCGATTTGACACTCCTCTCCACCTTAAGTATGATTCAGATAAAAAAAGAGCGCCGGGCTGAATATGATTAAAGATTCGCCTCTGGGCTCCGTCAAAGCTGCGTTGGGATGCGGCATCGTTATAATCTTTTTTACTGCGCTTCTCGGTATTGCCGTTTCGTTTTTTGCCAAAGACCCGGCGTTGGCCTGGACGATTCGGAAGAGATGTATTATAGGCATCATCATAGGCATATTAATGATTGTCGCCTGGAAGATATATAGAAATCACTATGATTAATATAGATTAGCGCATGATCCAAGAAAACGTCCGGAATCTGCTCGCCGAGCTTCCCGAACATGTCGCGCTTGTGGCGGCGGCTAAATCCCGCACTCCCGAAGAAATCCTGGAGGCCGTCGCAGCCGGAGTGAAGATCATCGGCGAGAACTATATCCAGGAAGCCCAGGCGGCCTTTGCCATTATCGGCCGGCGGGCCCAATGGCATTTTATCGGCCATCTCCAGAAAAACAAGGTCAAAAGAGCTGTGGAGATTTTCGACCTGGTCGAAACTGTGGACTCGCTCGAGACGGCCAAAGAAATCGATAAACGCTGCGCCGAGCGGGGAAAATCCATGCCCATCCTCGTCGAGGTTAATAGCGGCCGGGAGCTGCAAAAATTCGGCCTGCTGCCTGAAAATGTGGCGAGTCTGATCCGGGAACTGAGTCGGTTTCGGCATATCAGCGTGGAGGGTTTGATGACCATGGGACCGGCGTCGGGCAACCCGGAGGAGGCCCGTCCGTATTTTCGCGAAACCAAGAAGATATATAGTGAGATCAAGGCTCTCGGTCTTGAGCGAGTTTCGATGAACTGGCTGTCGATGGGCATGTCCCACTCTTACCGTGTGGCCATAGAGGAAGGGGCCAATATGGTGAGAATAGGGACCAAAATTTTCGGTTCCAGGACGGTGAAAAAATGAAAGTACGAAAAATCGAAATTTTCTATTTTGACATCCCTCTCCGGGAGCCGTTCAAGATCTCGATCGGGACGATGCGGGGGGCAAATAATGTGCTCATAAAGATCAGCGCGGATTCTGGACTCTTCGGTCTCGGCGAGGCCTGCCCTTTCCCGCCTATCACTGGAGAAACCCAGGAAACCAATATTGCTGCGGCCAGAAGCCTGAGGGACCTGCTCATCGGAAAAGACCCGCGCGCAGTGGGGCCATTTATCCGGGAGGCCGGGAGTTTTGTCAGGTCGAATCCGAGCGTTGTTGCCGCTTTTGATATGGCCCTGTACGATATCCTCGGCAAGGCCTCCTCTCTGCCCCTTTTCCAGCTTCTCGGGGGCACCGAGAGACCTCTCGAGACGGATATCACAGCTGACCTTGATGTGCCCAAAAAAATGGCGGCAAAGGCGAAGCAATTCGTCACAGCGGGATACAGAAAGATTAAAATCAAGGTGGGCCAGGATCCGGACATGGATATCGCCCGGCTCGAGGCGATCAGGGACGCCATCGGCTACGGCAAGGAAATCAGCATCGATGCTAATCAAGGCTGGACGGTTCCTCAGGCCATTTCGGCGCTGAAAAGAATGGAAAAATATAAGATCCAATACGTGGAACAGCCGGTCGCCGCCTGGGACCTAGCCGGGCTGCGGGCCGTCCGCCGGATGAGCCCGATTCCTATCATGGCCGATGAGGCCCTCTTTTCCCCCCATGATGCCATCCGGCTCGTGAGAGAAGACGCCTGCGATTATTTCAACATCAAGCTGATGAAATCCGGTGGAATATGGAATGCTCTCAAGATCGCTCACGTCGGCGAAAGCGCTAATATCCGGGCCATGGTCGGGTGCATGCTGGAAACGCGGCTCGCCCTGACCGCAGCGGCGCATCTCATGGCCGCGCAAAGCAACATTATTTTTGCCGACCTCGACGGGAATGCGTCCCACACGGTCGACCCGGTTAAAGGAGGGATGATTGTCAAGGGCGGCTCAATCACCCTTCCCCGAGAGCCTGGTCTGGGCGTGGACGTCGACCCGGCCTTCCTGAAAAAACTGCCCAAAGTCTAAAACGTGTCTAAAAAAATAGCCAATACCTTAAACGGAATAGAGAGCGCCCCCGGGGCAGAGACGATCATCGGGGGCAAACGATTCCTGTATTTTGCTGGAACGAGCTATTTCGGATTGCACGGCCACCCGGACTTGATCCGGGCTGGGGTCGAAGCCTTTAGGAAATACGGCACGCACAGCGCCACGTCGCGCGCCGGGTTCGGGAATAACCCTGTTCTGCTCGAGGTGGAGGAACGGCTGAAGGAATTTTTTGGAGAGCCCGATGCGGCTTATTTTAGCTCAGGATACCTGAGCAGCCTGATCCTGGCCCAGAGCCTAGCCGAAAATTATGATGCCGTCTTTGTTGACGAGGAGGCCCACTTTTGTATCACAGACTCAGTTCATTCTCTGGGAAAGCCCATTTGGAGGTTCCGTCACCGTGATCCCGAAGACCTCCAAAGGAAACTCAAAAAAAAACTCAAAGCCCGTCAAATACCTTTTCTTATGACCGACGGGATTTTCCCGACCTTTGGGCATATCGCACCTGTGCCGGACTACCTGGATGTTCTGGCGCCTTATCAGGGGATGATCGGCCTGGACGATGCCCATGGCGTTGGAGTCTTGGGACATAACGGCCGAGGGACGGCCGAACATTTCGGGGTGGCGTCAGATCGTCTGCATCTCGCCGGGACGCTGAGCAAGGCTTTTGGCGGGTATGGAGGGTTTGTTATCGGAGGGAAAAAAATGATCGCCGCGGCCAGAGGCACGGTGGGGGCTTATATCGGGTCAACACCGACGCCGACCCCGATCGCGGCGGCAACAGCCCGGGGCATCGAAATCTTGAGAAATCATCCGGAAATGAGGGAAAGGCTGAGGAAGAATGTTGCCCTTGTGAAAGCCGGGATGAAGAAGTTGGGCGTGCCAGTCCACGAAGGTCCTGTGCCGATTGTGGCCTGGTCGATGGGGTCGGCTGAAAAAATGAAGAAGGTTCAAAGGTCGCTCATGAGCCACGGGATCGCCATCGCCTATCTTAAGTATATCGGCGCGCCGGCGGAAGGTGTGCTCAGGGTGACCGTTTTTTCAATTCATACTGACGAACACATCAACAGACTCCTACAGGAGCTGGGAAAAGCACTCTAATACTTAATGAAGCAACTTCATTGGACAACATGGCTCCTTGTTCTTGTTGGCGGCATTCTGATTTCCCGGCAGACTTCGGCCCAATTTATCGAAGATTTCAACGGGCCCCTGAAGAAAGACCCGACCGGAGCTACCGGCTGGGCGTTTTTCACCGGAGAAGGAAAGGCCGTCATGGATTTCCGCCAAGGGGACGGTTACGCTTCCATTCTGGTCGACGCGACCAAAGACCGGCGGAACGTCTGGTGGGCCCTGATCAAACGGACAGTCTCCGGCGATCTCTACCTCGACCGCTTGAAGGAGCAGGGCTACGAGCTCCGCATCCAAGCGCGCATCCGAGTGAGCGAGGCGCCCCGCCGGGTGAACCTTCATCTCAACACCCAAAAAACGACAGATTTTCACACCCATCTCATGGAGTTCGACATCGCGGATGCCCAGAACTGGCACACAATCAGCATGACCACCCGCGATTTCGAGGCGAAGCCGGGAGACACCGTGAACGGTCAGCTTGCCCTTATGGACTGGGGACTGGGAAAATACCGGGTCGATGTGGATTATATTAAGGTGGATGTCGTGAATGTGGCACTTGCCGGACTGGACGAGGGAGATCCAGTCCCGTACCATCCGCCCCTTCCAGACCCTAAGACGTTCGCGCATTCCGTCCGAGTGGCCGCGGAGGGGATGGTTGACCTCGAGTATCCCGACATGAACTTTAGCCACTGGTCTGTCGAAGACGCCGGGCGGAGAACCCGTGTGCTGACGGCGGGCGGAACTCAGTCGATCATCCTCCGATGGGACCTCGGCTCGTTTGCTGGGAAAAAAGCGGCCGGCCACGGCCTGCTGGAGCTCACAACGCATTCCGTCGAACGGACCTTGGACGATGTGCCTGATTTCGGGTTGATCAGAGTCGTCGAAATCCTGGGCGGTGACCCGTACTGGAAAAGAGATGCGGTCACGTTTGCCAGCCTCTGCCGGGGGCAACCTCTCGATCGCGTCCTAAACCCTCAGATGATCATCGATTGGCCCGTCACTGAAGGAAAGGGCGGCCAGACCTACCTGACCATCTCAAGGCCGGTCCTGCAACGCTTGATTGATGGAAAGATACTGGGAATTGCGGTCAGACCTCTGGGAGCGATCAACGCCTCTTTTTACTCAGCGGAAACCGAAGGCGGACAGTTCGGCGCCCGGCTGCTATTCAATGTCCAGGAATAAAAGGACCCCGCCAAATGCTAAAAAGCGGATTTCCTAGAATTCGTCACTCTCCCCGACGTTTCCTCCGCTGTCCTTTTCCCCCCTCGTGCTTTCCTCCTCCATGGCTTCCTCAATAGACTGGTCAAAGTCCTCGCCCATCTCCTCGCCCATTTCTTTGCCCATCTTCTTCATCCAGCGGGCGATGCTCTTGGGGTCTTTTTCATCCAGCCCGGCCAGCTTGGAGGGGTCGGCCAAGCTTTCCATGCGGCTCTCTTCAGAGCGGGATACGGAAATCCGCGAGACGAGCTTATCCAGGTTCACGCTGCCACATTTCCTGCATTTCGGCCGGAGGGCGGATTTCACCGAAAGGGTCACAAAAGTGGATTTTTTCCCGCAATCCCGGCAGCGGTACTCGTATATAGGCATTGCCGAACTCCTATATAAGAATATTCTCTTGCCAGCCGATTTTGACAAGCTCGATCCGGTCGGGGCTGCTGACTCCGAGGTGATGCCTTGTGTCCGCAAGTACGATGTGTTGGGCCGGCGGCTGCAGCGGCCGCTCTTCGCCAAAGAACTGCAGGCGCTTGGCCTGCAAAATCCTGACTCCGGTGGCGTCAACAGCGACAGGATCCTGGCCGACAAGAATCCCCTTATACGGCCAGACGTATTGGGCGCTATAGTGATGAGGGCCGATCCCGTGGAAGAGAGGAGTCAGCAGGAGAAGAATATTCAGCCTGGTTTTGCCCTTGATCGAAGGAAGATTCCAGATCGTTGCCAAGTCCGCGCAGGCATCCGCATGATAAGCCCACGGCGCGGGGACGAACATGATCATGTTCTTGATGCAGCCGCCCATACCGGCCCAATGGTGGGTTCTCGCAGGCCGGGCATTAATGAGGACGGTGGCATTCTGGAAAACCCGGTCTCCGAGGACTCCCCTATCAGTAATCGAGATACGCTCCTCGGAAACGCCAACTTCCATGATCCTTTTTTTGAGCGCCTCCTCAACGGCCCGTCCGGTTGGGAGATAACTCCAGACGTTAGTTTTAACGCCCACAGTATCCGAAGGCTTGATGATCCTCCTCCAGGCTTCGGCCGGAGTTTTTTCGCCGAACAGCGCCATGACGGCATCATCCAGCATTTTCTGAATGGCTCCGGGATTGTGCCTCCCCGCAGAATCCAGCGCCTCCTTGTCGCGGACCAGGACAACCCTGACTTTGTCTGCAGGACCTTTCTCAAAAACCCCCGCAAAGCCTGGCTTGACGGCTCCGGCCAACGGGGCGATTGCAGCCATCTTCAAAAAATCTCGGCGGGTAAAAATTTTCTCCGGCATGCACTCTCCTTGCGGATTACAAAAATATTTTATCCGATTGAGTATCAATCAACAATTTTTTCTCCGACTGAAGCAAGAATTTTTCTCGCTTGATCAGGCGAACGGGCATTGAAAATAATGGCCAGATAATCGCCTTTATTTTTGACTGCGGTCCAATTTTTGTCCTCGGTCTGGACCAACTCCGGTTCACCAGCATCGGGCATATAGGCCTTGGCAAAGCTCCGAAGTGCAAGAACCGCTGACGGAGCATCAGGATAGCGGATGATCAGCAATCGGACAATGTCCGGCTTGTCTCCGGAAGAAGCCAGCGCCGCTTCTGTGTCCGGGCCGAGATGGAGGATATTCTCGACCGAGACGAAGAAATGATAGTTCAGGATCAAATGGCTGTGGAAATAGCGAATCGTCTTGAGGTCGAAACTGTCCGGCACATAAGAGAGGAGTACCGGTTTCTTTCCCCGGGCCGGGATGGCTGAATCAATCTCTTTGCCTAAACCTAAAAGAGCCTGCTTGGACGTGGCCGTCTCGGCCTCGGCATAGAGAGAAACGAAATAGCGGTCCTTCCAAAAAGAGAGCAGCCCTCCTTTATAAACCGCGCCTTGTCCAATTTCGACGGTTTCTCCTTCGAGGTCATGAGTGAAGACGCCGAAGGCGTCACTGGCAGTGCCCATATCAAAAAAGTCCGCAATCAGGTCAGGTTCTCCGTCTTTTCGGTAGCGCCTGGCGACCAGGCGCTCGAAATTATAGGCCCGATAAACTTCCCCTGCTCCGTCGATATAATCAAAAATCGATTGCGGATCATAGGACTCGTCTCTGCCCTCAACCCTCCAGCCATTTATTTCCACGGGAAAAAAACGGCTCAGAGAATTCGCTTCCTTGGCTTTTCTTCCCATAAGATTGTGTCCGCCTCCTCCAAATAGGATTAAAACCAGACCAATAAGAATAATAAGCAGCCTGGTTCGATGGCGCATGAGAAAGCATTTTAGCAGATTCGTTTTCTTTCGTCGAACCGAGGTTGATAGCCAAAACTACCGCCTATTCGATGGCGGCTTTTTGCTGGTTGATACGCCTGATTGTGTCCGGGTTGAATTTGGGCTTGCGGTCAAACGAGTAAAGCCCGTTCACTTCCTGTTCGATATCATAAAGCTGAGTATAGCAGAACCCGGCCACCTTAGGGTTGAGGAGCAGGGCCTCCGTGAGCGTCTTGTAGCGTTCGAGAAACTCCTTTTCGGTCCGCGGCCGTTCGCCGTAGCCCCAGGCCTTGTCGTCCTTCTGGCCAGGGTTCCACCAAATGCCCCCGTACTCACTGACATAATAGGGCTGTCTCTGATACGGCCTGTTGAGTTCCCTCTCTCCGTTGACAAAAACAACGGGGGGCGTTTGGAGAAGGCCGTCATAGGCGGCTTTGAATTTCGCCGCATCCTGTTCGTAATTGTGAGAATCATAAACATCTGAAGACGCAAAGTGATATCCACCGGATGAATCAATAACCAGCCGGGTCGTGTCGATAAGCTTGGTGAAATGGAAGATGTTCTCGATGGTTCCTGGAAAAGATGAGCTCCATCGTTCGTTCAGCGGACACCAACCGATCAGGGCGGGATGGTTAAAATCTCGTTCCAGCGCTTCGCCCCACTGACAAGTGAAGACAAGATAGGATTCAGGCTGGGAGAGGTCGAGGCCCCAATCGGCAAATTCTCCCCAAACAAGATAGCCCAGCCTGTCGGCCCAATAGAGGAAGCGGCGTTCAAAAACGCGCTGGTGCAGACGGGCGCCGTCAAACCCCAAGCCCAGCGAGATCTCGATATCATTCTTGAGCGCCTGGTCTGAGGGAGCCGTATATATTCCATCGGGATAAAATCCCTGGTCGAGGACGGTGCGGAGGAAGAGCGGCCGGTTGTTGAGATAAATTTTGTTCTCCCGGGCCTCAATTTTTCTCAACCCAAAATAGCCGTTGACCTTGTCCAGTTCGCGATTCCCGACGAGATAGGCGACCTCAAGGTCATAAAGATGGGGTCGGCGAACGTTCCAGAGCTGAGCGTTTTTGAACCTCACCAAAAAAAAGACGCTCTTGGCTGCTTTTTTCTGGGCGGCAAATTCCTCCCTGCCTTTATCCTTCACGCGAAGGCTGAGTATTCCTTCGCTCGGGGCGTGACGCAATTCGACAAGAATAAGCGCCTCTCCGTTGTCGGCATCGGGGTAGACCCGGTACCTGGCGATAAAGTTAGGAGCCACAGGCTCCAGCCAGACCGTCTGCCAAATGCCCGTCGTCCTCCGATAGAGGCAGCTATAGGAATGCAGGCGCTGACTTTGCTTTCCAGCGGGCTGGAGGCCACTCCTGACATCATCGTAGGCTTTAACCACAAGAAGGTTTTCGCCTGAACTCAAAAAGTCAGTCACATCAAAAGAAAAGGGCGTGTAGCCGCCCTCGTGTTCACCGGCTTTTTTCAAGTTAATCCAGACGGTCGTCTTGTAATCGCAGGCCTCAAAATGAAGCAGGACTCTTTTCTCTTTCCAGCTTTCGGGCAGGACAAAAGTCCGTTTATACCAGACGGCTGTCATGAAATCCAGGTTGCCGATTCCAGACAGCGGGCTTTCGGCCGCAAAGGGCACGAGAATTTTCTTGTCGAACCCTTCCCCGCGAACAAAGCCCCTTTCTTCACCGCTATCGGAAGGGTCAAGGACGAAATCCCACCAGCCGTTCAAGCAGAGCCAGTCTGGCCTCACCATTTCCGGCCGGGGGTATTCCGGCCTGGGAACTTCAGCGGAGAAAAGAAGGCTCCCTATTCGGGGAGACATGGATAAAACGAGAGCCAAAAAAAGCGCCGATCTTCGAATGATCGATCTCATCACTGCTCCTTTTTTAAAGGCGTCGTTTCTTTTTAAAAGGACGGCGGGCACGGCCTCAGTCCGTACGCTGCCGGCAGCGGAGTTCGCCGACTCTCAGGCAGGTGTGAACGAATTTGCCCAGGAAGCGGAGCGCTTCGTCGGCGCGCCTGAACACGGGAACTCCAGCTTCTTCCAAAAGGTCAACCAACGGCTGATAGAGCGCTCCGGCATCGATATTGACAACAAACGGCTTGCTGGTTTTTTGGAAAATATCGGCCAGGCGCTTCCCGATGCTCTGGGGGCTGTAGATATTCTCGCGGTGGGACTCTCCGGGAGCGAGCGTCTGCAATGCCGCCGTCATCGGCACGGGCGAAACAACAGCGCAGTCGACCCCCTCTTCGGCCAGCATCGCTTCGACGCAACCGGCAAACGCTGCGTCGTCCGCCACAGGAGTAATATCCAGCGGGTTACGAATATCCTGGAGCCGGTCGATTCCCAGGGGCTGGAGATATTTCGCCAGAGCGGATTGTGTGTGTTCCGAAAAAGAAGCCAGCTCGAGCGCCGGGCCGTTCTTGAGGCTGTCCGCCAGGATCACGCATTCAAACCCGGCGTTGCTGATCAGCCCGACACGCTTCCCGGCCGGGCTCTTGGCTGCGAGAGGCAAAAGGTTTTTCAACCCGCTTTCAAACTCCGCGATCGTCTCAGCCACAAAGACTCCTGCGCTTTTCAAGACCGCACGGCAGGCCGCGTAGTCACCGGCCACAGAGGCGGTGTGGCTCGAGGTCGCCTGCTTGCCCTCGGGAGTCCTGCCGCTCTTGTAGACGAGGACCATCTTCCCTCTCAGGACGGCCTCCTTGGCTGCCCTGGCCAGAGAAAGGCCGTCTCCAGGTTTAAATCCCTCGATATAGAGGGCGCAGAGAGAAATTTCCGGTCTGCTTTTAAAATAGTCCAGGTAATCGGAAGCCGTCAGATCAATCTGGTTGCCGAGAGAGACCGCATAAAGTGGTTCGGCCAGAGGGATTTTGCTCATCCGTGAGGCCATGAACGCACCGCTCTGGCTGATATAGGCCAAACGGGGATGACTTTTTTTCGGCGGAGCCAGTTTGTACGCGGGGATGAAAGTCGTGTCATATCGTCCCGGCCCTGAATAGATTCCCATGCAGTTCCCGCCGTTGACCACAGGCACAACCTTTCCTTGCTTGCGACTCTCCATCAAGAGGCCCTGGATCCTTGCCTCTAAGGCTTCTGTCCCCTTTTTCTCTCCGATTCCTCCGGCGATAAGGATGACAGAGCGGGCTTTTTCTGCCGATATCAATTGTTCGATTACTCCAATGCTCTGGTCGGCCGCTAGAGTTAAAACAAAAAGGTCGACCGCCTCGGGCAGATCAAAGACCGTCGGGACACAGAGACAGCCCTCGATCTCCTGAATCCCCGGTTTGACGACATAGACACGATCCCTGGGAAATCCTTCTCTCAGGATGTTGTTCAAAATGAAGTGGCCGAGATTCATCCTTTCAGAAACACCGACGATGCCGATCGACTGGGGATGAAGAAGACGGTCGATGCCTATGGCCGGCCGTGTTTTGGGTTTCTCCTGGAGTCTCGAAAACCGGCACATCCCGTCAAGGGCGACAAGGTTTCCGGAGCGCACCACAAGAGGGTTGATCTCCGCTTCTTCAATAACATAAGGCGAGCTCTTGACGCAGGGAGAAAAACACCTGGCCAGCCTTCGAAAACTGTCATAGACCTCGACGAGGGGTTTTTCCGGGAGCGCCGCTTTCTGACCCCTGAAGTCTTTGGTCAGCTTATCGTAGAAAGCCAGGGACTCGATCAAGTGGACGATGTCCTTTTTCTCCAGAAGATAAGCCGAGCCGATACCGACAGCCTGTTCCTCCTTTATCCTTTCACTGACGTATTCGACGTCGAGTCCGCCGAGACCCATGGTGACGACAGGCCCGAACTCTCGAGAGTGCCGGATCCCCAGCAACAGCTCTGAACCTAAACCAATAGTTAGAAAAAGCACCTTTTCCAAAACCAGGATCCCGCGGATATCTGGTTTGGACTTCTGGAGAGAAGGCTTTTTTGCGTTGCCGAATGTCCTGGCCCATTCCGTATATCTTTTTGGAACTTCGGCCAGCATCCGTTTGATCGCCCGGTTGACTTCGGCAGCGCTATTTCTGACGAAAACAACTCCCCCCACATCTGTTTTGTGGATGATGGAGGGAGAGACGATCTTGAGGACGACCTGGTCGGACCCGAGGGCCGCGAGCTTCTGGGGAACAGCCCGGTCTCCCTTTTGGACAAAGAAAAAACGCGGGACTTCGATCCCCGAGGCCCGGAGAAGCGCATAAACCTCGTGCTCAAGGAGGAAATTTCTCTCGTCGGCTTCGGCCGCTTTGAAAATACTTCTGATCTTTCGCCGATCTGGGTTCATCTTTTTTCCGCCAACAGGCCGGCTTCTTCGCGGCCGAGCTCAAAGGCCCTCAGATTGGCCGTGACAATATTCTCTCCCCTCGGCTTGAAGAGCGTTTCTATGAACTCGACAAGATTTTCCTTTTTGACCATGAGCAACCGAGACGCTGCGCCCAGCATGACCATGTTCTGCGTGCGCGATGAGCCCGCCTTCTTGGCGAGTTCTTCGGAATCGACGAGGAGGTGACGTCCCGCCCGGGAGATGGCGGTCAGGATTTTTTCGAGGTCAGGATAGTCGGGGATGTTCACAAAGGGAGAGCGACTGGAAATCACCGTGCCCTCGGGCCGGAGATAATCCAAATAACGGAGCGTTTCAAGAGGCTCGACGCTTAAAATAAGGTCGGCTTCGCCTTTGGGAATAAGGTCGCTAAAAATCTGTTCCTGGGAGAGCCGGAGGTGCGATTGGACTGCTCCGCCGCGCTGCGACATGCCATGGACTTCTGCTTCTTTGACCATGAGGCCTTCTTTGAGAGCGGCGCTGTCGATAACAAAAGCGATCGAGAGGATGCCCTGCCCTCCGACACCGGCCAGGATGATATCTTGCTTCATCTATCCGCTCCTCCTCTTTTTCCTTGCCTCCACGAGGCATTCCCGCACGGCCACGATGACAGAAATCCCGTTATGATCGATCTCTTCTCGAATCACTCTAGCGTTATTCTCTAGGTTCTTGGGCAATGGCTTGATAACCCGGATGTGCTCTTTGGGCACTCCGAGGCCTTCGATCATCTTGAGAAGGCTTCCTCCAGAGGCGTAGCTCGGCTGACCTCCGGTCATAGCCACTGTGCTGTTGTCCAGGATGATCACAATCATGTTTGTGTTGGCGGCCGCCGCCTCAAGCAGGGGCGTCAGCCCGGAATGTCCGAACGTCGAATCACCGATCACGGCCACAGAAGGGAAGATCCCCGCCTCGGCGCCGCCCTTGGCCATGCCGACGCTCGCGCCCATGCACACGCAGGTCTGGACAGCACTGTACGGGGGAAAAGCTCCGAGCGTGTAGCAGCCGATATCGCTGAAAACGTTGGCGCCAGGGTAGTCCTGGAGAACCTTGTTCAGGGCATGAAAAGTATCGGCATGCGGACAGCCCTGGCAGAGCTGGGGGGGCCGAGCGGCAAGTTCGAACTCGGCAACTTTATGCCGATCCAGCGGTTTGAGCCCGAGCGCGGCTCGAACGATTTCGGGAGAAAGTTCTCCTTGAAGCGGAAGATGGCCGCTCAGCTTTCCTTTGATTGTTTTCCCGGGCAGGCCAAATGTCCCGCGCAAGGTTTTCTCGATGAAGGGATAGCCTTCCTCGACGACAAGGACTGTCTCCACATGCCGCACGAGATTTTCCACGAGCTTTTGCGGAAGCGGATAAGTGCCGATTTTGAGAAGGGATGGGCCTCTCCGGATATCTCTGAGGTTTTCCCTGACATAATTGTAGGCAATTCCCGAAGCGATCACCCCGACTGAACGGTCGTCCTCGTTGACCGCCAGAGAATTGAAATCTGATCCTTCTGATAACTTGACAAGCTCGGCCTGCTTCTCAAGCAGCATTTTGAAGCGTCGTCTGGCATTGACTGGAAGGAGCGTCCAGTCTGTCCAGGCGCCATGATGAAGCGGATTCTCTTCCCTGGCGGGACGGGGCACGACGCTCGAACGGCTGTGAGAGAGCCGGGTGACGAGCCTGATCATTACCGGAATCCCCATTTCTTCAGAAAGGTCAAAGGCGCGGCGGGTCATATCATAGGCTTCCTGGTGATTTGAGGGCTCGAAACAAAAGATCAGGGCGAACTGGGCATAGTAGCGGCTGTCCTGCTCGTTCTGGGAGCTGTGCATGCTGGGGTCATCGGCGATGACAACGGCCAGGCCGCCGTTCGTCCCCGTGAGGGCGGAGTTCATGAATGGGTCCGCCGCCACGTTTAATCCCACGTGTTTCATCGAGACCAGCGCCCGTTTTCCGGCAAACGAGACACCCAGAGCTTCCTCGTAGGCGACTTTTTCGTTCACCGACCAGGAAGCTTTGAGCCCCTTGGACTTGGACGCGGCTTTGATCAAGTACTCCATAATTTCCGTCGCCGGAGTTCCCGGATACGAATAGGCCGCGGTGAGGCCGGCGTGTACGGCGGCCAGGGCAACGGCCTCATCGCCGAGCAAGATTTCTGTTATCATGATTTGTCCTTATGACCGACTCACCCACATTGTCTTCTATCAGGGAATTGGGATGAGTCTAAAGAATACAAATCCCGGCTTGGAGTGTCAAGCCGAAGCGGTGCTCCGACGAACGACGGGGCTCCGTTGTGGGCCGGGGTTATATTTTCTTATAATTCTTATAGAATCTATAAAATTATGTTGAAATAACTGAGAAATTCAAATAAAATACTTGTGTTGCGCAGGGTTTTTATCATCATCGCTGCGAACTTGTTATTAAGGAGGTGAGCATGATCAAAGTCTCCACCAAGGGAAGATACGGCCTCCGCCTCATGTTAAACCTCGCCCGCCATTATACCAGCGGCACAAAGGCAGTCATCCTGAGAAACGTGGCTGAGGAGGAGGAGATTTCCCTCCGCTACCTCGAGCAGATCATCATCCCTTTGAAGATCTACAAGCTCGTAAAAAGCATTCGCGGCGCGGGCGGCGGCTATACTCTCGCCCGCAAGCCGTCGGAGATCAATCTCTGCAAAATTCTGGAAGCCTTGGAAGGGTCCTGCGCCCTCGTCGACTGCATCGAGGATAAAGATTTTTGCGACCGTCTCCCGACCTGCGCCGCCTACGAGATCTGGAAAGAGGCCAGCCAGATCCTGAAAAACTATTTCGAAAGGGTCACCCTCCAGTACGTCCTGGATGTCTGCGGAAAAAAGAAGGCCAAAGGCAAGGAGAAAGCCCGAGTTCGACGCTGATTCCGGACCGTCTCTTTCTCCTCCCTCAAGAGACTGTTTTTGCGTTCTGAGTCCGGCGGTCTGCCGGTCTATAAAACAATCCTTTTCCTCTTGACATTTTCCGCGCCATTTATTATAAAACCTATGGAATTTATAGAATAGATAAGTTTAGTCAATAAAGAGATGAGATGGACGAAGAGTTTCTCAAGCAGGTTGGAGTTGTCAGCACAAAGGAAAAGAAAATTAAGGACTGCCCCGCTCTCGACGATCGGCCTCATGGCCGCATTCGCCGCCGTCGTCGCGTTGGGGTCGCGGCCAAGCCGACAGCCCAGGCGAAAGACACGCAAACGTGCGGCACTTGTCACGAAGAAGTGGTCAAGAGATTCTCCTCCCGGCCCCATGCCGGCTTGACCGAACCGACCTGCACGGCCTGCCACGGGAGCGCGGAACAACACGTGGACGAAGGAGGCAAGGCGGGCGTATTCTCTTTTGCCGCCTCCAACCCGGCCAGCGCAAAAACGCAGAAATGCCTGACCTGTCATGAAAAAGACAGCCCCCGGTTCACCAACAGCCCGCATGGGAAAGCCTCGCTCGATTGCACCACCTGCCACCACATTCACGGCGAGGTTGCTGCTTCTCCGCTTCTCAAAACTCAGAAAAACACAGATTGCGCGCGCTGCCACGAGGACGTCTTCGCCGAGTTCCAGCTGAATAGGCGGCACCGGCTTCAGGAAGGAATTGTAACCTGTACTTCCTGCCACAATCCGCATGAACCGGCTCTCCGGATACGACTGGCCGGGTTCAAACAAGAGGAGTGCATCCGCTGCCACACCGACAAAGGGGGTCCTTTTCTCCATGAACACCAGGCCTCCCGGGTCGAGGGCTGCAATATCTGCCACCAGGCCCATGGGTCGCCCAACCGCCATATGTTGACTGAGCAGAACATCGCCGACCTGTGCTTCAGCTGTCACTCTGAGGCGCCGGCCTGGCACGGCAGTTTCACTTCTCAGGGGACCAATTGCGTGACCTGTCATTCCTCGATTCATGGTTCGAACCTGGACAAGAAATTCCTCAAATAGGAGAACAGTGATGAACAGCAGAAAGACAATCACGGCATTCCTGGGTGTTGTTCTGGCGTTCTTCCTGTCTCTCTCTCTGGGAGCCCAAAACAGTGACTTTTCGGGCGATTTCCTCCTTGGGTTTCGCTCCGTAAACCTCAGCGGGCCCGGCGCTGTCTCCAACTATAAAGAAGATTACAATCTCTCCGGCGGCGCCCGGCTTTATAGTTTCAACCTGGTCTATTCTCCGCAGAACGACCTCAAAAAAGTTTTTGACCGGCTGAACCTCCGGATGTTCAACCTGGGTGGAGATCCCTTCGAAACTATCTCCGCATCGCTCCAGAAGTATGGCAAGTATCTATTGCAGTACGACAGGAGAAAAGCGAACTATTTCTATAATGACCTGAATATGGGCGATGGCGGGCTTTATGACCTTCACCGTTTCGATTTTGACCGGGTCAGGGATAGCGGCTTGGCCAGAATCTCCCTGGCCAAGCAAGCCGACTTTTATCTGAGCTTCGACCGGTTTACTAAAAAGGGGGCGGGCACAACTAGCCTCAACGTCAACCGGATGGAATTCGAGATGGACAAGCCAGTCCAGGAGGAGTCGAAAGAGATCGCTGTCGGTTTGAACCTCCATTTCAACCGCTATTCCTTTGTGGCAGAAGAAAAATTCCTGAAGTATAAGAACCAGAACAGCCTCTTCCTGCCCGGGTACGTGGACGGCGGGCCGGAGGCCGAGAACCCCGCCTCACTCTATTATTTTTTCCTGAATCAGCCCTACGATTTGAAATCCGTAACCAGCTCTTTCTGGTTCAATGCGAGGCCGACGGACAGATTCTTCTTGACTGCATCGGTCCAATTATCGGCGCTCGACATGGACCTTGATTATTCCGAGCGAGCACTCGGGGTCAGCTACCTGAATAGAAATTTCGCCTACAGCTATACCGGCAAGGGAGACTTCTCCCGTAACATCCAGCTCTACGAGTTGGATGCCACATACACCTTGTCAAGCAAGCTCACGGTTATGGCCGCCTTCCGTTTTCACAACTTTGACCAAACCGGCGCTATGACTGGCGACCAAGGCGGCGACACAGAGGATTTTGGATATGAAACTCTGGGATTCAACGCAGGCGTTCAGTACTCCTTCACTCCCTACTTGGCCTTAACCCTCGGCTATCATTTTGAGGAACGGACTCTCAAAAACCTGGAAACGGCCGAATATGAATTCGACACGGCAAGCAATGGCGCCTTCGGCAATCTCAGATGGGATATCTCGCGAGTACTTAAGCTAACCCTTGACTACGAGCACAGCCAGGTCGAGAATCCCTTCGCCCTCATTTCCCCGAGCTGCTTTGATAGGCTCCGGATCACGGCAAAATATCAAGTCAAGGCTTGGAGCTTCTCCGGGTCCTACATCTGGAACAACTCCGAGACAGATGTATTCGATGAAAATACCTGGAAGGCGTCCGGAAACCAATTCAGCCTGCGCGCCGGGTACCACGCCGGCCGGTTCAATGTTTCCGGAGGGTTTGCCTATATTCGGGCCAGACGCCGGGCCGACCGGATGGTCGAATTTCCTCCTTATTGGACCACGCCTAGCGGGTCATTCCTCTGGACGATCTCTTACCTGCAGGGATCGAGCCTGCTGGATGTGCTGCTCTCATATGACCTCAACCAGAACTGGACCTTTGGCGGCTGTGCCAACTACTTCTCCAACGCCGGATCCTGGGAAATCCGCCGGGCCACGCTCAAGGCGTACATCCAGTATTCTTTTACTGCCGGCTACATGGCTCAGGTCGGCTACAGATGCGTCGACTACCTCGAAAAACTGTCCGGATCCAACAATTATGCGGCCAACATCTTCGAGTTCTCCTTTGGCTACCGCTGGAACTAAGAGGAATTGGAGGAGACGATGTTCAGGAGACCATACCTTTTAGGCCTTTTGGCTGTCATTGCGATCTGTTCGTTTCTCCTGGCAAGAACGGCCAGCCACGAGGTCATAAAACCTCAGTCAAAAAGAGATCACGCGCAAAGACTGTGGTCTACTTCGGCGCATGCTCAAAAAGGGGACGAAGCCTTCAAGCACTGGGATGAAGAAGGCCAGGTCCCGACAACCTGCGCCAAGTGCCACAGCACGCCCGGGTTGAGGGATTATCTGGGCGCCGACGGAACTGCACCGGATACGGTCGACAATGCCGCTCCTCTGGGCACAACGGTCGAGTGTGCCGCCTGCCATTCCGACCCTGATAAAGGCGTCGTCCATAACCGCACCTATGCAATCTTTCCTTCGGGAGTGAAAATCGAAGGCCTCGGCCCAGAAACGCTCTGCATGGAATGTCACCAGGGAAGGGCCTCGACAAAATCTGTCGACACTGCGATCGCTGGGTCAGGCGTCACCTCAGACGATGAACCGAGTTCCAGGCTGAGGTTTGTCAATGTCCACTACTATGCCGCTGCCGCTACTCAGCTCGGGACCGTCGTCCGGGGAGGATATCAATACGCCGAAAAATCTTACGACTCCCGGTTCGCCCATATTCCCGGCTACAACGCCTGTCAGGTTTGTCATGATCCGCACTCTCTTGAGGTTGACCTGGACGCCTGCAACACCTGTCACACTGGGGTCAAAAACCCAAAAAACATCCGCTATTACGGCTCCTGGGTTGACTACGACGGGGACGGGAATATCACCGAGGGGATTTTCTACGAGATCGAGACAATCCGGGAGATTCTGTACAACGCGATGCGCGCTTACGCACGAGATGTCGTCGGGAAGCCGATCGCCTACGACGAAATCGCGTATCCCTACTTCTTCAATGATAAAAACGACAACGGAGTTGTCGACTCCAATGAGGCAGAGTCAAGCAACGGGTATAGCTCCTTCACCGCCCGCCTGCTCAAGGCCGCTTATAACCTCCAGGTTTGCATTAAAGACCCATGCCAGTATGTTCATAACGGAAAATACATCATCGAACTCCTTTACGATTCAATCGAGGACCTTAATACTTCAAGAGGTGCCGAAATCGCTACCCAGACTCCGGTCTCGAAACCAAGTCTTACGCGGCCCTTGCGGCCGGGGCGCCGGTCTAAGGCGGGCGGCCAAGAGCGAACCTTTCCTTTGCCGAATGATGAGATTCTTGCCCGAAGCTCCTTGGAATCGGCCGCGGATGCCTATCTGCAATATGCACCCGGCTCCGGCCGCGGACTTGTCCGGACTGATGAAGGGCATTTCGACGGATCAGCCGAGGCCTGGAGGCATTGGGACGGGGAGGGAGAGGTTCCGTCAACTTGCGCCAAATGCCACAGCGCCCAAGGCCTCCCCTACCTGCTCGATAACGGCACCATTGACAAGGCCATGGATATTTCCAACGGCCTGCTCTGCCTGACCTGCCATATTGTGCCGCCCCAGACGAGGCCAGCCGGTCCGGTGACATTTCCCTCCGGAGTGAGCGTGAACCTGGCCGACAGCTCCAACCTGTGCCTCAACTGCCACCAGGGAAGAGCTTCGAAGTCCTCGGTTGACAGGGCGATTGCCGGCGGCCCGGGACCGTACAGCTTCACCAATATCCATTATTATGCAGCGGCGGCTTCCTTCTTCGGTTCCGAAGTCCGCGGCGGATACGAATTCAGCGGAAAAACCTATGCCGGCCGCAATATATTCACCAACCACAACGGGCTTTTTACGAATTGCGTCGAGTGTCACATGGGAACCAAGAGCTTCAACAGGAAGCACGATGATTCGGACGCCTTATTCCACAACGTCCAAGCACCCAACCCCGCCGATTGCGCGCCCTGCCATGGCCAGGACATCGCCCAGCCCCATCCAGGCGCTGACCCCAGCCAGTTCGAGTTCGAAGGGATCCGGCCGGCCCAGACTCCTGACTACGACGGAGATGGGAACAAGAACGAATCCCTGCAGGCGGAGATCAAGGGCCTCGAGGACGCGCTTTACACGCAGCTTCAGGCCTACGGGAGGAGTATCGGCGCCCCGATTGTCTATAGCGAAATAAGTTATCCATATTTCTTTAAAGATACCGACGGGGACGGAATTGCAGACCCTGCTGAGCTCACTTCCAGCAACGGGTACGGATTCAGCGCGGCCATGCTCAAGGCCGCCTATAATTTTCAGATGAGCAAGAAGGAACCCTGCGGGTTCATCCACAACCCCCTCTATATCGCTCAATTGCTCGCGGACTCCATCGGAAGTCTGGGCGGCAACATGGCCAAGTACACCTGGCGGTAAGATCCATTTCTGTAATTAGAGATGATAAGCAGAGGGCGACGGGGCGGGGGGCCCCGACGAGGCTCGGGAGATGTGGTTCGAAGTCAAGCTGCGATTTCCCACATTGGTTTCTTGGAGGGAGAACGCTCCGCGTTCCCCCTTCCAACGTTCGCTGCGCTCC
The DNA here is from genome assembly GCA_964558915.1 of uncultured Eubacteriales bacterium. GTDB lineage: Bacteria > Acidobacteriota > Aminicenantia > Aminicenantales > UBA8522 > CAZKEW01. The sequence goes on along the minus strand of CAZLFV010000002.1, from coordinate 36,978 downwards.
CTGCCTCCCCTTCTCGAGCTTTGCTCTGCGACCAAAGGGGCCATCCCCCTTGGAACCCCCTGATTTGCTTGCGCAAATCAAGATTGTCATTGCGAGCGACAGCGAAGCAATCTCAAACTGAGATCGCCACGGCATCTTCGATGCCTCGCGACGCCCGCTCGTCGCTCATACGGACTTCTCACCACATCATCCCTCGCCTCCTCCCCCTGGCGGGGAAGTCGTGGCAGGACCCTATTCTAAAGCAGAATGCTTACGGAAATGAAGATGCTTACCGCCAATTTTTTGACTTTTCCTGCGGGCGATGCTATAGAGTAATCCGCCAATTTCAAGCAGCGGCTTCTATCCCCGTCGAGGAGGTGCATCATGAAGCGAAGAATCGTCGTGGGGATTTTCTTGAGTTTTCTTGTTGCGCCGGCGCTCCTTGGTCAGGAATGTATGGAGTGTCATAAAAAGGCCACACCCTACATCGTCAGCGATTGGCTGCTGAGCGAGCACAGCAAAAATGAGGTGGGCTGTTCTATTTGCCACGGCGAAGGACACAAGACCGCCTTGGACTTTGCCAAGGCCGGGATCCCTACGCCAGAAACATGCGCTGCCTGTCACGAAGACCAGGTGAACCAGTTCAAGCGGGGCAAGCACGCCCTGGCCTGGGCGGCGATGAAAGCCATGCCGACAGCGCACGCTCAGCCCGTGGCAATGATGGAAGGAATGAAGGGCTGTGGCGGATGCCACAAGATCGGGCTGAAAACAGAGGCGGAAATAGCGGAGCTCGATAAGGCCGGCGCAGGGTTCGGCCGGGCCTCTTGCGACGCCTGCCATACGCGGCATATTTTTTCCGTCACCGAAGCCCGGCAGCCCCAAGCCTGCCAGACCTGCCATATGGGCTTCGATCATCCTCAATGGGAGATGTACTCCGCTTCCAAGCACGGCGTCCGCTTTCTCTTGAAACAAAATAAAATCCTCCCCGAATCAACTGCCGCGCCCTCCTGCCAGACCTGCCATATGCAGGAGAAAAACCACGAAGTCCGGACTGCCTGGGGATTTCTGGCCGTGCGGCTGCCGATGCCTGAGGACAGGCAATGGGCTGCAGACAGAGCCACAATTCTTCAGGCTCTCGGCGTTCTGGACCCGAGCGGTAACCCCACGCCAAGGCTTGATGTCGTCAAGGCGGCCGACGTCGCCCGTCTGACCCAGGAAGCCTGGCAGAAAGAACGGGACAAGATGATCGGGATTTGCACCAGTTGCCATAGCGCGAATTTTGCCAAAGGAGAGCTCAAAAAAGGCGATGAGATGATCAAAGAAGTCGACCATCTGATGGCCGAGGCCATCCGAGAAGTCGCCTCCCTTTACCAGGACGGCATCCTGCCGAAACCGGCAAGCTACGCCTATCGGTTTCCCGACCTTCTGACTTTCCATGACGCGCCAACCGAAGTGGAGCAGAAGCTCTTCGTCATGTTTCTCGAACACCGGATGCGCTCTTTTCAGGGGACTTTTCATGCCAATCCGGACTACGCTCTCTGGTACGGTTGGAGCGAAATGAGGCGGTCGCTCACAGAGATCCAGACTCTCGCAGCGGAGATGCGTAAAGGCCGCACCTAGAGAGGATGGCCAAAAATTGAGTATTCCGATATAATTAGTAGTTATTAAACAGACGACTCAAGGATGCGGCATGAAAGCCCTGCTCAATTTTTTCACTTCGGTCCGGGTGGCCATCACCCTACTGATTATCCTCATCTGCGCCTCGATCGTCGGAACGCTAATCCCCCAGGGAAGAAGCACCCAGGAATATCTTGTCCGCTATGGCCAGCTCGGGGCGCTTCTTGAGCGCCTGCAGTTCACCAGGCTGTATCAGTCCTTCTGGTTTGTCGGCCTGCTTGCGCTCTTTGCCGTGAATATCATCGTCTGCACGCTCGAAAGGCTCTTTCCCAAATTCCGGCGGACCTTCCAGACCAAGTTGGAGACCGAACCCAAGAACATTCTCGCTTTGAAAATCAAGGACAAGTTCAAAGTCGGTTTGTCCGCCGCCGAAACCAGAGAAATGGTCAAGAAGGAACTCCGCCGCCGGCGCTACCGGCTCAGGGAAGTCAGAACCGATAATAGATCTTGCCTGACCGCCCGGAAGAGGGTCCTCGGCTGGTTCGGGTCTGATGTCGTCCACTTGGGCCTCCTGGTGATCTTGGCCGGCGGAATTGCCAGCGGGCTCGGCAGTTTCCGCCAGGACCTCACCTTTACCGAAGGCCGGACTCTTTCAGTCCCGGGGGCGGATTTTACTGTCCGGCTGGATCAATTCGTGACGGAATACTATCCTAACGGAAGCGTCAAGGATTGGAAAAGCCTCCTCACTGTGACTGAGGCCGGAAAGCCCCTCTTCCAAAAAACAGTCGAAGTCAACTCTCCCCTCAATCATCGAGGCTACGTGTTTTATCAAAGCGGCTACGGTTCGGATTGGGACCATCCGTCGCTCGAGGTCTGGGTGAAGAAAAAGCCGGACCCAAGTTACCTTAAAAAGGCCTGGCTGAAAATCGGCGAGAAAACGGCCCTGAACGGTGAATCCCTTGTGCTCAACGCCGTCCGGTTCATCCCTGATTTCGTCCTGGACGAAAAAAACCAGCCGGCCAGCCGCTCGCTCGAGCCCAATAATCCAGCGGCCTTCATCGAAGGCTGGATAGGAACAGAAAAGGTGTTCTCCGGCTGGATTTTCGCCAGGTTCCCGGATTTTTCGCGTCTCCACTCCGGCGCCAAGGAAGCAGATATCACTCTCGAACTCAAAGATGTCCGGGCGCCGAGCTACTCAGTTATTCACGTGGCCAAGGACCCGGGCGTCTCGCTCATCTGGGTCGGCTGCGTCCTGCTGATGGTGGGGCTTGGCCTGGCCTTTTACTGGCCGCCACGAGAGTTAAAGATTATTTTAGAGGACAGCCAGGGGAAGACAGAGGTCACGGCCGGCGGAATTTCCGTCAAAGCCCGGGAGGCCTTTCAAACGGAATTTGAAAGCATCATCAATTCTCTCAGGATACGCAAATGACCGAATCCACTTTTTTTCTGCTCGCCTTCATCCTTTATGCTTTAGCGGCTGCCTTCTATTTCTCCCATCTTTTCTCCAATAAGGAAAACAGGGCCAGGATTGGTTTCTCTGTGGCTTTGACCGGCCTCCTCGTCCATACGCTGGCCCTCATTTTGAGGACTGTGGAAAGCGGCCATGCGCCTTTCACCAACATGTACGAGTCCCTCTCTTTTCTGGCCTGGGCGTCCATCCTGGCCTTTGTTATTATTGAGGCAAAATACAAGGTCAAAAGACCGGCCGGCTACCTGATGCTCATTGTCATCGCCCTTATGGCTTTGGCGTCTTCGCCTCTCATGCCGAAAGAGACGACTCCTCTAGTTCCGGCGCTGCAGAGTTACTGGCTCTGGCTACATGTCTCTGTTACCCTAATCGGCGAAGCCTTTTTTGCCATCGCTTTCATTACGAGCATCATGTACCTTGCGGCCGACGCCAAGGAACGAAGAGGGAAAGCGGCGAAATCAGCGCTCACAGCGGAAAAACTGGACTCGATCAGCTACCGCTCTATTGCCATCGGTTTTCCTCTCTTCACCCTAGGCGGCCTTGTCTTCGGCATGGTTTGGGCCTACAAGGCTTGGGGAAGTTATTGGAGCTGGGACCCGAAAGAGGTCTGGAGCCTGATTACTTGGTTTGTCTTTGCCCTGTATCTCCACACCCGGATCGTCATGGGCTGGAAGGGCCGGCGGTCGGCCGCCATCGCCATCATCGGATTTCTCGCCGCCCTGTTCACCTACTTTGGCGTGAATTACCTGCTGGCGGGGTTGCATAGCTATGCTTAAGAGCAGCCGCAGACTCAACCGGACCATCGAAGAAAGCGATATTGAATGAAGATACGGATCACCAAGAAAAGGAGTCTGATATTCCTTTGTGGTCTTGCGTTTTTCCTGCTTCTTTTCATCGCCGCGGCAGAAATCACGTCCCAATCCCGGTTCTGCTCGACCTGCCACTACATGAAGCCCTTCTATCAGAGCTGGAAAACCTCTTCCCACGGCACCATCCAGTGCAGCGTCTGCCATTATCCTCCAGGGTTGAAATCTTTCTTCAGGGCAAAAGTGGAGGGGCTGATGCAGCTGGGCCGGTATTGGAGCAAGCTTTACCTCAAGTCCAGACCCTGGGCAGAGATTCCGGATGAAAGCTGCCTCCGTCCGGGCTGCCACGACACCAGGCTTCTCCAGGGCCGGGTGGAATTCAAGACGGTCGTCTTCGACCACAAGATCCACTTCGAGGATTTGAAAAGAGGAAAGAAGCTCCGCTGCACAAGCTGCCATTCCCAGATCGTTCAAGGGGAGCACATAACTGTCACAGAATCGACATGTTTTATCTGCCATTTTAAAAAGAGCGAACACTACCCCCAGATCGGCGAGTGCTCCCACTGCCACATCCAGCAGGATTTGATATCAGAAAAGGGATCCCGGTTCGACCACACTCTCGTATTTGAAAAGGGCTTCAACTGCGATAAGTGCCACAGTCAGGTCATTGTCGGCGACGGAGCCGTCCCTCGCGAAAACTGCTACAAGTGCCATTTTGAGAAAGAAAGGCTGGATCAATATTCTGATACAGATTTGATCCATTCGACTCATATCACAGCCCATAAGATTGAGTGCAACCAATGCCATCTCCAGATCCAGCACAAAATCGTTAAAGATATCGAAACAATCGCCGATTGCCGGACCTGCCATACGGGGTTTCATCAGGCCCAAAAGATCCTCTACACAGGGGAAGGCGGAAAAGGCGTTGCCCACGCGCTGCCCAATGTCATGCTGGAAAAAGGACTGAGCTGCAAGGGCTGCCACATGTTTCATGAGGAAGCAGGCGGCAAGCTGGTCAAGAGCGAGACCATGATCTCCAAGGAGCAGGCCTGCGAATCCTGTCACGGAACAGGATTCGCCCGAATCCTCCGGAACTGGCAGGTCTCGACTGAGAAAAGGCTGAACCAGATCAGGAGGATCTATCAAAGGTCTTCCCAGGAAGTAAGAATGAGCAAGGTCCCCCATCGGGAAAAGGCTGGGTCGTTGCTGGACGATGCGGCTTTCAATATCGACGTCGTTGAGAGAGGCAAGAGCGTCCATAACATGGCCTACTCGCAGGAACTGCTTCAGGCTGCCTTTGCCTATATGGAGGAAGCGCTCCAGCTCATCGGTTCCTCTTACACGCCCGAAAGATTCCTGCCCAAAACACAAGACATTCCCTCGCAATGCTCCCAGTGCCATGCCGGGATCGAAGAGATCAACAGCCAGCTCTACGGGCTTTCCTTTCCCCATAAAACGCATGTCGTCAGCCAGAAAATGGAGTGTTCGACCTGCCATTCCAACGCGAAAAAACACGGGGAGTTCATCGGCTCCAAAAAACAGTGCGCCGCTTGCCACCACCAGGATCCCAAGACAGACTGTGGAAGGTGCCATGTCCTGCAAAAGACACTCTATGCGGGGGGGACTCTGGCCGCTTGGGAAGTCCCCAAGGACATGATGGCCGAGGCCAACGTCGCTTGCGCTGATTGCCACAGCCAGGAAAAAGGACAATTGCGTCCGGCCGGAAGCTCCACCTGCTCGAATTGCCATGAGGAGAGCTACAAGAAGATATTTGAAAAATGGCAGGATGCCTATAAAAAGCAGCGGGAATCGCTCCTCGCCGGCATGGAGGAAAAGAAAAGGCTCGACCTGGGTGAGTACGACCGGGCCAAACTGGCTGAAATTGCGGAGATGCTCAGGATGCTCGAAAATGACGGCAGCCTCTCGGTCCACAACTCTCAGTTCATTGAAGGGCTGTTGACAAAACTCAAACAAAAGGTAAAATCTATCGGAGAAAAATAGGAAAATGAAGAGGCGAAAGTTCGTCAATTTCTTTCTCGGAGGGTCTCTCCTGGGGACTGCGACTTCCCTTCTTTATCCCATCGTCCGGTATCTCATTCCTCCGCGCCAGGCTGAAGCCGTGGCCAGGAAAATCGCCGCCGCCAAAGTGGGTGAGCTGGCGCCCAACTCCGCCAAGCTGTTCAAATTCGGGTCCTCTCCCGCGCTGTTAATCAATACTGCCGACGGTCAGCTCCGGGCTTTTTCCGCCGTGTGCACTCACCTGACCTGCACCGTGAGCTACGAAAGCGACACCGGCACCCTCTATTGCCCCTGTCACAACGGCCGGTTTGACCTAGCCGGGAATGTCATATCCGGTCCGCCGCCGCGCCCCTTGGAGGCTTACGAAATCGAGGTAGGGAGCGGCGATATTTTTGTCTCGAAGAAATCTTAGAATGAGCCAACTCATTAGGAAGGCCACCGACTACCTCGAATCCAGATTCCAATTTTCCGCCCTGCTTGAATTCGGCAAGAAAAAAAAAGTCCCAGAGCATAAGTATTCCTTCTGGTATTACTTTGGCGGGCTGTGCCTTTTTCTTTTTTCCGTGCAGGTCATTACGGGAATTCTCCTCCTGCTATATTACACTCCCTCGGTCGACGCGGCTCATGAAAGCATCGTGTTTATCATGAGTCAGGTCAAATTCGGGTGGCTCATCCGCTCTGTCCACAGCTGGACGGCCAACATCCTGATCGGAGTCATATTCATCCACATGTTCAGCACATTCTTCCTGAAAGCCTACCGACCGCCGAGGGATCTCACTTGGGTCAGCGGGTTCTTCCTGCTTCTCTTCTTCCTGGCTTTCGGGTTCAGCGGCTATCTTCTCCCCTGGAACGAGCTCTCGTTTTTCGCCACCCGGGTAGGAACGGACATCGCCGGAGCTGTCCCTGTCGTCGGCAAAGCCCTCAAGACGTTTATCCTCGGAGGCCCGGAGGTTTCCGGCGCGACACTGAGCCGATTCTTCTGGCTTCATGTCGCTATCCTGCCGGCTGTTGCGCTTGTCCTCATAGGGATCCATATCTTCCTGGTCCAGGTCCTGGGGATGAGCAAGCCCATCGGGGTCTCCGAGACAAAGGAAATTTCTTTTTTCCCCGCCTTCATCCTTAAAGATGCGCTGGGCTGGCTTCTCGTCCTGACCGCTATCGGGGTCATCTGTGTTTTTTTTCCCTGGGAAATAGGTCAAAAAGCAGACCCTTTTGCCCCGACGCCGGCCGGTATCAAGCCAGAATGGTATTTTACATTCATGTTCACGACTCTTAAAATCATCCCCGCTCATATTTTCTCCCTGGAAGGCGAGGTCCTGGCCATACTTGGATTCATGCTGGGTGGATTGCTCTGGATGTTGGTTCCTTATCTTGACCGGAGGTCTGGCCGGGAGGTGAAGAGCCCGGGTTTTTCGATCGCAGGAGGCATCGTTTTGCTTTACATTATCGTCATGACGGCGCTCACCTACCTTGCGCCCAAGACATAAAAGAAAACCAAGAAATTTTGAAAGTGAAAAAAAATAAAGAGCAGAACAAAAAAAGGAAGCAGCCAAAGCTGTTCTCAGTTCTTCTGCTCAGTCTGCTGCTCACCCTTCCTCTATCGCTCTCCGGACAAAAAAACTCCTGCTTGGAATGCCACAGGGAATTGGAGGACCAGAGCCTGCGCGCTCCTGCGGACGGGTTCGCGACGGATATTCATCGGCAGTTCGGCCTGGGCTGCCAGGACTGCCACGGCGGCAATCCCCTCGAGGACGATATCGAGCTGGCCAAGGACAAATCCTTCAAGGGAGCGCCCGGCAAGGTCAAGGTGCCGGAAGCTTGCGGCTCCTGCCATTCCAATTCCGAGTACATGAGGCGCTTCAATCCCAACGTCCGCGTGGACCAGCTCCAGGCCTATTGGACGAGCAAGCACGGCGAGCTCCTGCGAAAGGGCGATGCGAATGTTGCCGTCTGCACAGACTGCCATGGCGTTCATGGAATCCAGGCCTCTAATTTCCCCAAGTCCTCGACTTTCGCCTGGAACGTCCCTGAGACTTGCGGCCGCTGCCATTCGAGCCAGGACGGGATGAAACCCTACGGCCTTCCCGTCAACCAAGTCAGCGATTACAAGCAGAGCGTCCATGCCGCTGCCCTTTTCGATAAAAAGGACCTCTCAGCGCCCGTCTGCAATGACTGCCATGGAAATCACGGCGCTGCGCCGCCCCAAGTGACGTCAGTCGCTTTTGTCTGCCGGCAGTGCCATCCGAGCGCGGGAGACCTCTTCAGCCAAAGCCCGCACAAGGTGGCATTCGACGGGCTGGGGATTTCCGAATGCGAGGCCTGCCACGGCAACCACAAGATCCTGATCCCCACCGACGAGATGCTCGCCGGAGGAAGCAACGATGTCTGCAGCCAGTGCCATGACACCGGGACAAAGCCTTATGAAACCGGAGTCGAGATCAGCCGGAAACTCTCGGATTATGTATCTGCATTTCGAGACGCCGAAGGCATTCTCGAACGCGCTGAAAAACAGGGCGTCGAGGTCAGCGAGCCCCGGTTCAAGCTCCAGGAGGCCTCCACGACCCTGATCCTCGTCCGGAACCTGACTCACGGGCTGGCGCTCGAGGACATGGAAGCGAAGCTCGGCGAAGGGAACACAGTCATCGCCGAGGTCAAGGCGCTCGGCGGCGCCGCCCTGAAAGAAGCAAAGTTTCGAAAGACCGGCCTGGTTATCGCTACGGTCTTTATCTTCCTGCTCGCCCTGGCCCTCTATCTTAAGATCCGCGACGTCCGCTCCGATTCAATCTAAACCCTATTATTTCTATCATTTTTATAAAAATTATCGTTTTTATAGTAAAAAATATTGACAATCCTTTGGGAGTTTTCTAAAATGGGGCTTCTTTGTGGAATAATCCATGATTTGCCGGGAGGAATGATGAAAAAGGTCGTCTTGCTTGTCGTCATCGTTGCCGCGGTTTTGCTCATCAGCCTGTTCGCCCAGACTTTTTCCTACGTGGGGTCGGCCAAGTGCGCGATCTGCCACAAAACGGAAATCCAGGGCCAGCAGCATCCGATCTGGCAGAAGTCCAAGCATTCCGTGTCCTTCGCCGCGCTCAGCTCTCCTGAAGCCGCACCGAAAGCCCAAGCCGCCGGAGTCGAGAACCCGGCTGAAAGCCCCCAGTGTCTTAAATGCCACGCGCCTCTCTTCGAGAAGGCTCCTGAACTCAAGGCGGAAGGCGACACCTGCGAGGTTTGCCACGGCCCGGGAAGCGAATACAAAAAACTCTCCATCATGAAAGACAGAGCCCTGGCCCAGAAGAACGGCCTCATCTTGTATGAGTCTGCGGATGCTGCCAAAAAGTACTGCCTGACCTGCCATGAGAACGCCCACGGCATCGCGTTCGATTATGCAGCAGCCTGGGAAAAGATCAAACACGACAAACCGGCGACAAAATAGACCGGTGTTTATCGTTCATTTTTTGGATGCGAAAACCTGAAGTAACCATTTTATCTCTTCTCGTCGCTATCGGGTTCCTTTGGGCCGGCCCAGAAAAGACCGTCTCTGTGAACGCCCGGTGCCTGGCCTGCCACGGCTCCCAAGCGGAAGTCAGCGAAAGCCTCAGGATTAATGAAAAAAATTTTCTCGGGTCAGCGCACGCTTTCCTCGCTTGCACAGATTGCCATCTCGTCCGGCCCGAAGAGCGAGAAGGAGATCTTCCCCATAAAAAGAAACTTCCGGATGTCAATTGCACGGCCGTCTGTCATCGTGAAAGCGGCCTGGCCGGGGAGGGACAGACTCCTCTTTCTTACCCTGACAGCGTCCACGGCCGGGCCTACCTTGAAAGAGGAGTCAGCGAGGTGGCCAGGTGCTGGGATTGTCACGGAAAGCACAATATCCGGCCTGCCAGAAACCCCGAATCCTCGGTCAACAGGAAGAACATCCCCCTCACCTGCTCGGCCTGTCATGAAGATATGCACGTCGTCATCAAGTACAACATTCACAGCGAAATGCCTTATCACGAATACATGAAGAGCGTTCACGGCCAGGCCCTTTTTGAAAAAGGGCTTGTCCAGTTCGCCGCCGTCTGCACCGACTGCCATGGCGTCCACAACATCAAAGGCGTCGGCGAGCCCCATATCATGGCCAAGCAGCCTCAGACCTGCGGCCGCTGCCACGAGCTCATTTTTGGCGAGTACAAGCAGAGCCTCCACGGCCAGCAGGCCCTGGTTGGGAATGTCGATGCTCCGCTCTGTGTCGACTGCCACGGAGAGCACGGCATCGCCTCACCCAAAGAAACCGGTTCGCCTGCTTCTTTCAGCAAAGTCATCGATACCTGCTCGGTCTGCCACGCCCGGCCGGAAATCATGCAGAAATATGGGGTGCCCGAAGACCGGATACCTACGTTCATCGACAGCCTGCACGGGATCGCCGTCGGGTTCGGCTATAAAGCCGCAGCCAATTGTACAAGCTGCCATGGCGCTCATGACATCCGGCCGGCTTCTGATCCCCTGTCCAAAATCAACCCGGCCAACCTGCGGAAGACCTGCGGACAGCCGAGCTGCCATCCGAATATGCCCGAAAAGATCGCCACGGCCAAGATTCACATCGGCGCCGCTCAAAAAAACCCGCCTTCCCTGTTTTATATTCAAAGGATCCTCCTTGTCCTGCTCATCGCCGTTCTCGTCGTCACTGTGCTCTGGTTCATTCCCGGCTTCGTCAAAAGAATAAGCCTTTTGAAAAAGTAGCGCCATGGGTCAAGGCAAAGCCGTTATTCTCGGGGCTATCTTTATTATATTCAGCTCGGCCTCGCCCCTTTTCCCCTCCCAGTCAAACGAGGACTGCCTTGCCTGCCACGGAGACGCCGAGCTCAAGTCCGAAGCCGGAGAATCCCTTTTCTTGGATTACGAAAAATTTCTGGCCTCCAGCCACGGTCGGGCAGAAATATCATGCGTCGATTGTCATGCCGACCTGGCCAAAATCAGGGATTATCCCCATTCTTCTCCGTTGAAACCCATCGACTGCAGCCGTTGCCATGAGGAGGCCAGCCGGGAATTCGAGACAAGCATCCATTTTATGGCCCCAGAGACCGGCGCAAACCCTCTCACCGTCAGTTGTAAGGATTGTCACGGGACGCATGACATCAAGGGCAAGTCAGAATATGACTCGACCATATTCCCGATTAATCTCCCCTCCACCTGCGAGAAATGTCACCTCCAGAGAGTGGCGGCCAAAAAAGAACCGGGGTTTATCGGTCAATACCGGGAGAGCGTTCACTTCAGGGCCCTTAAGAAATCCGGGCTGACAATATCAGCCAACTGCAGTAACTGCCACGGGGCCCATGACATCAAGACAGTCAGCGATCCTCTCGCCCTGGTCTCCCGAAAAAACATCATCCCAACCTGTGGAACATGCCACGTCGGCATCCAGCGGGACTATCTCGATGGAGTGCACGGCAAAGACTATGTCAAAGGGATCAAGGACGTTCCGGTCTGCACCGACTGCCATAGCGAACATAATATCCTTTCTCCCCAGGATTTGAATTCGACGGTGTATACAACCAAGGTTGCAGAGGTCTGTTCCCGCTGCCATGACAACGTGGCCTTGAGCCGGGAGTACGGCTTTCTCACATCGCGGTTTAGAACGTACAGCCAAACCTTTCATGGAACCGCTTCGAGATACGGGGAGACGCGCGTGGCCAACTGCGCTTCCTGCCACGGTTTTCACGATATCCGGCCCTCCGCGGACCCGAAATCTTCCATCAACTCCGAAAACCTGCCCGCTACCTGTGGCAAATGCCATCCCGGGGCCAGCCGCCACTTTGCCGAGGGGCCGGTTCATGTGATCCCCGAGGCGATTGCCATGGCCAAATACAAGGCCTCTCATCTCGTTAAGAATATCTACATTATCGTGATCTCGGTTATTATTTCGGTCTTCATCCTGTTTATCGCTGCGGACCTGTTCAGACGGATGATCAGAAGGGAAAAACGTGGATAGCTCTGCCCTTGTCCCCGACGACGAGGTCTTCCTGCGGATGAATCTCGCTGAACGAGTCCAGCATTATCTCCTAATCGGGACGTTCTTCCTGCTGATGGCCACCGGGCTCCCTCTTTTCTTCTACGAATTCAAGGCCTTCAAGTGGTTCTTCCCGACGGAGCAAGTTTTCTATATCCGTGGGATCATCCACAGGATAGCTGCGGTCGTTTTGATCCTGAATCTCATTTGGCACATCCTCTCCGCGGCTCTGACGGCCCGAGGCCAGAATAACCTCAAAGACATGATCCCCAAGTTCCGCGACGGCAAAGATGCCTTCGAACTCTTTTGGCACAACGTCGGGCTGACCCGCCTTATTTATAAAACGGGGGTCTTTAAAAAATTCTTCGAGGCTCACCGCTACTGGCTTTTCGAGAAGCCGCCGCTTTTCGGCCGGTATAATTTCATCGAAAAGTTCGAATACTGGGCCGTTGGCTGGGGCTCGGTGGTGATGATCATCAGCGGGTTCTTCATGTGGAACGTCGAGCTTTCGCTCCGGTTCTTCCCCCTCTGGATTCATGATGTCCTTGTGATGATCCACGGTTATGAGGCTTTGCTCGCTTTTCTGGCGGTCATCATCTGGCACATGTATAACGTCCATCTCAACCCCGAGGTCTTTCCGATGAGCAAGATCTGGCTCAACGGAAAAATCACCGGGAAAGAACTCCGGCTCCTCCATCCTCTCGAATACCAGCGGATCGTCGATGAACGGAAGAGGAGCCTCCAGCCCTAAGCCAAAAAGTTCGATTCAATCCATGCTTTTAACATAAAAAGTCAGGCGTTGGGGATTGATTTCCGCTTCTCTCCGGAAAGTCAGCTTATCAAAAAACAGCGTCGCCTTTGTTCCGGACTCTGAACCCGACCTGCGTCGTCCTCCTTATAACAAGGCGCAAAGGAAAGACCCGGTAGCTTGGAAGAGGCGAAAAATCCCGGCCTGAGATATTCTTGAAGACCAGTGTGCCGAGGCCGAGCCAGCGCGAGTCGAAAACGGCTCTTACGGCCTCGATCTCTTCCTCTCGGACAGAAGGACGCTGAAGGGGAATGCGCTGGGGCAGCGAAGGATTCATGAACTTGTTTCCCTGTCTGTAATCATTTTTAATGACGTTTTTTTGGACTAAAATGCTAAGATTGTCAAAGGTCTGGCTGGGGCGTGCATCTGAGGGGCGTGACCTGATTTTTTCGGCGCTTAATTTTCCTCTTCTCTTTATTCAAAAGAATTTGTAAAATAGCACAAATGCGCTCACGAGCCCAAGGGGAAAATCACGGCTGGACTTCTTCCAAGAAAGCATATCTCGTCCTTGAGGATGGGACCATCTTCGAGGGAGGAAGCGCAGGTTTTGAAGGGGAGGCGGAGGGCGAAATCGTTTTTAATACTTCTATGACTGGGTATCAAGAGATCCTGACTGACCCCTCTTACAAAGGCCAGATTGTGACCATGACCTATCCGTTGATCGGCAATTATGGCGTTAATGCCGAGGATGTCGAATCCGGCAAACCCTGGGTGGAAGGTTTCGTCGTCAAAGAAATGGCTGCTGCGCCATCCAATTGGAGGGCTCAAGAGAGCTTAACGGACTACTTGAAGCAGCACAGGATTCCGGCCGTCGAAGGGATTGATACACGCAAGCTGACCAAGATGATCCGCGAAGGCGGCGCCCAGAGGGCTCTCATCTCGGCTTCGGGACAAGATGTCAGGACCCTCGTGGAGCGGGTCAAAAAAATCCCTTCCATCGTCGGCCTGGACCTGGTCAAAGAGGTGACAACGTCCGAGCTGTACAAGTGGCGGGTGGCTGCTTATGACTGGCCCAAAGGCTATCCGGAAAGACGGCGGTTCAAATACCTTGTAGCCGCCTATGATTTTGGAATCAAGAGAAACATCCTCCGCAATCTCGTGAACGAAAGAATGGAGGCGGTCGTTGTCCCGGCCCAGACTCCCGCGGAGGAAATCCTGAAGCTTGGGCCAGATGGCGTGCTCCTCTCCAACGGTCCTGGTGACCCGGCCCCCCTCACCTACGCAATCGAAAACATCAGGGCTCTGGTCGGCCGGGTGCCCCTCTTCGGGATCTGCCTAGGTCACCAGCTCCTCGCCCTGGCCCTTGGAGGGAAGACTTATAAACTCAAATTCGGCCATCACGGCGCCAATCACCCGGTCAAGAACCTGGAAACGGGCGCGATCGAGATTACCTCGCAAAATCATGGTTTTGCCATCGACCTTGAGTCCCTCAAGGGGCTGGCCAAACCGACTCACGTCAACCTCAACGACCTGACTTCCGAGGGGTTCTCCCTGAAAGAAAAATTTCTTCTGACAGTCCAGTACCATCCAGAGAGCTCGCCAGGTCCCAGGGATTCCCGGTATTTGTTCCAGGATTTCGGCCGCATGATCGAAAGCTTTAAAGGGAAATAAAGTGCCCAGGCGTCAGGACATTCGCTCTATCCTGGTCATCGGGTCAGGCCCGATCATCATCGGTCAGGCCTCGGAGTTTGATTATTCGGGAACGCAGGCTCTCAAGGCTCTGAAGGAGGAAAATTTCAACCTGATCCTGGTCAATTCCAACCCGGCAACGATCATGACCGACCCGGAATTCGCCGACCGGACCTACCTCGAGCCTTTGACAGCAGGCTACCTCGAAAGAATCATCGAGAAAGAAAAGCCAGACGCCATCCTGGCCACCCTGGGCGGGCAGAAAGCCCTCAACCTGGCCCTGGAGCTCGACGGCAAGAGCATTCTCAAAAGGTACAATGTCCAGCTCATCGGAATCACCGCCTCGTCGATCCGGAAGGCCGAGGACCGGCTGCTCTTCCGCCAGGCCATGGAACGCATTCGCCTGGAAGTCCCGGACTCAGGCTATGCCTCAACGCTAAAGGAAGCGGTGGATATCGTTAAGCGGATCCATTTCCCTGTGGTTCTCCGTCCCTCCTTCACTCTTGGCGGGACAGGAGGAAACATCGTCAACAACTGGGACGATTTCTATAAGTTCGTCCCGCTGGGCCTGGCCATCAGCCCCGTCTCTCGTGTCCTTGTCGAGAAATCCATCATTGGCTGGAAAGAATTCGAGCTCGAAGTGATGAGGGACAAGAAGGATAATGTCGTTATTGTCTGCCCGATCGAGAACTTTGACCCCATGGGTGTCCACACCGGGGATTCCATCACTGTCGCTCCGGCCCAAACCCTGACCGATAAAGAATACCAGAGGATGAGGGATGCCTCGATTGCTATTATGAGGGAAATCGGTGTCGAGACGGGAGGCTCCAACATCCAGTTCGCCATCAACCCCGAGGACGGCCGGATGATGGTCATCGAGATGAACCCCCGCGTTTCCAGGTCATCGGCCCTGGCGTCGAAAGCCACGGGATTTCCGATCGCCAAGATTGCGGCCAAGCTGGCAGTGGGTTACACCCTGGACGAGATCCTCAACGACATCACCAAGAAAACGCCCGCCTGCTTTGAGCCCGCCATTGACTACGTCGTGGTCAAAATCCCGCGCTTCGCTTTCGAGAAATTTCCCGAGGAAGACAGCAGCCTGACAACGCAGATGAAGTCGGTCGGTGAGACCATGGCTATCGGCCGGACTTTCAAAGAATCCCTTCAAAAGGCCATCCGTTCTCTGGAATCGGACCGCTGCGGGCTCGAGCCGATGGACAGGAAACTCGACCGGCAATCTCTCAGGCAGAAGCTCCGCCGGCCCAGCGCCGATCGCCTCTGGCTCATCGCCGATGCCCTCAGGGAGGGATTGACGGTGGAAGATATATACGAATTGACAAAAATCGACCCGTTCTTTCTCCGGAATATCCTTGAGATCGTCGCTTTTGAAGACGAGCTCCAATCGACCAAACAGGGTCCCCTTCCGCCGCAGCTCCTCCGCAGAGCCAAAGAGCTCGGGTTTTCCGACCGCCGTGTCGGCCAGCTGGTCGGGGTGGCGGAGGATGAGGTGCGGAGGAAGCGGGAGGCCGCCGGGGTTCACCCCGTCTGGAAGGTCGTCGATACCTGCGCCGGTGAATTTGAATCCGAGACGCCCTATTTCTACTCCACTTACGAAGATGAGGATGAGGTCCAAGAAATGCCGCAGAAAAAGGCCATCATCCTTGGTTCCGGTCCCAACCGGATTGGCCAGGGAATCGAATTCGACTACTGCTGCGTCCACGGCGTCTTCGCTCTGAAAGATGCCGGGTACAAGACCATCATGATCAACTCCAACCCGGAGACGGTCTCAACTGATTATGATATTTCCGACCGGCTCTATTTCGACCCGGTGACACTCGAAGATGTCCTGGCCATTTATAAAAAAGAGAGCCCGGAGGGGATTATCGTCCAGTTCGGTGGCCAAACGCCCCTCAAAATTTCGGTGGGGCTGCACAAAAATGACGCACGCATCCTGGGGACGAGCTCTCAGGCCATCGACGAAACCGAAGACCGGGAAAAATTTGACCGCTTCTTGAAAAAACTCGGGTTGCTGAGGCCCCGCAACGGATTGGCCAGAAACTCCCTGGAGGCCCTCGAGATCGCCGACAGGATCGGCTATCCGGTGCTTATCAGGCCTTCCTATGTCCTCGGCGGCCGGGCCATGAAAGTCATCCATGATGAGCAGGAGCTGGCCAGATATATCGACTCGATCCGGGAATATTTCAGGGATCTTCCTCTTCTTGTCGACGAGTTCATCGATAATGCCATGGAGCTGGACGTCGACCTCCTGTGCGACGGTGAGGAAGTGGTCGTAGGCGGCATCCTCGAGCATATCCAGGAAGCAGGCGTCCATTCGGGCGACGCCACAATGGTCATTCCGCCGTACTTTCTGGCCGACCGGGTCATCAAGGAAGTGAAAAGGCAGGTCGAGCTAATGGCCAAAGAACTCAAAGTTGTTGGCCTTATGAATGTCCAGCTGGCGGTGAAAGGGACAAAAATCTACGTCCTCGAAGTCAATCCCCGGGCCTCGCGGACGGTTCCGTTTATCTCCAAGGCTACAGGCGTTCCCTTGGCCAAAGTTGCCACTCGCCTGATCATGGGCGAGAAACTCAAGGATATCCGTCTTCCTCAAAGGCGGCAAGAGCTCTATGCGGTTAAAGAAGCGGTCTTTTCTTTTGATAAATTCCTTGAGGTCGACCCCATTCTTGGTCCGGAGATGCGCTCCACGGGAGAGTCCATCGGTATCGACCGGGACTTCTCTCTGGCCTTCCTCAAATCTCAGGAAGGGGCGGGGTTCTTCCTCCCTCAAAAAGGAGAAATATTCGTTTCCGTGCCGGATGAGGACAAGCCGAGAATTTTGCCGCTGGTCGAGAAACTTAGCCTCCTCGGGTTCGCGTTCTTGGCCACAGAAGGCACGGCCCAATATCTGCGTCGGCATGGTTTCACCGTCGACATTATTGGCAAAGTTTACAAAGAAAGACGAAATATCCTGGAGGATATCCGCCGGGGAAAGGTCAAGATGATTTTTAACACTCCTTCGGGAATGCAGGAGATGAGCGATGCCCAGAAAATCAGGCGCGTAGCCTTCAGCTATCGGGTCCCCTGTTATACGACCATTCCTTCTGCCAGTGCGGCCGCAAAGGCCATCGAGGTGAGAAAAAGGACAGCCCCGGCGCTGATCTGCCTTCAGGACTTAGGAACTTTTCCGTAGGAGCCGTACTGTCGCTTTATACACTTCTCGGAGGTGAGGACTATGAAAGAGAATCTCAAGGCTCTGCGCAAGCTGATGAAACGTTATAAGGTTGAGGCATATCTTGTTCCCAGCACAGACCCCCATCAAAGCGAGTATGTCCCTCAATTCTGGAAACGGCGGCAGTTTCTCACCGGGTTTACAGGCTCGGCTGGGGATGCTATCGTTACGCTTAAAAAGGCTGGACTATGGACGGATTCGCGCTATTACCTCCGAGCTGAGCGGGAGCTAGGGGGCAGCGGGTTTGCCCTTTTCAAAGGGGGGATGCCTGGCGTCCCCATCTGGCAGGAATGGGTTGCCAAGGAGTTATCGGCGGGACAGTCTCTCGGCCTCGACCCAAAGCTCATCACTCATAGGGATTTTATCCAGCTCGAGAAAGACCTCGAACGGAGAGACATCCGGGCCAAGATCATTGAAAAGAATCTAGTTGATGCAATCTGGAGCCAAAGACCGACTCTTCCCGACGGTGAGATATCTATTCATGGAAAAAAACACGCTGGAGAAAGTATCCGGAGCAAAATCGAACGCCTCCGCCAAAAAATATCAGCCGAAGGCGTGGATGCCCATGTTTTAAGCCAGCTCGATGCGATCGCCTGGCTCTTCAATATCCGGGGGTCTGATGTCGAATTCATCCCCGTGGCGATCGCCTACGCTATCATAACCCTGAAAAAAGCGACGCTCTTCATCGCCAGAGAAAAGGTCTCCCCCAGAGTGTGCCGGGTTCTCGCCAGAGATGTCCTGATTGAAGATTATGAGGGTTTCTCATCAAGACTGCGGGAGTTGGGAAAAAAACGCTTGCGCATTTGGCTGGATGAGACGAGCGCCAGCGAATGGGTTGTGCGGCTCGTCGGAAGGGATACACCCCTCATCTTTAAGCCTAGCCCTGTGCACTTATTCAAGGCCGT
This sequence comes from uncultured Eubacteriales bacterium, assembly GCA_964558915.1. GTDB lineage: Bacteria > Acidobacteriota > Aminicenantia > Aminicenantales > UBA8522 > CAZKEW01. The sequence goes on along the minus strand of CAZLFV010000002.1, from coordinate 18,526 downwards.
CAAGAACACAACGGAAATTGCCGGGTTCAAAGAAGCACACCGCCGCGACGGAGTGGCCATGGTTAACTTTCTCTGCTGGCTGGAAAAAGAGGCGACCAAGGGCATGGTGACCGAGCTTTCCGCAGCGAAAAAGATGGAAGAATTCCGCCACCAGCAAGACCTTTTCATGAGCTTGGGGTTCGAGACGATCTCGTCCTTTGGAAGCCACGGCGCTGTTGTCCATTACTCTGTGAGCCCGGAAACCGATATCCCGATAAAACCGCCGGGCATCTATCTCATCGATTCGGGCAGTCAGTATAAGGACGCGACGACAGATATCACTCGGACCATTTGCCTGGTCAGGCCTACGGATGAGCAGCGCGACCGTTTCACCCGGGTCCTCAAGGGGTTGATTGCTCTCACCAGAGTCTCGTTCCCGCAAGGCACGTTCGGAACCCAAATCGATTGCCTCGCCAGGCTGGCCCTCTGGGAGAAAGGCCTGAACTACGGCCACGGGACTGGCCACGGCATCGGGTCTTATCTGAGTGTCCACGAAGGGCCCCAGAGCATCGCCCCAGCACGCGGGTTCGGAGTCGCCCTTGAGCCCGGCATGATTACCTCGATCGAGCCCGGGTTTTATAAAGAAAACGACTACGGCCTTAGGGTGGAAAATGTTGCTCTGGTCGTCAAGAAGGCGTCAAAGTCAGCAAAGGATGCGGCCTTTTACTCCTTTGAAACGCTGACGCTGTGTCCCATCGACCTCAAGCTGGTCAAGAAAAAATTGCTTACAGCGGACGAAACCCAATGGCTCAACAACTATCACTGGCGAGTCCGGACGTCATTAATGCCCCGCCTGGCAAAAGCCGAGGCCGCCTGGCTCGAGAAGGCCACCCGGCCGATATAAGCACTGCTTCCAATTTCTCGAGCTTTGCGCTTAAAACGCCTGTTCTATGATCCCGCCGCCCAACACGACATCACCCTGGTAAAAGACTACAGACTGGCCGGGAGTGATGGCCCTCTGGGGGGCTTCAAACTCGACTGCGGCCTGGTGAGAAGAAAGGAAAGTCAACCGGGCCCTCGCTTCTTCGTGCTTATGACGTATTTTTGCTTTTACCAGGAGTACACCTTTATGCTTTTGCGGAGAAATTAGGTTAACCCGAGACGCGAGAAGCGTCTTTCGGCGAAGATCGCCGGGGCCTCCCACAACAATTGCGTTCCTCTCTCTATCGATCGAAATAACGTATAAAGGTTGAGTTCCTGCTATTCCCATCCCGCGGCGCTGCCCGACCGTAAAGTGGATGATCCCCTTATGCTCGCCCAGGACTCGGCCGCTCGCATCCTCGATGGGTCCCGGAAGGAACGCCTGCGGAATCCGCTCTCTCAAAAACTCAGGATAGCGTCCTGAAGGCACAAAACAGATCTCCTGGCTCTCTGGTTTTGTCGCCACAGGAAGATTCCATTTCCTGGCCATTTTCCGGACCTCTCTTTTGGTCAGTTTTCCGATGGGCATCAGCGCCCGCGAAAGCTGTTCCTGGGTAAGAGAGTAAAGAAAATAGGACTGGTCCTTGGCCATATCTCTGCCTTTCTTGAGGAGAAAACTCTTCCTGGAGCGGCTAAAAACCACTCGGGCATGGTGTCCTGTGGCCACGTAATCGGCCCCGAGCCTTTTGGCCTTATCCATAAGAAGGCCAAACTTGACCTGCTCATTGCAGCGGATACAGGGATTGGGAGTCCGGCCCTGGCTATATTCTCGACAGAAGTCAGCGATGACGGTTTTTTCAAATTCCCGGCGGAAATCTACCACAAAATGCGGGATACCCAGCCGCAAGGCCACTTCATGGGCGTCCTCGGTTGCCTTCCAGCCGCAGCAGCTCCTGAGGTCCTCCGAGCGGCAGAGGTCCTGAGGAAGCGAGAAAAGGCTCATGGTGACGCCGATAACGTCATATCCTTTTTTATGGAGAAGCGCAGCCGCCACAGAGGAATCTACCCCTCCGCTCATAGCCACAAGGACTTGTATTCGCCTCATCTTTGGGTCGCTCCTCCGGACCATAGGATAACAAAATTTCCCGAGATTTTCATTGACTTCCCTCCCAAAAGATGCTAAAGAGAGCTCAGACCCAAAAAAGGAGAAGGAAGCCAAATGAAAAAGTCATATGTTACTTGTCTTTTCATCTCTTTTCTCATTTTCGCTCTGATTCCTGGTCGACTCTTCTCGGATCAAAGCTACTGGTCGACCACGAAGTTTGAGTTCAGCACGGCCGTAAGCTTTGAGAAGGCCCTTCTGGATTCGTCCTATTTTCATCAATATTCGCCGCCGTTCCTCTCGGGCGACTATGTCAGCGACGCGCAGCACACGATCAACCTGAACGGACAAACCGGATGGGGCCTCAGCGCTGCTTTCGCCTACATGTTTATCAAGAACTTCGGGCTTGAACTGCAGTTCGAGTACGGAAAGCCCAAGATCACGGGCATGAATTCGCCTTATGATGTTTATCTCAACTACACGATCGGTTTTAATACCGGCCCCCCTCCCTATCCCTTTGTCTTTGAGAAATCTTTCGGCTGGCCTGACACAGTAGGGCACCTCACCGAGTTCTGTCTCAGCCTCAATCTGAAGGGCAGACTGCCGCTCTCAAAAAAAATCGCCTTCTCTCTTTCTGGCGGGCTCACCTATTTTAATGTCAAAGGTCAAGGGACGGGCCTGGCCTACGCCAAGTATTGGTGGGAGGAGGGCTGGTTTAATGGAGAGACATACCAGTACAAGTTCAAATTCGGACCGCTGAACAAATTGGGCCTCAACCTGGGCCTGGAATTTAACCTGATTCTATACAGCACGTTCTGTTTTGTGATGGACTTGCGCTATTATAGCTGCCCCGAGACGACTCTGGGACTGGGGATCATCAACGAGGGCCTCATCCCGGACGACTTCAACCAGATCAAGGCGACGATGAACCTGCATAACATCACCATCAACCCGTCTTATTACCGGGTTAACGTCGGTTTGAAATATCTGTTCTGACCTATTTCTTTTCTTCCTGCTTGGGCGCGGGGGCCGCCTTTTGGCAGCAGGACTTCATCTTGGCAATATGTTCCTGGATCTTTTTGACCGTGTCTGGATTCTTTGAGGTGAACTTCACCGCCACGCCGTCGGGCAGGTTTTCAATCTTCGTCTCCACATCCTGAGAGTGAAGAGGACATGCCATCATGCCGGCCTGGCCTTGAGCTCCCGGTGGCATCTTCTGGCAGCAACCCATTTGGCCATGCTGCATCATCATCCCCTGCCCCTGGGGCAGAGCTTTCTTTTCCAGGTTCATTCCGCACTTGGGGCATTTTCCCGGCTGATCAGATGTGCCTTCGGGATGCATTGGGCAGACGTAAACGCCTTTTGTCTCCGCTTTTTTTTGAATATACTTTTCGGGCTCCTGGACAAATTTTTCTTTGCATCCTTGGCAGCAGAAATAATGCGTCTTGCCCTGGTACTCAACGGTTGCCTTGGCCTCGGAGATCTTCATCACTTTGCCGCTCACGGGGCATGTGACCGTCTCCTCGCTGGCCTGCCGGGCAAATCCCGAATAAACAAGGACCAGGCCGACGGCCAGCACTACAGCTAAAACTTTTTCTTTGGTCATGCGTCTTGCCTCCTCGATATTCTATTAATTCTATATGAATAGTATATATTAGCACAGGCGGGCCTTCTCCGCAAGCCGCGCCTCACCTAACTAAGCAGCTCTTTTTCTGTGAGAGCAGGGCTTTGAAAAGGATTCGGACGACCATTAAGTAGGGATCGGAGCGGCGACCCGAGTCCTTTCAAAGCCCGTATCCATACATCATAGAAGATGCTTCCTTCACCGGACGATGAGCTTGCCTTTGAGCATGCCCATGCCGCAAGTGAACGTATACTCCCCTGCCTCTTGAGGTGTGAATTCGACCGCCGTCGTCGCAAAAGCCGGCAGGGGGCGACGAATATTGAAATCGCCGAAGACCACCGTGTCGGAACAATCGGCCGTCTCATCCCGATAGAAATTCAGGCGCACGGGTATCCCTTTCTTGACGACGATGACGTCGGGAGAATAGCCTCCTTTGACCACAATTCTCACTTCCTGGACATTCCCTTCGGCCGGGGATGCCACTTTGGCCTCGGCCTTTCTCCGGGAAAAAAAGAAATACCAATTGACCAGCACGATAAGCAAAACCCCAAGGACCGTCACCAGGATTTTCGTCGGCATGGCCGCCCTCCTAAAGGTGGATCTTCAGGCGCCCCAGCCGGAGCGAGTTGGAGACGACACTGACAGAACTTAGGGCCATTGCGGCTGAAGCGATAATAGGATTGAGGAGAACATGGAAGAAAGGATAAAGGACGCCGGCAGCGACCGGGATTCCCACGACATTATAGAAAAAAGCCCAGAAAAGGTTCTGTTTGATGACCTTAACCGTCTTTTTGCTCAAGGCGATAGCGGCAGCGACCGCCCGCAAATCGCCCCCGATGAGCGTGATATCCGAAGCCTCCATGGCCACGTCGGTGCCCGTCCCGATAGAAATCCCGACATCAGCCTGGGCAAGGGCGGGCGCGTCGTTGATCCCATCGCCGACCATGGCCACCTTTTTGCCGGTTTCCTGGAGGTTCTTGATCTCTTGAACTTTATCCTCCGGAAGGACCTCGGAGATCACCCTGTCGATGCCGAGTTTTCGCGAAATAGCCTCGGCTGTCCTGGGATGATCGCCGGTCAGCATGATTACGTCCAGCCCGAGTTTTTTAAGGCTTGCGACAGCCTCGGCGGAGTTCTCTTTCGGGGTATCCGCGACGGCCAACAAGCCGGCGGTTACGCCGTCCACAGCGGCATAAATAACCGTTTTCCCCTCGGCAAAAAATTCTTCGGCCCTCGTTTGCCATTCCCGGATATCTATTCTTTTATCTCCCATGAGCTTGGCATTCCCCAACAAGACTTTTTTCTCCATCACCACGGCTTCGACACCCTGGCCTTCGATGGCCCTAAAGTCCTTGGCCTCATCGACTGGCCCATTCCTCGCCAGCGTCGCCTTCAGAACAGCCTCTCCAAGGGGGTGTTCGGAGAATCTTTCAGCTGCCGCAGCCAGACGGAGAAGTTCGGGTTCCTCAAAGGATGGGGAAGGAATGATATCCGTAACTTCAGGTTCTCCTTTTGTCAATGTGCCGGTCTTATCCAGAAGAATTGTGTTGATTTTATGAATGGTCTCGAGGCTCTCGCCCCCTTTGATGAGAATTCCGTTCTCAGCTCCTTTTCCCGTTCCAACCATAACGGCAGTGGGAGTTGCCAGCCCCAGGGCGCAGGGGCAGGCGATGATCAAGACAGCCACAAAATTCAGCAAGGCCAGGGTCAAAGAAGGAGCCGGCCCGAAATTAAACCAGATTACGAACGTGGCGATCGCAATGGAAATGACCACGGGCACAAAATAACCGGAGATGACATCGGCCAGCCTCTGGATCGGAGCTTTGGAGCCTTGAGCATCCTGGACCAGCCTGATAATCTGAGAAAGAGCCGTATCTTTCCCGACCTTGGTGGCCCGGAAGCGGAAACTTCCGGTCTTGTTCAAGGTGGCGCCGATGACCTCATCCCCCAGGGCCTTGCGCACAGGCATGCTTTCACCGGTGATCATCGACTCATCGACAGAAGAGCGGCCTTGCTCCACAGTCCCATCTACCGGAATCCTCTCGCCTGGCCGGACGACGATAATGTCACCGACCAGAACCTCCTCGATGGGAACATCCGTTTCGGCTCCTTCCCGAATGACCCGGGCTGTTTTGGGTTGAAGCCCCATCAGTTGCTTGATCGCATCAGAAGTCCGCGTTTTTGCCCTGGCCTCGAGGACGCGGCCGAAGAGGATCAGGGCAATGATGAATGCCGATGTGTCAAAATAGACCGCCGGCGCAATCCCGGCTCCCGTGAAGAACGACGGAAACAGCGTGGCGGCGACGCTATAAAGATAGGCGGCCAAGGTTCCCACGGCAATCAGAGTATTCATATCCGCGTTTCGATGACGGAAAGAGGTCCAGGCTCCTTTGAGGAACGGCCAGCCGATGATAAACTGGACCGGCGTGGCCAGGGCCCAGAGGACAAAAAAATTGTTCAAGAAACGGGGAACCCAGGGAAACGATTGGTCCATGCTTCCAAGAAATATAATGACCGCAAGGATCATGCCCGAAACAAATCGGAGCTTCAGCTTCCTGTACTCCTTCCTGCGGATGACTTGTTCGGGGTCTTCGCCCCCTTCCCTCCCGGCCATTTCGAGGACTTTATAACCTGTCCGCTCGATCTCCCGCTTGATCTCCCCAAGATTTGTCTCCGAGGGCAAATACTCCACCCTGACTTTTCCCGTGGCCAAATTCACGACGGCTTTGGCCACACTCCGAATCCCGACGAGAGCCTTCTCGATTTTCTGAACACACGACGCGCAGAGGATGCCCTCGACGGGAATCTCAACAATTACCGTACCGACATCATAGCCCATTTTCCGGATCGTGGAGATGAAGTCCTGCGATTGAGCGACCCGGGGATTGTAGACGACCGTGGCCCGGGATGTGGCCAGGTTGACACTGGCCTTTTCTACTCCGGGGAGGAGAGCGAGGTTTTTCTGGATATTAGCAGCGCAGCTGGCGCAACTCATCCCCCGAATGGGGAGGTCAATTTTCTCTGAAGTCACTCGATGAAACCAGTAAGTGGGAAGGCGCTTTTCTAGGAGGACTGCTTTTTCTTGGTGGAGATCCGAAACGGAACGTAGAGCGGACAAAACCCAACCAGGCTGGTTAAAATAAAGATGATGGCAACGACCCCAAGAACAATCGCTGCCGTGCCGGTGATCTGTTTGCTGAAGTAAAGCACAGCTATAATTATGGCCAGCAGGAGACGAATAATCCTGTCAGCCGATCCCATGTTTGTTTTCATGCCAAACCTCCTTTCTCAAGGGGCTGAAATCGCCCGACGATATCGTCCCATCCATTCTATGGATTTTTTAAAATTTGTCAATGATCGGTCTGCCCTTTGATTTGCATGCGCCCTTAAATTTGTGCTAAAATTTCGTCGAGCAAGGCGAGAAGGAGAAACAATGTCCGGACATTCAAAATGGCATTCCATCAAACATAAAAAGGCGGCCGCTGACGCCAAGAGGGGCAAACTCTTTACCAAAATTATCCGGGAATTGAGCATCGCAGCCAGGACAGGTGGCGGCGATCCTGAATCCAATGCCCGACTGCGAAAAGCAATCAGCGACGCCAAGGCCGTCAATATGCCCGCCGACAACATCAAGCGGGCGATCATGAAGGGGACGGGCCAGCTGGAAGGAGCCTCGATCGAGGAGGTCAACTACGAAGGTTACGGCCCCGGGGGCGTGGCGATATATGTCGAAGCGCTCTCGGACAACAAGAACCGAACGGTCTCTGAGATCCGGCACATCTTCACCAAGAACGGCGGCCGGATGGGTGAATCCGGCTGCGTCGCCTGGATGTTCAAACGGAAAGGATACGTCATCGTCGAACAGGCCAAAGCGTCCGAAGAAAAGCTCCTGGATGTCGTCCTCTCCAGCGGCGCAGAAGACTTGAGGGAGGACGGGAGCAACTATGAAATTATCACTCCTCCGGAGAAATTTGAAGCGGTCGTCGAAGCCTTGAAGCAAAACAGTGTAGAAATTGACTCCGCCGAAATCGGCTATATCCCCCAGACCTACGTCAAGCTCGAGGGAAAACAGGCCCAGCAACAGCTTCGTCTCATGGAAGAGCTCGAGGACCACGACGATGTCCAGCATGTCTGGGCCAACTTTGATATCGAAGAAGCGGAAATCGCCAGCTTTTCAGGCTGAAAGCATTAATGAGGGTTCTCGGCATCGACCCCAGCAGTCAGGCCACGGGATTTGGCGTCATCGACCTCGTCGACGATCAATACATCGTCCAGGCCTTTGGGACAATCAAGCCGTCCCGCCGTTTGCCATTCCACAGGAAGCTGAATGAAATCAAAGAGCGCTTGGAAGAGCTGATCAAAGCCTACGCGCCGGAGGATGTGGCGGTCGAAAATCCTTTTTATGCCCAAAACATTAAAACCGCTCTTGTGCTCGGCCAGGTGAGAGGCGCGGTGCTTGTGGCCGTGGCGTCCAGCCGCTGCTCCCTCTTTGAATACTCTGCCCTGGAAATCAAGAAAGCGGTCACCGGCTACGGCCAGGCCGAAAAGGAGCAGGTCAACACAATGGTGCGAGCGTTGCTCAATATCGAAGAGAAGTTCTTAGAGCCCGATGCGTCCGACGCTCTGGCTGCCGCCTACTGCCATCTCAACACGCGGCTTTTCCGGCAAAAAGTTGAAGCGTCGACCTCAAGAGGGAAACAATGATCGGCTATCTCAAGGGAAACCTCATTCAGAAAACGCCTCAATCCGTGGTTGTGGATATCGCCGGAGTCGGCTACTCCGCGGCCATCCCGCTGTCCACCTATTTCAAGCTGGGCGAAGAAAACAGCCCGGTTGAACTCTACATCTATACTCATCTCACGGACAATGCCCTGGCCCTTTACGGGTTCTCGACCAAGGAGGAAAAGGACCTTTTTTTGAAGCTGATCGATATCTCGGGAATCGGGCCCAAGCTGGCTCTGAACGTCCTGTCCGGGATCGGCCCGGCCGAGCTCGAAGAAGCCGTGCAGCACAGCGATATCGCCAGGATCACTCTCATCCCTGGGGTTGGGAAAAAAACGGCCATGCGAATCGCCCTTGAGCTGCAAGAAAAGATGGAGAAAAAAGAGAAGCTTCTCCGCGTCAAAGGCTCCAAGGAAAGAGAAGACCTTATTTCCACTCTGATGAACCTGGGATTCAGGAGAAAGGAAGTGGAAGAGGTAGTCGACCAGACGATTAAGGCTTTCACGTCTGCTGCGGGAATCGAGAAGCTCCTCCGGGAATGCCTGAAAAAGATGGCCAAAATATGAGCTCCGAAAAGATGACTGCAATCCTGACTCCTGTCCGGACTAAAGAAGACCTGCAGTTCGAAGACAGCCTGCGGCCGAGGACGTTCGAGGAGTTCATCGGGCAGGAGACGATCAAAACTAATCTCCGGATCTTCATCGAAGCGGCCAAGAAAAGAGAGGAGCAGCTCGACCACGTTCTTCTTTATGGCCCGCCCGGTCTGGGAAAAACGAGTCTCGCCTACCTCATCGCCAAGGAATTGGGCGTCAGCATCAAGCCGACCGCCGGCCCCGTCATAGAAAGGACGGGCGACCTCTCGGCCATTCTGACCAACATGCAGAAAAAGGAAATCCTCTTTATCGACGAAATCCACCGCCTCCCTCCTTCGGTCGAAGAACTCCTCTATTCAGCCATGGAAGACTACAGCTTGGATATCATCATCGGCCAGGGGCCGAGCGCCCGCAGCCACAAACTGCAGCTCAAAAAATTCACCCTGGTCGGGGCAACAACGCGCGCCGGCCGGATCACGGCCCCGCTCCGGGGCCGGTTCGGCATCATCCACCGTCTGGATTATTACAGGGATGAGGACCTCGAACAGATCATCCGCAGGTCTGCCTCGCTGCTCGGAGTGGCCATCGACGACAAAGGCGCCGAACATATCGCCCGCCGTTCAAGAGGCACGCCGCGGGTGGCCAACCGCCTTCTGCGAAGAGTCCGGGACTACGCCGATGTCAAGGCCGACGGCTACATCACGGCCACTGAGGCCCAGAGAGCTTTGGACATGATGGAAGTCGACCATCTCGGGCTGGACGAAGTTGACCGGAAAATTCTCCTGACGATCATCGAGAATTTCGGCGGAGGCCCTGTCGGAATCGCCACGATCGCCGCAGCCATCGATGAGGAAAAGGACACCATCGAGTCGATCTATGAGCCGTTCTTGATGCGCATCGGGTTCCTGGAAAGGACGATCCGCGGCCGCAGGATTACGGCCAAAGCCTATGAACATCTGGGGTTCGCTCCCCCGCCCGCCCCTATCAATTCTCAGAAAAAGCTGTTTAAAGAATAAATAGGCGGCGCGGGTCAGATGCTGACATCAGCTTTCGACTACGAAATTCCGGCCGAGCTCATCGCCCAAAAGCCGATCCAGAAAAGGGACGAGTCGCGGATGATGGTCGTCGACCGCAGGAGCGGAGAAATCATTCATTCGCTCTTCCATAATCTCCCTGAATACCTTCACCAAGGAGACGTCCTGGTTCTGAACAGCGTTAAAGTTATCCCGGCCAAGGTCTATGGGACAAAAGAGGGCCAGGAGGTTGAATTTCTTTTCTTGAAGGAGAAAGAGGCGGGCGCCTGGGAAGTCTTGTGCCGGCCGGCCAAGAAAATCCGGAAAGGAGACATGGTTTTTTTCGCGCCCGGGTTCGAGGGCCGTGTTTCGGACGTGAAGGAAGGCGGAAAAAGAATCCTCCGTTTTTCCTCCAGGAACGTCCTCGGCCATCTCCGCAAGATCGGATTCGCTCCTCTTCCCCCTTACATTAAGCGCGCCCGCAAAGACGCGCGTCTCAGGACATTCGACCTGGAACGATACCAGACTGTTTTCTCTCGGCGGGAGGGCGCTATCGCCGCACCCACTGCCGGGCTCCATTTCACTGCGCAGGTTCTGCGAAGGATAAAAGAACGAGGGGTCGTTGTCTGTGACGTAAATTTGGAGGTCGGGCAAGCAACCTTCCAGCCTGTCCGCGCGGAGCGCATCGAGGACCACAAAATGCTCGAGGAACAGTTCACTATAAGCCCCTTGGCCGCCCGAAAAATCAACCTGGCAAAAAAAGAAAAAAGGCGGGTCATCGCCGTTGGGACAACAGTTGTGCGGGCTTTAGAAAGCGCTTCGGGGCCAGGCCGATTGGAAACGGGGACTCGTTCAACCAGCCTTTTCATCCGTCCGGGCTTTGCATTTAAGACTGTCGACAAGCTTCTAACTAATTTCCATCTGCCCAGGTCAACGCTTTTGATCCTGGTTTCTGCCTTTGCCGGGCTCGACATCATCCAGAAAGCCTACGCTGAAGCAGTAAGCCAGAGGTACAGATTCTACAGCTACGGCGACTGCATGTTCATTATTTGAAAATTCCTCTTGATCATTGCGCCTTTCTTAGACTATGTTTACTCCTTTAAATAGAAAGCCTGAGGAGTTTTCGGATGAGCGTCGAAAAGAGAAACCCAACCCGGCAAAAATTCCCGTCTTCATTCTGGACCGCCAACACCATCGAGCTGTTTGAAAGAGCCGCCTATTATTCCATGGCCTCCTTCATGGTGATCTACCTCCACGAGGTCCTTGGCATGAGGCCCACCACAGCCACTTTTCTCAACGGCTCGATCCTCTGGGGGCTGATCTATTTCCTGCCCATTCTCTCGGGCACGCTGGCCGATAAGTTCGGCTACAAGCGCTCGCTGCGGGTGGCCTTCCTGATGATCTGTCTGGGCTATTTTATCATGGGGAATATCCAGAGATTCTGGCCGGGCTTTCTGGGAGCGACGACGGCCCGGGTCGCTGACTACACTATTCCCGTTGTCCTCGGGATCATTCTCATCGGCATGGGCGGGTCTGTCGTCAAGCCCTGTATCGCCGGCACAATCCAGAAGACATCGGGCACTCGAGCAACCCTCGGGTTCGGCATTTTCTATATGGTCATCAATATCGGCTCGATCAGTGGCCGGGGAGTTTCTTATTTCATCCGCACAAACCTCGGGATTCCGGCCATCTTCACCTACGCCGCAGCAATTTTTGCGCTTCTCGGACTGGCCGTCGTGCTTTTTCTCTATAAGGAACCAGAGTATGTGAGCGACGGGAAAAAAGACGACCAAAAGGTCCAAAAAAAGACGCTCGGCCAGGCCGTTCTGGGTATTTTTATAGTCCTCAGTAACCTAAAATTTGTCTTTTTCCTCATTGTCGTCGCGCTCTTCTGGGTCCTTTACATCCAGCTTTATAACCTTATGCCTCTTTTCCTCAGGTTCATAGACCCAAAGGCGCCCATGGAGCTTTACACCTTGGCTAATCCTGTGATGATTGTGGCATTGCAGCTCGCCATCACCAGGATCGTGAAGCGATGGTCTCCCGTAAAATCCATCATCCTGGGCGCCGGAGTCACCACGGCCGGAATGCTGCTCAACATTCTTCCGCCTCTTTTCCTTTCTGACCTGTCCCAAAAAATCAGCTTGGCCGGGTTGGCCGTTCCTATCGTGGGCATTTTCCTTGTTACCTCTATCGCCTCCATGGCAATCGGCGAGATGATGGCCAGCCCGCGCATCTATGAATACCTCGGTGGAATCGCGCCCAAAGGCCAGGAGGGATTATACCTTGGGTATGCCAATCTTCCGATCGCCCTCGCCAGCATCTTTGGCGGGCCGCTGGGCGGCCAGCTTTTTGAGAAATTTATCTCCGAACCGCAGAAAGCCGGACAAGCGCCCAACCCCGTGGCGATGTGGCTGGTCATAGCCGCTCTAGGAATCCTCTCGATGGTCGGTTTGGCCATCTATGACCGAGCTGTGGTTAAAACCAAGACGCGCTCTGGAATTTGACAAAATGATCGGGCTGCCTTATAAATCTGGGAAGGATCAGAAACGCCTACGGTCGAATCATGGACGAAGATAAAGACATGGAAGAGAAGATGGCCGATATCCTTTCTCCCAGCACCAAGGCTAAAGAATTCAAAATTACCCTCGTTTTTCGGTACAAAATATCGCCCGATTATGAGAAGGCTGTGGGCCTGGCTAAAAGAAACCCGACCTACCGGGAAGAAGGAGAAGGCGAATGGGTCCGCCACTCCGCGACCTTCACTCCTGCCGAGGTCGACAACCTGTTTGCCCTTTTCAACCTCGTTCATGAATGGGACGGCACAGAAGTCCTGGTCAACCACAAAAGGATTCCCTACGGCCAGCAGCTCTGGCTGCCGTTGATGTGGTATTATCGGATCAGATAATCAAGGCGAATAGTTCTCCCTCCAAACTGGCCGCTCTTGTGAGCACGCTTAGCCGCGCGCGGTGAGGATGGGACAGAAAAAAAGCTAGCCCCCAAACCCAAAAATTCCTTCTTCGATTCACCTCAAGAGGTGATTTTAATTCCTGGATTCAGAAGACGAAGATAAGTAAAGTTGAATTTATTTGAGGCGTGCATTATAATTATTTCAAAAAGGAAAGGAGTTAACGCATGAAAAAGACACTTTTTCTGATCGGCTTGGCGTTTCTTTTAGTTTTGTTCTGGACGGCCTCCTGCAAGTCGCCGTCCTCTGCTGACCGGCCCAGCCCCGTTGCGACCTCGAACACCTCGAGTTCCAACTCGAATTCAGGCACCACCATCTCGATGGGTTTCCTTGAGTTGATTATCAGGGACGCCCCCATCACAAATGTGGATCAAGTCTTAATCAAGATGGATAAAATCCGGGTCCATCAGGCTTGTGAAACTGAAGACATGTGTTTTATCGATGTCTGGGCAAATGCTTCGGGGCAATGGTTCGACCTTTTGTTAATGAAAAACAACCCCCTCGTGCTAAGTACGACGCTCCCGGCCGGAAAGTACAACCAAATCCGGATGTCGGTCGTCTCCGGAAAGATTGTCCTTAAGAACGATACTGTGCCCGATCATCCGCTCGATGTCCCGAGCGACGAGATCAAGATTCATTACCAATTCGAGGTTCCGGCAGGTGGCACGGCCAAGATCACGCTAGATTTCAACGTGGAAGAATCCCTTCACATTGTAAAGAAAGGCAATAAGGACGCTTATCTTTTGAGGCCCGTGGTCAACGTCGTTGGCTTCGAGCAACAAGGGCCTGGCATCTGATAATTTAAGTTCTCTCTTTTCGTCCTCTTATAGGCCTCTGCTGCGGCCCGCGCTCTACAACTTCAATCTCCGTTGTTCCTTCCTTGTCAAGGAAAGGGTTAACAATCTTATAAGTTGACCCCACTTTTTCCCTATGCTATAAGCAATGAGTCATATCCCCAATCAAGAATAAGGAGAAAAACACTTCATGCCCCCAAAAAACATGGTCAACCTGAAATTCAATGAGATCCCGTCGCAATGGTACAATATTTTGCCCGATTTGCCGGTGCCGCTGCCGCCGCCTCAGGACCCGAAAGACGGGCCTTCGCGCCTCAAGAACCTGCCCAATCTTATGATTGGAGAATGTCTGAAGCAAGAATTCTCCAACGAACGCTGGAATGATATCCCGGGCGGAATAATGGATCTGTACGCAAAAGCGGGCCGGCCGAGGCCTCTGTTTCGGGCGACAAACCTGGAGAAAAGGCTTGAGACGCCGGCGCGGCTCTATTATAAGAGCGAATTCTTCAGCCCGACAGGAAGCCATAAGGTCAATACGGCGCTGGCCCAGTGCTGGTACGCGAAACAGCAGGGGTTTGAACGGGTGACGACAGAGACCGGAGCCGGCCAGTGGGGAACTGCGCTTTCTTACGCCGCCGCCGTGACAGGTCTGCAGTGCACTGTTTATTGGGTTCGAAGTGTCTACAATTGGAAGAAAGACCGCCTGTCGTTCATGGAACTCTTGGGGGCAAAGGTTTATGCTTCGCCCAGTCCGATGACAGAATTCGGCAGATCTTTATACAACAAAAATCCAGATCACGTGGGCTCACTCGGCATCGCCATTTCAGAGGGACTCGAGGATTCCCAAAAAGACCCAAAAGCAACTTATTCTCTGGGCTCGGTCTTGAATCATGTTCTCATGCATCAGACAATCATCGGCCAGGAGACGCAAAAACAGTTCGAACTTTTTGACGACTATCCGGACCTCGTGATCTCCTGTCTTGGTGGCGGGTCCAATTTTGGCGGGTTCGCCCTGCCTTTTGTCGGAGATGTCCTGAAGAAAGGGAAAAAGATCAAATTCATCGCCGCTCAAAGTCAAGCCGCGCCCAACCTGCAGGGCAAGTATGAATACGACTTCGCTGACTATGCGGAAATCACGCCCATGCTGATGATGTATACACTGGGGCACAAGATTGAAATGGAACCGATCAAAGGAGATGGCCTCCGCTATCATGGCTGCTCGCCGATCATCAGTTTGCTGCGGAATAAGGGTTACATCGACACGATTGCCTACCCCAAGGATGAAAAACATGTTTTTGCAATGGCCAAGCTGTTCATGGAGACAGAGGGATGGCTTCCGGCTCCAGAATCAGCTTATTCTGTCTGCTGCGCCATCGATGAGGCCCTCAAGTGCAAGGAATCAGGGGAGAAAAAGGCAATCGCTTTCAATGTCAGTGGGCATGGCTTCCTGGATATTTTCGGGTATCGCAGCGTCTTAGGCCTAGAATAGGCCCGATAGCCGCGCCCCCATCCTGTCCTCGGCAATAAAGATACGCAAACTTCTTGAGCATAATGGATCGCAGAAGAAAAAATGGATTCAAAGCTATTCTTTTGTACGTTTGGTGGTGCCTCATCGTTCCCCAGGCGGCTAGCGGCAGAAAACCGGGCATCCAGGTTGTTCCGAAGTCAGGTTTGCTCGGCGTTCCGATTAATATCCAAGTCAAGGGATTGAAACCGGGCGAAAAAGTAATCCTCCGTGCCCGGTCAGAGGACGGGAACAACGTTAACTGGGAATCCTCGTCTCTCTTTATTGCTGATAAAAAGGGAATTGTGGACATCGCTGACCAGGCTCCCGTCTCTGGAGATTATTCTGAGTTGGACCCAGCCGGCCTGTTCTGGTCTATGACACCTCAAGGTCTCAAGAAAAAGGACTGGCGGCCCTACTCCTTAAAAGGCCTTGACCGGATGATAGTAACGCTGACGGCAGAGAAAGACGGCGCAGTCCTGGCCACAGCCCAACTGGAAAGGTTGCTTCGTCACCCGGAATCTAAGCTTGTCCGGGAGTCTATCCGGGAGCATGGGCTTGAGGCCGCGCTCTTCTACCCTGCGGAAGGCGGCCCCCATCCAGCCGTCATTAGCCTCGGCGGCTCCGGGGGAGGGCTTTCAGAGCAGCGGGAAGCGCTTTTAGGCTCTTACGGATATGCAGTTTTGAGCCTGGGCTATTTCGGCATCGAACACTTGCCGCAAGAACTGGTTGAAATACCGATCGAATACTTTGATAGAGCAATCGGGTGGATCAAAACCCATAAAGCCGTGGACCCGGAGCGCATCGCGGCCTTTGGAGGTTCCAAAGGCGGAGAGCTGGCACTTCTGCTCGGCGCCAGCTTTCCCGATATCAAGGCCGTGGTCGGCGTTTCGGCGAGCGCCTATGTCTGGCAGGGAATCAGCCTGAAATCTTTTGTTCCGCGCTCTTCATGGTCCAGGGACGGGAAGGGATTGCCTTTTGCGCCGTTTAACATGATCTGGTCAGATTATCAAAAGATCTTGAAGAAGGAGCCCATCGCCTTCAGAGAGTGGTATAACCCGGAGAAAACAAGCCCAGACCAACTCAAAGCGGCCGCCATTGAGGTTGAAAAAATTAACGGCCCCGTTCTTCTGATATCCGGCTCAAATGACCAGATGTGGCCGTCTGAGATTTTTTCTGAGATGATTATAAAGAGGTTGAAGGAATACGGGCACCCCTACCCAGACGAGCACATCTGTTTTGAAGGAGCCGGGCATACTTTCCGCCTGCCTTACCTGCCCACGGCAGCCAACCAGGCAACCGGACAATATATATTTGGAGGAAATCCCAGGGCGGATGCTCACGCCAGCCTTGGAGCCTGGAAGGCGATCCTGCTTTTTCTAAACAGGCATTTATGCAGAAAATAGCGATCTGCAGAGGGCTAAACTCTTGTGTTTAAAAAGAGACGAGTTTCTTAAATACCCGGAAGCGCGTCTCGATGTCTTGATGAGTGAGAGTCTTAAACCGTTCATACCCAAAATCCTCGATGGCAAAAGACGCCAGAACGCTTCCAAAAATCCCGGCTTTGCGAATATCCTTCCGGGCCAGACTCTTGGCTTTATCCAAATAGCCTAAAAATCCACCTGCAAAACTGTCACCGGCGCCGGTCGGGTCAATGACGTCCTCGCAAGGCAAGGCCAGCATGCCGAAGACGAAACTCCGGCCAAAAACTAGGGCGCCGTGCTCTCCCTTTTTGACAACGACGAGTTTCGGACCGGCCCGGAGCACCTTCTTTCCGGCCTTGATGAGGTTGGTCTCCTGCGTCAGCATCTTGACCTCTTCTTCGTTAGCGAAAAATACGTTCACTTTCTTAAGGGCCTTCCAGAGAGAACCGGGTTTGTTGGCGATCCAATAATTGATCGTATCAAGGGCCACGAGCCCGGGCTGGCTAAATTGAGATAAGATACCTTCCTGGAGGTCGGGGTCGATGTTGGCCAGGAAGACGATATCGGCCACCCTGTAGGACTCTGGCAACCTCGGCCGGAAATTCTCGAAGACGTTAAATTCTGTTGTTATGGTTTCTCTCTGGTTGGGGTCGTAACCATAGTGCCCTTCCCAGTGAAACGTCTTCCCTTTTTTGACCTCCAGGCCCGCGGTATCGATGTTCCTGGACTGAAAGAACTCGATCACGTCGGGGGGGAAATCCTCCCCGACGACGCCGACGATTTTGGGGGCTGTGAAGAAGCTCGCCGCCAGGGAACAATACGTGCAGGAGCCTCCGACAATTCTCTCCCGTCTTCCCCACGGCGTCTGGATTGTATCGAAAGCGATCGACCCGATGATGACCAGGCTCATGTTCAACAGGCTTTAAGCTTATATGTACTTAGCAATGATGAACCGAAGGCGTTTCCTAACTTCCGGAGGGATGAGCTCCGGCCGGGTGACAATGCAGTTTTCGAGAGCCCGGCCGCAGCCGCACTTCTCCCCTCTTTTTGTCGGGAGCGAAGAAATGCTCTTTTTGATGATAGCTTTGGCGTTCTGGATGTTCAGGAGGAGGTTTTCGAGGATTAGCTCTACAGAAACAGTTGCCTCCTCGGCGTGCCAGGCATCATAATCTGTGACCAGGTTCATCGTGGCGTAGCAGATCTCCGCTTCCCGGCAAAGCTTGGCCTCTGTGGCGCTGGTCATGCCGATGACATCACAGCCCCAAAGACGGTAAATGCCGGACTCGGCTCGGCTGGAGAACGCCGGGCCTTCGATGCAGAGGTAGGTCCCGCCCCTATGCACCCTCAAACCGAGCTCCTTCCCCGACGCAAAAACGACCTCGCTCAAGTCCGGACAGACCGGCTCGGCAAAACTGATGTGGGCGGCGATCCCGCCGCCAAAAAAAGTGCTTTTCCGGCGGGTGCAATCAAAAAACTGGTCGGAAAACACAATATCCCGCGGCCAGATCTCTTCCTTGAGTGAGCCGCAGGAGTTGACCGAAATAATCCTTTCGACTCCGAGCATCTTAAACCCGTAGATATTGGCCGTATAGTTGATGTCAGATGGAAGCAAGCGGTGGCCGCGGCCATGGCGGCTCAGAAAAGCCACACGTTTCCCTTCAAGAGTGCCGGTGATGTAAGAATCGGAAGGCTTCCCGAAAGGGGTTTCGAGGGGAACCTCCTTAATATCTCTGATTCCGTCTATTTCGTAAAGGCCCGTGCCGCCCAGAATTCCGATGTCAGAAGCAGAAGGTTCTTGGTTGCCCGGTCGACCCATTTCTCCTCCTTGACGAAGAGTATTCATATATAATTTATGCCCGGACAAGTCAAGCCAAAGGGAAAG
>CAZLFV010000001.1:143711-144917 GCA_964558915.1 uncultured Eubacteriales bacterium | reverse complement strand
CCACAGAAGAAACTCGAATCGATTTGAAAAATGCCACCCAGTGGACGGCCAGCACCGCGGCGAGAAAAAGGAGAAAAACGATCGACTTGCTCAGAATTTCTCTGAGGCTTTTTTTCGACGCCAGAAGGACAATCCCGAGCGCCAGGCTGGCAAAAAAAACCCTCCCCAGAACGATGAAAAAAGGGGATAAGGTCACCCACTTGCCAAACAGGCCGGCCAGCCCAAAAAGGACCGTCGCCAGGTGAATCTCCAAGAGTCCCTGCCGAGTTTTTCGAGCCATCCTCCGAGTCCTTCAGGATATTATAAGCAACCTCTCTTGGTCGAGCAAACATACCGATGCCAAAAGCAACGGAAACGGAGCTACTTACGGAGATAAAATTGCCATTTGAAATAGTCCGAAAATGTGCTAAAATGTTTTTTAAAAAAAAGGAAACGCCTGTCCTTCTGGATATCACACTCTAAGGCATGTCATACCAAATATACGCCCGCAAATACAGGCCGCAGACTTTCGAGGAGATGATCGGCCAGAAGCCAGTTGTGCAGACTCTTCAGAACGCCATAAAAAATAACCGCATCGCCCAGGCCTATATTTTTTCGGGCATGCGCGGCGTCGGCAAAACAACGGTGGCCCGGATCCTTGCCAAGGCGCTGAACTGCCAACAGGGACCAACCCCAACGCCCTGCAACAAATGCGAATTCTGTCTTGAGGTCAATGAAGACCGCTCGGTCGACGTCCTCGAAATTGACGGCGCGTCGAGCAGAAAGATTGAAGATATCGGGCCCATTCGGGATACGGCCAAGTACAGGCCGATCCATAGCCGGTACAAAATCATAATCATCGATGAAGTCCATATGCTCTCAGAGACGGCCTTTAATGCCCTCCTGAAAACCCTCGAGGAGCCTCCGCCCCGCACGGTTTTTGTTTTTGCCACCACAGAATTTCACAAGGTTCCGGCCACAATCATTTCCCGTTGCCAGCACTTTGAATTCAAGAAGATTTCCCAGAAGGACATCATCAACCATCTGCTCGATATTGCCCAAAAAGAAAAGCTGACTATTTCCGCTTACGGCCTCAGCTTAATTGCTGAAGCGGCCGAAGGAAGCCTGAGAGATGCTCAGAGCCTCCTCGACCAAGCCGTAGCGTTTTCCGGCGAAGTCGTTCAAGATAATGACCTCAAAGAGATTCTGGGAGCCATCAGCAAGGAC
>CAZLFV010000001.1:0-143611 GCA_964558915.1 uncultured Eubacteriales bacterium | reverse complement strand
AAAATCATGGACGAGCTGCGCAAAGAAAAAAGCTCCCTGGCGGCCATTCTGGCCCAGCAGACGTCTTTCAGAATCAGGGATGAGGCGATGGACATCCGATTCCATCCGGAAAAGAGATTCGTCATCGACGCCCCGGTTATTCTGGAGATCGCTTTCCCCGCCGGAGACGACTTTTACAGAGAGGCTGTCCACAGAGATATTAAAACCGTGGAAAGAATCGCCTCCGGAATACTCGGACAAAAGGTCAAGGTCAAGATCGAAGAGGCGCTGACAGCGAGAGAAAACAACAGAGAAAAGGAAATGGAACTGGCCCTGAAGGACCCGACAGTTCAAACTTTCATGAATACATTCAAGGCTCAGATCCTATCGATAGAGCCGGTCAAGCGGAGCAAAGGAGGAGAAGACGCATGAAAGATATCGGGCATTTGCAGAAGATGCTCAAGACGGCCAAAGAGATGCAAGAAAAGCTGCAGAAGGAGCTGGCCGAGCTGAGGGTGGAAGGAACCAGCGGCGGCGGCATGGTCAGCGTCACTCTGGATGGACAGAAAAATATGATCTCCATTCGCCTCGACCCAGAAGTGGTCAATAAAGATGATGTCGAGATGCTCCAAGACCTCATCACCGCCGCGTTTAACGACGCCAGCGCCAAAGTTGACGAGCACATGGCCGAGAAATTGGGCCGCCTCGGCGGAGGGTTCAAAATCCCGGGGCTTTTCTGATGTTCGATTACGCTCAACCTCTTCACCAGCTCATCGAGGAACTCAAAAAAATCCCCGGCATTGGGGCCAAAACTGCGCAACGCATTGCTTTCTATATTCTTGGCCTTCCGCAGGAAGAAGCAGAGCGGCTGGCCGAATCTATCCGCGAGGCCAAGAAGAAGATTTTTTATTGTTCTGTCTGCAATAACATCACCCACATCGATCCTTGCCAGATGTGCTCGGATTCAGGCCGGACGAACGAGGTGCTTTGCATCGTCGAGGAGCCCTACAATATCTCTTCAATCGAGAAAACGGGCATCTATAACGGCCGCTACCATGTCCTCTTGGGAACACTGGCGCCGCTCAAGGGAATAGGTCCTGATGAGCTCCAGCTGGAAAAGCTTGTGCGGAGGGTTGAAAAAGGCAGCTTCAAAGAGGTTATTATCGCCACCAACCCCACTGCAGAGGGAGAAGCGACAGCTCTTTATGTCGCCAAAATCCTGAAAAACTTCTCCCTGAAATTGACTCGTCTGGCCACGGGACTGCCCGTGGGTTCAGACCTTGATTTTGCTGACCAAGTCACAATAAAAAAGGCTCTCGAAGGTCGGACAGACCTTAAAGAGTGAGCCTGAAAAGACAGGAAATTCGCGCATTCATAAAGAGGAGGTTCAATGAAAGAAACAATGGAGATTCGCTGGCACGGACGAGCCGGTCAAGGCGTCGTGACCGCGGCAGTGACTCTGGCGGACGTCCTCTCCTCCGAACGGGGGAAATATGTCCAGGCCTTTCCCGAGTTCGGCGCCGAGAAGAGGGGAGCGCCGATTCTGGCTTTTAATCGCATCAGTCACAAGCCGATCCGCACTCATAGCCAGGTCTATTATCCTGACATCGTGGTCGTCACCGACCCCAGCCTGTTGGGCTTGGTGGACATCAGTGATGGGGCGAAAGACGACGCCGTCTTTCTCATGAACACGACGTTTAACATCCCTTTGGTCAGAGAACGACTCTCCCTGGGCAAAAAAAAGATTTATGCCCTGGACGCTTATACCATCGCCCGGGATGAGCTTGGGCGGGCCATTCCCAATGTCCCGCTGGTCGCTGCGCTGGTTAAGGTCCTCGGGTTGATGGACCTCAACAAGTTCAAAGAAAAAATTAGAATATCCCTGGCCAAGAAATTGCGGCCGGAGGTGGTCGAGATGAACCTGCGGACGATCGACAGGGCCTTTAAGGAGGTCAAGGAAGGATGAAAAAAGAAACCTGGAAAGAACTCCCCATTGGAACGGTCAACACTCAGGCGGGAAATTCTATCTCCAACCTGACTGGGACATGGCGTTCGGGCCGCAAACCCGAGTTCATCGAGGAACACTGCATTCAGTGCTTCTTCTGCTGGCTTTATTGTCCCCATTTTGCCATCCGGGTCGAGGGCGGCAAAGTGACCGGCATTAATTATGATTATTGCACCGGCTGCGGCCTCTGCGCTGAAGAATGTCCCACCAAGATCAAATCCATCGTCATGGTAAAGGAAGAAACTCAGCTCGTCGAAGAGAGGAAAAAATGAGCAGCTTCAAGATTCTCAACGGAAATCAAACGATCGCCGAAGCAGCCAGGCAGATCGACCCTGACGTCGTTGCTGCCTATCCCATCACTCCGTCCACGGCGATTGTGGAGACCATCGCCCAGTTCCGGGCGGACGGCCTGATCAGCGGCGAGTTCGTCTGTCCAGAAAGCGAGCACAGCGCCATGAGCGTCTGCATCGGCGCCGCGTCGGCCGGAGGACGGGTCATGACAGCGACCTCCTCCCAGGGATTGGCTCTCATGTGGGAAATGCTTTATATCGCCGCCGGCCTGAGGCTGCCCATCGTTGCTGCCATCGCCAACCGTGCTTTGAGCGCGCCGATCAATATTCACGGCGACCACAGCGACACCATGGGTGCCCGGGATTCGGGCTGGATCCAGCTGTACTCAGAAAACTGTCAGGAAGCCTACGACAATTTCATTCAGGCATTCCGCATCGGCGAGCATCCGGATGTCCTGACACCTGTGCTCGTTGGCCTAGATGGATTTATCATCAGCCATTCTTCCGAGGTTGTCCAGGTCGAGGATGACGCGGCCGTCAAGAAATTCATCGGCGAATTCAAACCCCCTTATCCGCTTCTGGATACGAGCCGAAAATTCACGGTCGGCCCAATCGATTTCACCGACTATTATTTCGAGCACAAGAGAAGCCAGATCGAAGGCATCGAGAATTCGCCCCACGTGATTTCGGAGGTTGGCAGGGAATTCGGCAGGACATTTGGCCGGAGCTACGGCTTTTTTGAGGAATACAGAATGGACGATGCGGAGCTGGCTATTGTGGTCATGAGCTCGGCCGCCGGGACCGGCAAGGATGCCGTCGACGAACTCCGCAACGAAGGCCTTCCCGTCGGCCTGCTCAAGCCCCGAGTTTTTCGGCCCTTTCCGCATGAACAAATTGGGGCTGCCTTGAAAAGGATGAAGGCTGTGGCTGTCCTGGACCGATCTTCGGCCCCGGGAGCTTTCGGCGCTCCGCTGTTCACTGAAATTCGCTCGGCGCTATATGACTACGACGACCGGCCCAAGGTTGTAAATCATGTTTATGGACTTGGCGGACGAGACATCAGGATCGAGCATTTCAAGGACGTCGCCAAGACACTCGAGACGATTGGCGTCACCGGCAAAGTCGACCAGATGCTCGGCTACCTCAACTTGAGAGAGTAAGGCAGGATTCCCCACAAAAGGAGTAATGAACATGGCAGTCAAACTTAAAGATCTGGCTCAGATGGAAGACCGACTCGTCGCCGGTCATGGCATGTGCTTGGGCTGCGGGATTCCTCTCATTTTCAAGATCATTTTGAGAGCGACCGAAGACCCGATCGTTGTGGCCAACGCGACGGGATGTCTGGAGGTGTGCACGACCGTCTTTCCCCGGACTTCCTGGAACTGCATGTGGGTTCACAGCGCTTTTGAAAACGCCGCCTCAACCATTGCCGGCGTTGAGGCCATGTTTAAAGCGCTGAAAAACAAGGGCAAAATCCCGGCTGATAAGAAAATCAAGTTCCTCGGAACAGGTGGAGACGGCGGGACGTATGACATCGGAATCCAGGCGCTCTCGGGCGCCGTCGAACGAGGGCACAACATTTTTTATGTCTGCTATGACAACAATGTCTACGCCAACACGGGAGGCCAGCGGTCCTCGGCCACGCCCCTGGGCGCTTCGGCGACAACTGCTCCGTCAGGTTTAAAAAGCCCCGGCAAGATCCAACGGAGAAAAGACCTGACCCAAGTCCTCATCGCCCATAAGATCCCTTATGTGGCCCAGGCCAGCCCGCACCGCTGGCAGGATTTGTACAACAAGGCTCAGCGGGCCTTCGAGGTGGAGGGGCCGGCCTTCCTGAACGTTCTCTGCCTCTGTCCAACCGAATGGAAATATGAGGAATCCCAGGGTATCAAGCTCGCTCAGATCGCTGCCGATACATGCGTCTGGCCTCTTTATGAAGTCGATGACGGGAAGTATAAAATCAATTATAGGCCGAAAGAGAAAAAGCCCGTTGCGGAATGGCTGAAACCGCAGGGCCGTTTCCGCCACCTCTTCAAGGAGGAAAACGCCTGGATGATTGAGCGAATCCAGGCGGAAGTCGACAGGGACTGGGAAGGTCTGAACAAGCTGGCCGGAATCTTTGCCTGAGAGCTTTTTTCACAATCCAAGGGTTAATCTTTTGAGGTGAAGAGAAATCCCACCTCAATTCACCCCTCTGGAGGATTGCCCCCCTATGTTGCCAAGCCCAATCTAGAAGCGTCTCTGTGAGCAGGGACATGTAATCTGTAAGCAAAGTCTATAAATCATGGGGACAAAAGGAAAGAAAATGCCTAAAAAACCAACTCGGGCAGCCAAACTTTTTTTGACTATTCTGGTCCTATCCGTCTGGGTCGCGCCCGCAGTTCTCGAGAGTTTTGAAAAGAAACTTCGAGTCGTGGCGGATTACAGCCATATCTTCATGAAACCGGATGAAGAAAGCACGGTCCTGGACACGATCGGGAGGGGCACGATTCTATCGCTTCTTTATTCAGGCAAAATGAAGAAGGTCTGGTACTATGTTTGCTATAAATCGGAAAAGACAGGCGTCACCAAATCTGGCTATGTCTTGGATTCAACTGTCGAGCCTCTTTATGATGTCTTGAAGACCGTCATCATTGCTGAAGAAACCGAGGGAACAAAAGTCAATTATGTTCCCCGAAAATTTGAAGAGATGACCTGGGGCCAGAGCAAAAAGCAGATCTTGGAATCGGAGGGCAAGCCGTCCGACCAGGAGAGACGCAGAGGCCTGGAAATCATGAGATACCAGCAAAAGGTCATCAACATGGACTGCACTATTGAATATATGTTCACAGCCAACAAGCTCGTCCAGACAAGATTTTCGTTCTTGAACAATTCGCTGGATAGAAATGCGTACCTGAAAGACTATCAAGTCATTAAGGAAGCCCTGATTCAAAAATTCGGGAAACCTCTCGAAGAGAACATGAACTGGAGGGACTCAACGTACCGGGATGATTTCTCTTCCTGGGGTGAAGCCGTCCGCCTCGGCCATCTGGAGTTGAGCTCCCACTGGCAGACGCCTCAAACCGATATCCTGGCCAGCCTGGGCCGGAACAGAAATGATATCGCTCTTGTCGTCGAGTACGCGGCACTATTGCGCAAAGAAATGGCCCTGAAAAACCAGGGAGAATAGCCCCGGCTTAGGATCCGTCGTTCTTCGGCCCAACGATGAGCTCAAATCCCTTTTCTGGAGGAATAACTTCTTTGATATAGGCGTTGACCTCGTCCAGAGCCAGGCCGTCCAATAAGGAGAGCAATTCGCCAAAGTAGCCAAAACCCAACCCAAGCGCCTCAAATGTGCCAAGCGTGGTCGCCCGCGCAGATTTGGGCTCATTCGTCCTGAGGAAATTCGCCTTGGCCATTGTCTTCGTCGCCTCGAGCTCTTCGGAGGTAATGCCGTGCTCAAAAAGCCCGATGAGCGTCCTCTGCAATGCTTCAAGGGCGAGACTCCTTTTTGTATTGTCCGTCTCCAGAAATGCCTCAAGCAACCCGCCCTCCTTCATCTGCGTCAACCGGCAATTGACATTGTAAGCCAGTCGTTTTTCTGACCGGAGCGGCCATAACAGAGAACCGGGACCTCTGCCCAGAAGAGTCTCAAGAAAGTAAGAAAGGGCATAGGATCGACGGGAAGCTCCCGGAACAGGAAATGACAGGGAGATAAAGGTCTGTTTTGTATCTCTCTCTATAAATCCTTTTTTTTCTTCCTGTAGAGTTGGGCTCAGAGGGCCAAGAATAACCGCCTTCCCGCGGGGAATCCCGGCAAAATATTTTTGGACCACAGCCAAAACAGCCGCTTCTGGCAGGTCGGAACTCCAGGAGAAAATCATATTTGAGGCGGCGAAGTATGTTTTATAAAAATCCTTAACGTCCTTGATTTTGATCGCTTCAAGGCTCTTTTCATCGCCATAAATGGATCCTTCATATCCGGTGTTGGCGAAAAAAGCATGCAAATTGGCCAGGTGGCCGACGGTGGCCGAATCGTCCTGTTCAATTTTGCTCTGATGCTTCTCGTATTTTTTTACGGCATCCAGTCTCAGTCCGGAAAACAGGGGGTCGAGAATAATTTTTGAAATGATCTTGACGGTCGGCTCGAAATTTGAAGAGAGGCATTCTATGGTGATCAGGGCATAATCACCCCGGGAAGCCACAGAAATCCGCGAGGCTAAACCGATTAGCTCCTGAACTTTGTCCGTATCCGGTATTTCGATGGCAAGCCGCGCCGTAAGAAACGACAGCCCCATTTTTCCCGGGGGCTCGGCTCTTTTACCGCCTAGTATGATAATTTCGAGGAACGTTGTGGCCGACGAAGTGTCTTTTTCTTGAATCACGGTCAGGCCACTCTCCAAAACGTTTTTCTGGGCGGCAAGCGCCCAGGACTGGTCCAGCAGCGCGGCCCAAGCCGATATTAGCATGATGATAGCTACGCCACGGAGGACGCTTTTTGTTTGAATGAATCTCACCTTTCCCATCCGCTATGATTGGCTTTTTTTCTTCGGGATAATCGAGATAAAAACATACTCGCTTCTACTAAAATATTTTCCGGCCGCCTCTCTGAGGTCGGTAGAACTCACTTTGTCGATACTCTCCAAGTAGGGAGTGTCCATCGGCCCGTCGGTCAAGAGCATAAAACTGGCCAGGGAGCTGGCGACAAGCAGGCCTGTTTCCTGGGACCGATAAGCGTTGCCGCGGATCTGATTTTTAGCTCCTCCCAAAAAATCAAAGGCCCTGAGCTTTTCTTCACCGTAAATATCTTCAGGCGAAAAGTTCTGATTTTTTGCCTTCCGCAGAAAACTGATGGCCTCACGCTTGGCCGCCCCGATATTCTTCGGATCCAGAGTGAGATAGATGACAGCCGCGCCTCCATACTTGTGGACGTAATAAGCCATGTTGACGGTTTCGACCAGCCTGCGGTCTCCGCTGAGCGCGGAATAAAGCATCGGGTTGATGCTCCGTCCCAAGATTTCAGTAAGCACCTCGACCGGATACTGATCAGGATTGCTGTGGTCAGGTGCAAGAGCGCCGATGACCAGGTAAGCCTTGTTGACATCCATTTCCACGGCGATGTCCACGCTTTTTTCAAGGGGCTTGGCCGCTGTGTAGGTCGGCTTTTTCATGGGATCGCCTGTGACCTCTCCAAAAACAGTTCTGACTTGTTCCTCCATCTCGTTCAGGTCAAAATCACCGACAACAGCCAGCGAACAGTTGGAAGGGGTAAAAAAGCGCCTGTAGAATTGCTCCACTTTTTCCACGGTGATGCCCTGGATCACCTCCTTCGTTCCAAAGATAGGGTTCTCGTAGGGATGTCCTTTAAAAAGATTCTGATAAAGCAGGGCTAAGGCGTATCTTTGGGGTTTGTCTTCCCAATGACTGATCTCCTCAAGGATGACCTCCTTTTCCTGGTCAAGGGCGGCTTGGTCAAGCTTCAAATTGAAGAGGATTTCTTTTTGGTTGCGGAGGGCGAAGGCAGCCTTCTCGGCGGGCACTGAAATCTCGAATAGAGACAGGTCTTCGCCCGTGTGCGCATTGAAATAAGCGCCGTGGCGCCTGATATCGCGGCTGACCTCCGTCCCTGAGCGGAGCTCTGTTCCGCGGAAAAGTATATAGTGCTCTAAAATATGAGTCAGGCCGCTTGTCTCCGCTGTCTCATCCTTCGAGCCCAGGTTGACGCCCACGACGGCATTCCACAAAGGAACGTTGTTCTTTTCCACGAGACAGACTCTCAGTCCGTTGGAGAGTCTGAAAGTGGTGCTGTCTTCCTCCGGATAGAGCGCACTGTTTCCTAACATCACAAAGCCGAGGAAAAGAAGGAAAAGACTGGACTGCGTTTTCATCAGCTCATGCTCCTCACGACCGACCGTCTTCCATGATAGGGGTTTTCAAGGGTCGCTTCAAGTCGGCGTTTACATTTTCTTTGCGTTTTTTCTATTTTACTTTATCCTGGTTCCTCATAAGCAGGAGAGATGATAACGTCCAAGCGGGCTTTTGTTTGTCGTTTATTTTCCGGCCGGGCAGTGATCATCAATTTCTTCCTGAGCGGTCTCTTATTTGAATTATACATTATCCTGTAGAAAGAGTCCTTTTATCCTGTCATTAGGGTTCTTTTTGTTGCTCTGGCGGGAACGAATAGTCTGTGATAGAATTGCTCCGCAGAGGCCGTCATGAAAAGCCATCATAAAGCTAAAATTCTCGTTGTGGATGATGAAGAAAACATCCGCAAGTCCCTCAAAATGATCCTGGAATACGAAGGTTACCAGTTCCTGGAAGCGTCTTCAGGCCCTGAGGCTATTGCCCTGATTGAGGAAACGATCGACCTAGACCTTGTCCTTTTGGACATCAAAATGCCGGACCAAGACGGGTTGGAGGTCCTGGCCCAGCTGAAGAAGCGTCCCTATTCCCCGGAAGTGATCATGATCTCGGGGCAGGGGACAATCCAAGCGGCGGTCGAAGCCACAAAGCTGGGCGCCTTCGAGTTCCTGGAGAAACCTCTCCACAGGGACCGGGTCCTGCTAAGCATCCGCAACGCCCTCAACCAGAACATCCTGAGGCAGGAGTGCCAGGACCTGCGCAAAAAAGCAGAGAAAAAGTATGAGCTCGTCGGCAACCATCCCTCTATGAAGCAGCTCTGGAAAGAGATTCTCAAAACGGCACCGACCAACGCCACGGTGCTCATCTACGGGGAAAGCGGCACGGGAAAGGAGCTCATCGCCAGGGCCATCCATAGCCACAGCCTCAGAGCGAAAGAGCCGTTTGTCCAGGTTAATTGCGCAGCGATTCCGGAAGAGCTGATCGAGAGCGAGCTGTTCGGCCATGAAAAAGGCGCCTTCACCGGCGCCACGGAGCGAAAGTCCGGCAAATTCGAACAGGCCGATGGAGGGACAATTTTTTTGGATGAGGTCGGCGACATGAGCCTGAAAACACAATCCAAGGTACTTCGCGTCCTCGAGGAAGGAGAGGTTCAGAGAGTCGGCTCGAACAAGATTAGCAGGGTCGATGTCCGGGTGATCGCGGCGACAAACAAAGACCTCAAGCAGGAGATTAGCCAGGGAAAGTTCCGCGACGACCTTTTCTTCCGGCTGAACGTTGTCCCAGTCTATTCCCCGCCACTCCGGGATAAGAAAGAGGATATCCCGCTCCTTGTCGAGTATCTCAGCCGTAACTTCGCCGAGGAAAACAACTTTAGACCGAAAAAATTTTCTGAAGACGCTCTCCAAGCGATGATGACATATCCCTGGAATGGAAACGTCCGGGAGCTCAAAAATGTGGTCGAGCGCCTGATAATCATGACCGATGCGGAAATCATCGAAAAAAAGCACCTCCCCAGCCCGGTTAGGGGAGAAATAAAAACCGACCTTCCTGATAGCGCCAAAATCAAAACCCTTAAGGATTTCCGGGAGCTGGCAGAGAAGGACTTCATCTTGGCCAAGCTGGAGAAGAACAATTGGAATATTTCCCAGACAGCGAGGGAAATTGACACCCCGCGCAGCAACTTGTACAAGAAACTGGCTCAGTACGGAATAAAGATCAAAATGGGAGTGGGCGAAGGGGACGCAAAAAATTAGGCTATATAAATAATCAGCCGATTATGGTATAAAGATATTGGTTGGAGTGGGCGAGGCGGTTGCTCCGTCTTCTCCGGTGGAGAAGAACGGGGAGGAAAGTCCGAACTCCACAGGGCAGGATGGTCGCT
Organism: uncultured Eubacteriales bacterium; assembly: GCA_964558915.1. Classification (GTDB taxonomy): domain Bacteria; phylum Acidobacteriota; class Aminicenantia; order Aminicenantales; family UBA8522; genus CAZKEW01. The sequence goes on along the minus strand of CAZLFV010000001.1, from coordinate 133,614 downwards.
AACAGCGACTCCGAGCGATCGGAGGAAAGTGCCACAGAAAACACACCGCCGAAGGGGAGGGGAGACTCTCTCTTGGCAAGGGTGAAAAGGCGAGGCAAGAGCTCACCGTCTTGATGGCGACATCAGGAGCTTGGCAAACCCCATCCGGAGCAAGACCAAACGAGCCCCATTCTGGGATGGCCCGTCCCACGGGGTGGGTCGGTCGCTCGACCTTTTGAGCAATCAAAAGGGGAGACAAATAACCGCTGCCCGCGCAAGCGGGAGACAGAATTCGGCTTACGGCCCGCTCCAACCGCCCTAAGCTATAGCCTCGCTGTTCAGGTCCCGCCAGGCGCCCGTCAGAAAGATTTCTTATCAAAAATACAAAATTACGCCCACCGCAAGAAAATTGAAGAGCGCAAAATTGTAGACTTCCTCGTTGTCAGCGCCTCCCTCGAGGAGTCTGTAGCCTGCCTTAAAGGCGATTCTGTCGCTTTTCTGGTAGACGAGAGCCAGGAGGACATCTTCGGCCCGACATTGGCATTTTCCGAATCCAGCCCGCCCCCCGTTAAACGAATCGCCGCGTCCCGGACAAAGGCAGTCAAACCCAGCCCGAGTCTCAACTTGCCGCTGCTCTTAATGCCATAACGATAGGTCAAGCGGTAGGAATTGAAACGATAAAAAGTCTCCAGAGGCGTGCCGGCCGGGAAGGTAATCCCGTTAAACTCAATTGGCCGGCCAACGCTGCCCGAGCCATCCAATGATAACGGGATCATCGCGACAGAGACGGTATGTCTAGGATTGAAACGGTTCGCCCGCAAAGGCAATTTCCTGAGGCAATTTTAGATTTTTATATACTATTTCGATAGAAATAGTGCTATTTTTGCTTAAAATCCGGGGAGGGAGGCGACCGCCTGTTTGATGAGGACCAGAATATTGCCCGGGAAAATGCCGAGCTGGAGCACGCCGTAGAGACAAAGGAAGAGGACAAGGAAAAGGGCCGGGTTTTCGATATCAATATCGACTTCGCCGGAGGGATCTCTCATATACATATAAACTATGATCCTCAGATAGTAAAAAACGGAGACGAGGCTGGCGAGCACGCCGACGATAACCAAAGGCACCAGGTCTGCTCTCACGGCGGCGCTGAAAACATAGAACTTGGCCAGGAAACCGGCTGTAGGAGGGAACCCGGCCAAAGAAAAGAGGAAGACAGCAAAAGTTGCGCCGATCCACGGATACTTGAACCCGATTCCCGCAAAATCCTCGAGCTCGAGGTACTCTTTCCCTTTTTTGCTCAGTCCGATAACGGCGGCAAAAGCCCCGATGTTCATAAAAAGATAGGCCGTGAAATAGAAGACGAGGCTGGCGTTATCGCTGGCCAGGATGGCCATCAAAATATATCCGGCGTGGGCGATCGAAGAATAAGCGAGGATTCGCTTCACGTTGGTCTGCCTGAGGGCAACCAGGTTTGCGATGACCATGGTCAGGACGCTGATCACCCAGAGAACCCAGAAGACCGGGCTCGTTTCTCCGGAGGCTCGCCAGAAATTGAGGAATATCCTCAGCAGGACGGCAAATCCCGCGGCTTTGGGGCCCATCGAAAAGAACGCAGTTACAGGAGTCGGAGCGCCTTCATAGACGTCCGGCGTCCACATATGGAAGGGGACGAGGGCGATCTTGAATCCAAACCCGACCAGGACCAAGCCCAGGCCGGCAACCAATAAAAAACCTGCCTCCGAGCCCGCCCCCGCGCTGAAATGATCGATTACGGCTGGAATCCATAGAGATTCGGAGGCTCCGTAGAGAAAAGCAAGCCCGAGGACGAGAAAAGCGCTGGCAAAGCTTCCGAGGAGGAAATATTTGAGCGCCGCTTCTCCTGACTTCTCGTCCTTCCTTCTCAGCCCAGCCAGGGCATAACAAGAAATCGAGAGGACCTCTAATCCCAGAAAAATGACCAAAAGGTCGGAAGAAGAGGTCATGATCATCATGCCGGAGAGGGCGAGAAGAAGAAGGGCGAAAATCTCTCCGTGGTTGGCATCCTGCGAGGAGATGTATTTCAGACAGAGCAGAATAACAAAAGCGACGGCAACACAAAAAAGGAGCGTCAGGAAAAGTGCCAGGTTATCGAGAAAGAGAGCCTGTCCAAAATAGGAGTAATCCTTGTCCCAATAACGGACGCACAAGAATCCGCAGGCGATAAGAAAAAGCATGGAAATGTACCCAAGATAGTTCCGGTTTTCTTTCTTCAGGAAGACTTCAAGAACAAGGACGAGAAGGGCTCCGGCTACAACGATGATTAGTGGGAAGAGAGCGGCGATGTTACTCATCACCTTGTTTCTCCTCGGCAGCCGTTTTCTTCAGGGCAATCTGTTCCCATGGAAGAACCGATTTTTCGACTTCCCGGACAAACACTTTTTCCCGGTTGCGAACCCTGGTGAGCAGGTGGCTGACAGAGCTGTCCATCTTTCTTAAAAAGGATTGCGGATACACGCCCATCCAGAACATCATGATGATGATGGGCACAAAATAGGCGATCTCCCGACCGTTCATATCTTTAAAGGACAGGATTTTCTCGTTTTTGACCGGGCCATGCATTACCCTCTGATACATCCATAGCAAATAAGCCGCGGCCAGAATCACCGTCGTTATGGCCAAATAAGCGTAAATTTTTTGGCTCTGAAAAACGCCGAAAAGGCAGAGGATCTCGCCGACAAACCCGTTCAAGCCGGGGAGACCGACTGACGAGAGCATCGAGACGAGGAAGAAGGCGGTTAAAACGGGCATCTGGCCGGCCACGCCGCCGAAGTCTTTGATCAGCCGGGTGTGGGACCGTTCATAAAGGACGCCGACGATCAAGAACAGGGCGCCCGTGCTGAGCCCATGATTCAGCATCTGGTAGATAGCGCCCTCGATTCCCTCCAGGTTGAGAGAAAACACGGCCAGCATGATGAGCCCCATGTGGCTGACGCTCGAATACGCCACCAGAGACTTGATGTCTTTCTGGATCAGGGCCATCAGCCCGCCGTAAATGATTCCGATAATGCTGAGAACAGCCAGAAGGGGCAAAAACTTCACCAGCGCATCGGGAAAGAGCGGCAGGGCGAACCTGAGGAATCCGTATGTCCCCATTTTCAGCAGAACGGCTGCCAGGATCACAGATCCTGCGGTCGGAGCTTCCACGTGAGCGTCGGGCAGCCACGTATGGAAAGGAAACATCGGCACCTTGATGGCGAAGGCCAGGCCAAACCCCAAGAAGAGCCAGCTCTGGACCTGGGGATTGAGGATGAGCTGGTAGTAATCAAAAATATTAAAGGAATAAACGCCCGTTGCTCTGTAATAAAAAGAATAAAGGACAAATATGGACACGAGCATAAGGAGGCTTCCAAACATGGTCATCAAGACGAACTTGAGCGTGGCGTAGACGCGCCTCGGCCCGCCCCAAACACCGATCAGGAAATACATCGGAATGAGCATCGCCTCCCAGAACACATAGAAGAGGAAAAGGTTGAGGGAGACAAAAACGCCCAGGATTCCGGCTTCTAAAAAAAGCATAAAGAGGAGATACTCTTTGACCCGCTTCTGGATGGAAGTCCAGGAAGAGAGCACGGCGATCGGAAAAAGGAATGTCGTCAGCAGGACGAGGAGCAGGCTGATGCCGTCTATTCCCAGATGATAATTGATGCCGTAGCCGAGCCAAGCCGCCTTCTCCACAAACTGTGGCTCCGCTGTCGTCGAGTCAAACTGAAAATAGAGAGCTAGCGAAACAAAAAATGCGGCGAGCGTGAAGGCGAGAGCAAACCCGCGCTGGAAATCTTTCTTTTGAGCGGGGATGAAAATGAGCAGGATGGCTCCGAGGAGCGGCAAAAAGGTCACAACGCTGAGAATCGGAAAGCTCATTTTCTAAAGAAGCAGGTATCCTAAAAATAAAACAACGCCCAGCACAAGGGCCAGAGCGTAATCTTTAACCAATCCGGTCTGGAAGAGGCTCAGGACTTTGCCCGCTAACCCTGTCGCCGCCGCCGTCCCGTTTATCGTCCCGTCAATGACTTTGAGGTCGAAATTGTCATAGACAGCTTCTGACCCTTTGACCGTGGGGTTAGCGAATACGGCATTGTAGATTTCATCGACATAATATTTGTTGTACAGGAGCTTATAAACCCAGGGAAAACGGGAGACCAAACGATGCGGCACCTGGGGTGATTTCAGATAGAAAATGTATGCGACATAAATCCCGCATAGAGCCACAGCCACGGAGATCAAGACGAGCAGCCATTCGGTGCTCATGGTCAACACGGCCTCTCGGCCCGGCTTGATCACCGGCTCCAGGAATCGAGTGAACAGGTTGGCTTTTTCGCCGAAGACAACGGGAAGCCCCACGTATCCGGCTACAATAGAAAAAAACGCCAGGATGACGAGAGGCACAGTCATGACCCGCGGCGATTCATGAAGATGGGCTCTGGCCTGGGCCTCCAGGCGTTCCGGGCCAAAGAAAGTCAGGAAAATTAGGCGGAACATATAAAAAGCTGTCAGCACGGCGCCCATGATTCCCAGGGCCCAGATGAAATACTGGCGCTGGGCGAAGGCATGCGTCAGGATCGCATCCTTGGAGAAGAATCCGGACAAAAACGGAACGCCGGCGATGGCTACCGCTCCGATAAGAAAAGTCGGGTAGGTGAGCGGGAGATATTTCTTGAGCCCTCCCATCTTCCTCATATCGAGCTCGCCGGAGAGGGCGTGCATGACGCTTCCGGCCGCCAAAAAAAGCAGGCTTTTAAAAAAGGCGTGCGTATAGAGATGAAACATGCCGGCCGAATAAGCTCCCACGCCGCAGCCGATGAACATATAGCCGATCTGGGAAATGGTCGAATACGCCAGGACCCGTTTGATGTCGTTCTGGGTCAGAGCCATTGTCGCCGCATAAATGGCTGTCAGGGCTCCCACGAGCGCTACGACCTGAGCAGCCACTCCGGACAAAGTGAAAATCAGGTTCATCCGCGAAACCATGTACACCCCGGCCGTGACCATTGTCGCGGCATGGATGAGGGCGCTCACCGGCGTCGGGCCTTCCATGGCATCCGGAAGCCAAATATAAAGCGGAATTTGAGCCGATTTTCCGGTCGCACCGACAAACAAAAGCAGGGCGATCAGGGTGCCTAGGCCTTGAGAAACATGGCCTCCTCCAATCGCCTCGTTGATGGCCCGGAACTCGCCGCTTCCCAGGTTGATGAGGATGAAAAAGATCCCGAGAATAAAGGCCGCATCGCCGATGCGGTTGACGATGAACGCTTTTTTCCCGGCGCTGGCAGCTGAATCTCTCTCAAACCAGAACCCGATCAGAAGATAAGAACACAGCCCGACTCCCTCCCAGCCAACGAACATCAGAACCATATTTGACGCCATGACCAGGATGAGCATCGCAAAAGTGAAGAGGTTCAAGTAGGTGAAGTATCGCGTGTAGCCCTTGTCCTGAGCCATGTAGCCGACGGAATAGACATGGATTATGAAACCAACGCCCGTAACTACTAGGGCCATAACCATGGACAAGGCATCCAGCTGGAAGGAGAGATTGGCGCTGAAAACGCCGGAAATAATCCAGCCGAAAAGCGTCTTAACGAGAGGCAGGTTTTCGGGAGAGATCTTGAGGAGCCCGAGGAACGAAACGACCGAAATCACGAACGAGGCCAAGACCGAGAGGCAGGCCTGATAAGAGACGTATTTCCTGGGAAGCCATTTTCCCAAAACAGCAAGGACAAGAGCACTGGCTCCCGGAATAAGCGGAATGAGCCAGAAGTAATCGGTCATCTTATCCTTTCATCGAGCGCATGTCTTCGGTCTTAATCGATTTTTTCTGCCTGAAAACCAGCAGGATGATAGCCAGCCCGACAGCGGCCTCTGCGGCAGCAACAGTGATAATGAAGAAAACAATTACCTGGCCATGGAGCGACCCGGCCGCCTTGGCCAGGGCAATAAAAGCGAGGTTCGCAGCATTGAGCATGACCTCAACGGCCATGAACATCGTGATCAAGTCTCTTTTGATAAAGAAGGCGAGCGTGCCCAGGGCAAAAAGAACAATGCTGAGGACAAAGAAATAACTGACGGGGATCATTCCTTGGCCCCCTTCTTCACCAGGACGATGGCCCCGACCAGAGCAGCGATAATCAAAACGGACGTGATCTCAAAGGGATAGAGGTAATCCGTGAAAAGGAGACGGCCGAGTTCAGCCGGAGCGCCCGCCTTTTCTCCGCCGGTCCGGCCCAGAGCGGAGAACGTGCCCCGGACTGCCAGGACGAGTTCCGCAAGCAATGCGATTGCCAGAACGCCTGAAAAAAACAGCGACCATTTCTTTTTTTCCCTGGCGATCCCCTGGCGGAGGTTGACCATCATGACCACAAAAATGAACAGGACCATGATGGCGCCGGCATAAATGATGATCTGGACAGCAGCGACAAAAGGCGCATCAAGGAGCCCGAAGAGGCCGCCCAAACAGGCGAAAGCGAGAACAAGAAAAAGCGCGTTGTGGGCTTGATTCTTGGAGATGATCATGGCCAGGACAGAGCCGACGCATGTGATGGCTAAAAGGAAAAAAAGAAAACCGGCCATTTTTTGGGTTTTTCATTATATTGATTGTCTTTTGGCCAGTCAATAAAATTTTAGGAAGGAAATTTACGTTTTGACAAACAAAGTGGTTCTGTTATAATAACTGCGGTACCGCGGGGTAGAGCAGTCTGGTAGCTCGTCGGGCTCATAACCCGGAGGTCGTTGGTTCAAATCCAACCCCCGCTACCACCCCTTCTTCCCAAGAAAATTCCCTGGAAAACACAGACTCTTTGCTTCTTTATCTTTTTATGCTCCCTTAGCTGGAATTAGGCATTTTCTGGTGACAAAATGGTGACACGGAGAGGGGTTTGCAGTCATCCTATTTGACTCTTTTCTGATTGGGTGCTATTCTTTGACCAAGCTATCAAGGGGTCAACAGTGGCCACCAAGTGCCCGAAATGTCATACTGATAATACTGACACGGCACGGTTCTGCAGAAACTGCGCGGCACCCCTTGGCAGCTCCCAAGAGATCGCTGTCTCCAAGACTATAACCGTCCAGAAGCCTCCGGAGGGAATCGTCGGAGGCAGTCTTCTGGCGGGGAAATATCGCATCATCGAGCCGATCGGAAGAGGAGGAATGGGAGTTGTTTACAAAGCGGAGGACACTCAACTTGAACGCACCGTGGCCCTGAAATTTCTCCCGCCTGAGCTGACGGCGGATCCCGAGGCCAAGGAGCGATTTGTGCGGGAGGCGAAAGCTGCTGCCGCCCTCTCCCATAATCACATCTGCGACATCCATGAAATCGGCAAGGAAGAGAATCAACTCTTTATCGTCATGGAGTATATCGAAGGGCAGAGCCTGAAGCAGAAAATATCCAAGGGACCCTTGGATCAAGGCGAAACGCTGAAGATTGCCATCCAGGTCGCTGGGGGGCTGGGAGAAGCACATAAGAAAGGTATCGTTCATCGGGACGTCAAACCTGGCAACATCATGGTTACGGATGAGGGCACGGTCAAGGTCATGGATTTTGGCTTGGCCAAAGCGTTGGGAAAGTCACTCATCACTAAAGAGGCCAAGACGATGGGGACCATAGCTTATATGTCGCCGGAGCAAGCCCGGGGCCAGAGTGTTGACCATCGGACGGATATCTGGTCGCTGGGTGTAGTGCTTTATGAGATGGTAACGAGGCAGCTTCCGTTTAAGGGCGAATATGAACAATCCATAATCCACTCGATATTGAATCGTGAGCCGGAGCGGCTTGCCAAAATCAGGAAAGACCTGCCGGCCGGCTTTGAACGTGTGATCGCCAAAGCTTTAGAAAAGAACCCTGCTGACCGCTATCAGAGCATGGATGAGTTCCTAGGAGATCTAAAGGCTATCGCTGAAGGGCTCAAGCCCCTTAGGGCAAAGGGCGGTCTTTTCAAGGGCAGAATCCTCGGCATTAAAAAAATTTACGCCTACGCCGGTCTTAGTGGGCTCATCGTGCTAATCGCTCTGGCCGGCGACTTTCTATTGCCCAAGCGTGGCCAGGCCTACGATTCCATCGCCGTTCTTCCCTTTCAGAACATCTCGGGCGACCCGGAGCAGGAATCTTTTTGCGATGGCGTACAACAGGAGTTGATCACGCAGCTCTCGAGAATCAAGGCGATCAAAAAAGTTATCGCCAAGAGCTCGATGATGGGATATAAAGATACAAAAAAGAAGATCTCAGAGATAGCTGCCGAACTCAAAGTCGCTGCCCTTGTGGCCGGCGGGGCAAATCGTTCAGGTATTAAAGTCAGGATCAATTTTGAGATCATCGACGGGCAATCCGACAAGCTCATCGGAGGAGACCAATTCGACGGGGAATACCGGGATATTCTGGCTCTGCAGAGCGAGGCAGCTCTGGCGATTGCCAAAAAGATTCAAGCCAGTTTAACGCCTGAAGAATCCAGGATCATCGCCAGCACCCGGCAGGTCAATCTCGAGGCCTATGAGGCGTACCTCAAAGGCACATTTATCATCGGCAACCAGGACCAGCTTTCTACCGCCAGGCGGCCAGCCCTGGAGAAGAGCATTCAGTACTTCGACCAGGCGATCAAAATTGACGCGAGCTTTGCCCCCGCCCATGCTGGTCTCGCCTGGGCATATGATTTCTCTGCTTTGGTTAGGCCTCCAGATGAAGTCATTTGGAAAGCGAAGGACGCCGCTTTGAAGGCTTTGAGCTTGGACGATTCGCTGGCCGACGCTCATGCCGTCCTCGCAGACATAAAGACTATCTATGACTGGGACTGGCAAGGGGCTGAGAGGGAATACCGGCGCGCCCTCGAGCTTAATCCTAATCATGCCTTTGCCCACATCACATACGGTCTATTTCTGGCCGGCCAAGGAAGGAGCGAAGAAGCCGTATTTCACGCCGAGCGTGCTCTGGAAGTCGACCCTCATACCCTAACGACTGTGGGGTACAGCATCCACATCCTTGGGCTTGCCCGCCAGTTTGACAGAGCTATTTTCCTGGCCAAGGAAGGCCTCAACGTGTTCCCCAACAGCCACCGTTTACACATGCTTCTGGGCCGCCTTAACATAGGAAAGTCTTCGTTTAAGGAGGCATTGGTCGAATTTCAGAAGCTGGTGGAGTTAGGCGCGCCACCCAATAATCCGGTCGCCGCTTGTGCCTATGCCCTTGCAGGTGAAAGATCCAAAGCACTCGATATCGTCAATTATCTCCTCAAGCAGGCAAAAAAAGAGTATGTCGATCCCTATTGGATTGCTTGTGCGTATGCGGCGCTCGGCGCGGAGGATAAAGCTTTTGAATGGCTGGAAAAGGCGTATGAACAAAGAAACCCAAGCCTATATGTTTTAAAAGCCGAGTATGTTTTATATAACGTGCAGGATGATCCCCGTTTCAGGGCACTCCTGAAAAAAATGAAGCTGGACAAATGATCAAGAAATCCCTCAGAAATCTCAGAAGGAATTTCATCGAGCGTTACTAGAAATTCCTGTGCCTATGGGAAGCCGCCAACCTGTATTCCCAAGTTTGAGGATGCCAGGAAGAGGCTGGCTGGGCTGAAGGGCATATGACTTGGGTGAATTTGTATAATGAATTTATTGGAGGAGGGATCTTTCATAATAAATTAATTCTAATTAGGGCTGACCCACATGATGATTATAAAATATCACCAAAGGAAGTTGCCTCTGAGAGTCTTGATATTTGTAAAGATATCGCTGGGTCGAGCGAAGTCTAATAACTTCATCAAAATCAAGGAGGGGCAAATGAAAAAGCTTCTCTGTGTCGTCTCTTTGCCCCCCTGCTCTGTTTTATTTATACCTACCAGAACAAGGCTGAGAAAGCAGAGCTCGAGAAGTTCAGAACTCAAGCAAAGACTGAGGAGCAAAATATGGACCTGTTCCGCAGAATGGTTGAAGAATGGAACAATGGGAACTACGAATACTTGAAGGCAGCATTTGCCACTGACTATGCCTACTACTTTCCATCGTCAAGCCCCAAGCCTATGTCGGGCGAGGAAAATATAGAGGAGATTAGGAAGATTAAGGAAGGCTTCCCGGACATCATCTGGGTTATCGAGGAAATGGTAGCGGCAGGAGACACCGTTATAGCAAGGAGCCTCTTCAGGGGGACGCACAAAGGGAACTATTTTGGAATCGCTCCGACTGGAAATAGGATTGAAGTAAGTTCGATTATGATGGTCTGGATAAGAAATGGAAAGTTTGTAGAAAAAAGAGAAGAATTAGATGCACTGCCATTGATGCTACAGCTCGGCATGGAGCTGAACCCGAAGCCAGCAGAGAAAAAGTAATGGAGTTCTAAAGGATGAGTTTTAAAACAATGATGGTCATCAAGGCAGTTGCGTGTTTCCTCGTCGGGATTCCCATGCTTGTGGTGCCGGGTCTATTGATGTCGTTGCTCGGCGTCACCCTGGAGACAGGGGGAATTCTTGTGGCACGATTATACGGCGCAGCGATTTTGGGCAACCTCATGCTGACATGGTTCGGCCGAAACGTGGCGGTATCGGAAGGGCGCCGTGCTATCTGCATTCACCTGCTAGTCTACGATGCGATCGGCTGCGTTGTGGCTCTTTTGGCTACATTGTCTGGCGAGATGAATGCGCTCGGCTGGTCTATCGTGCTCCTCTATCTCTTGATAGCTTTCGGGTTTGCGTATTTCCTGCTTAAGAAACTAAGTCCGGCGTGAACACTCGGGCGCTTGAGGTTAGAAGATATCCAAATGAAGGACAAGTTCTGCGACTAAATTTGCGGTCATGCTGTGACCAGCAGACCATGCTGTTGGCTTATATTTTTTTTCAATTTCCTAAAGGAGTTGGCGACTAAATCTTTGGAGATATGAAAAATGTGGCAGTTTCCACCGGCTGACAAAGAAAAAGCTATTGGACTCCGGTCCCTTGCCAGTAACCGCTTCAAGATTCTCGTCGTCGAGGATGAGGCCGTTATTGCCATGGATATCCAGAGCATCTTGAGAAAAATCGGGTTCTCCGACTCAGAGGTTGTGTTCTCGGGAGAAGAGTCCATCCAAAGGGTCGCTTCTGGGAAAACCCATCTCGTACTCATGGACATCCGGCTGAAGGGAAGAATGGACGGGATCGAGGCGGCCAATCAAATTTACTATGGATATAAGGTTCCGGTCGTTTATATCACCGCCTTCGGCGATGAAAACACTCTCAAAAGAGCCAACGGGACGGCCCAATTCGGCTATATCACCAAGCCTTTTGAGGAAAGGGAGCTTCAGTCAACTGTAACGAGCGCCCTCATCAAGGCTTATAATTAATCCGCCATCACCTCAGGATAAACCCGTAGCAGAGAGGATCCTCAGGGTTTATCAGGATTTCATACCTTCCGGCAATAAAGGCGTTGCCAGTCACTTCGGGGATGACAGCTTCATAAGGTCCAAATCGGGTGACATCAACGACGCGGCAGGAAAAATAGGTCCCAAGAATGCTCTCGACCACAAATGTCTCGCCTTTCTTGAGTTCTCCCCGGGTATAATGGAGGGCGGCGCGGGCGCTTACTCCTGTTCCGGTCGGGCTCCGGTCCACCTCTCCATCGGCAAAAATACAAACATTGCGGCTGTGACGGGCCGGATTCTCGGCCGCGCCGACAATAATTGTCCCGTAAAGAAACCCGAGATCCTCCTCAAAAGGATGACGGATGGGGAGAGACTCCATCACGGCCTGCTTAACCCGCATTCCCACGTTGATCAAATGACGGAAATCTTCAGGGTTGAGGCTGACGCAAAGGTCTTCGGCCCGACAGAAAGCATAAAAAGCGCCGCCAAAAGCCACGTCCACGTTCACTCTGCCCAAGCCGGCGACATCAACAGTCTGACCTAAGGCATAAACAAACGAGGGCACGTTCAGAAAGGATACCTCTTTGACGGTACGGCCCTCTTTTTTAGCCGTGGCGGAGATTTGTCCCGCCGGGGTGTCGATTTTAAGGATCGGCCTTTTTCCCCGGACCCTAACCAGGCCGGTCTCCAAGGCGACGGTCGTGAGGGCAATGATCCCGTGGCCGCACATCGTGCTGAAACCGGCGTTGTGGAGAAACAGGGCTCCCATATGACTGTCCGGCGAGACGGGTTCCGTAATAATACAGCCGTACATATCCGCGTGGCCGCGCGGCTCCCACATCAGGGCGGTGCGCAAATGGTCCAAATGTTCCTGGGCATACCGGCGCTTTTCGATGATGGACCTTCCCGGAATAGGGGAGAGGCCTTCGGTGATGATCCTGAGCGGCTCTCCAGCCGAATGAGCATCGATCGTCTTGAGGATAGTCCAGTCCGACAGCGGTTTCCAGCGTGTTCGCATTCGTGTTCTCCTGCCGCCATTTTAGGATATCGCCTCAAGTTATTTCAACTCAAATTCCGCTTGACAAAGAGCTGATATCTGATATATTAGATATCAGGGACGGGCGAACATGAAACGGAAGCCAGTTCTCAACCTCAAATCCCTTAAAGAACAGGTCTATGATTATCTCAGAGACCAAATGCGCAGAGGTAAGATCTTGCCCGGCTCGGCCATAGATATGAAGGAAACCAGTAAAGAGTTGGGCGTGAGCAAAACACCTTTGCGGGACGCTCTGCTCCAGCTCGAGATGGAGGGTTTCGTAAGCATTTTCCCCCGCAGCGGCGTGGTCGTAACCATTTTGTCCCGCCAGGACATCAAGGACTATTATGAGATCATCGGCGCCCTGGAAAGCACCGCGCTCATCCTGGCGTTTGAACGGATTCGAGAAAAGGAAATCCAGTCGATGGAAAAACATATCAAGGGCATGGAAAGGGCCCTACAAGTTGACAATTTCGACGCTTATTACGAAAAAAACCTTAGGTTCCATGATGTTTATCTCGACCTCTGCGGCAATGAGAAACTGGTCAAGTTTGTCCGCACTCTGAAAAAAAGACTCTACGACTTCCCCCGTCAGAAAGGGTTCGTCAAAGAATGGGAGGTCGCTTCCATCGCCGAACACCGGGAACTCATGAACCTTATCAGACAGGGCCGTGCGGCCGCGGCCGCGGTCCATATCCGCGATGTCCACTGGTCCTTCAAGGTCCAGGAAAAATATATCAACCAATACTACAAAAGAGCGCCTGAATTCTGGAGCACTGCGTCTCGACGAGACTAAAAAAATGGCCACAGGGTTGATTTTTGATATCCGGAAATATTCGATCCATGACGGGCCGGGGATCCGGACGACCGTTTTCTTCAAAGGCTGCCCTTTGCGCTGCCTCTGGTGCCACAATCCTGAGGGCCAGTCCGTAACCCCGGAGCTCATGGTCAGGGCGGGACGATGCCTCAAAGACTGTTCGGAATGCCTCCTGGCTTGCGAGGAAGCAGCCTTGACCAAGGTCGCCGATATCCCGGTCCTAGACAAGAGCAAGTGCACGGCCTGCGGCAAATGCGCCGAGGCGTGCCCCACGCTGGCCGTCGAGGTCGTCGGCCGCCGCATGGATGTTTCCGAAGTCATGGCCGCTATAGATAAGGATAAAATTTTCATGGACGAATCCGGCGGCGGAGTGACCTTTTCGGGCGGAGAGCCGCTGGCTCAGCCTGAGTTCCTGTCTGAGCTCCTCTCGCATTGCAGAAGAAAGGGAATCCATACAGCCGTGGATACATGCGGTTTCGCTCCGGCTGAAGCTCTCGGCAAAATTGTCGATCAAGTCGACCTTTTCCTTTACGACCTCAAGCTGATGGACGAGGAAAGGCATAAAAAATACACGGGCGAGTCGAGCGCCATCATCCTTGAAAACCTGGCCTGGCTCGCCCAAAAAGCGAAAAAAATCGTCATCCGCCTGCCTGTTGTGCCGGGCGTAAACGACGACAAGGCCAATCTCTCGGAGATGGCCGAGTTTCTCCGCTCGCTCAAGACCGTCGGCGAGATCAGCCTCCTCCCGTTCCATCGGATGGGAAAGGAAAAATATAAAGGCTTGCAGAAGCAGGATGCCTCGGAACATCTCAACCCTCCCTCCCGGGAAAAGCTAGAAAAGATAAAGAGCGACCTCGAATCACTCGGGTTTTCGGTTCATGTAGGAGAATAACAGATGAACGATAGGATTAAGAATCTTCGAGAACAGAGCCTGGAAGCCAGACCCTCTTTGACTCCGGAAAGAGCAATTCTTCTGACGGAGTTCTATAAAGATCGCGTTTCTTCGACTTTATCTGCTCCCATGAAAAGGGCCCTGGCCTTTAAATACCTTCTCGAGCACAAGTCCATCATTATCAACGAGGGCGAACTCATCGTCGGCGAACGGGGGCCGGCTCCCAAGGCCACTCCGACCTATCCGGAGATTACAGCTCACAGCCTCGAGGACTTGGACATTCTCAATACCCGGCCAAAAACATCCTTCCGGGTGAGCGAGGAAACCCGGGAAATCTACGAACGCGAGATCATTCCCTTCTGGAGGGGCCAGACCATTAGAGAGAAGATTTTTGCCGAGATGGATTCCGCCTGGAAAGACGCTTACGAGGCCGGAATCTTCACTGAATTTATGGAGCAAAGAGCGCCCGGTCACACCGTTCTTGACGATAAAATCTATTATCAAGGGATGGACGATTTTAAGGCCGATATCCGAGCAAGCCTGGAAAAACTCGACTTCGGCAGCGACCCCGAAGCCTTTAAAAAAAGAGAAGAACTCGAGGCCATGGCCGTGGCCGCCGATGCCATCATCCGGTATGCCGAGCGGCATGGAGAAAAGGCGAAAGAGCTCGCCGCCAAGGAAAAAGATCCCCGCAGAAAAGCCGAGCTCGAAAAAATCGCGGATGTCTGCTTCCATGTCCCGAGAAACGCGCCGCGCGATTTCTGGGAGGCTCTGCAATCCTACTGGTTTTGCCATCTCGGAGTGATCACCGAGCTCAATACATGGGATTCATTCAACCCAGGAAGGCTCGACCAGCACCTTTATCCCTTTTATAAGAAGGGCCTTGCGTCCGGGACCCTGACAGAGGAAGCAGCTCGGGAGCTTCTCCAGGCGTTCTGGATTAAGTTCAACAATCAGCCCGCACCGCCTAAAGTCGGCGTGACCGCGGAAGAAAGCAGCACTTACACCGATTTTTGCCTGATCAACCTGGGCGGAGTGAAAAAGGACGGCTCCGACGGAACCAACGAGCTGTCCTTCCTCTTGCTCGACGTCGTCGAGGAAATGCGTCTCGTTCAGCCGAGCTCCATGGTCCAGGTCAGCAAGAAAACTCCCGACAGCCTGCTGCGGCGCGCGCTTCAAATCATCAAGACGGGATTCGGCCAGCCGTCTCTCTTCAACACGGATGCGATTGTCCAGGAGATGCTCAGGCAGGGGAAATCTTTGGAAGATGCCCGGTCGGGAGGCGCCAGCGGCTGCGTCGAAGCGGGGATTTTCGGCAAGGAGAACTATAACCTCACAGGCTATTTCAACCTCCCGAAAATTCTGGAAATCACGTTGTTTAACGGCCTCGACCCGAGGACGGGGAAAAAAATCGGTATGGAAACCGGAGACCCCGCTTCGTTCGTTTCATTCGACGAACTGTTCGAAGCGTTCCGAAGGCAGGTGAATCATTTTGCCGCTATCAAGATCAAAGGCAACAATATTGTCGAAAGAATTTATTCCGAATACCTGCCGGCTCCATTCCTTTCCCTCCTCATTGACGACTGCATCGCCAGGGGGAAGGACTATCATGACGGAGGGGCTAGATACAATACGTCTTATATTCAGGGCGTGGGGATCGGCACGGTGACCGACGCTTTGACATCAATTAAATACAATGTCTTCGACAAGGAGAATATCAGTCTGGAGAAGCTCTGTGAAGCCCTGCGGAACAATTTTGAAGGACAGGAAGCCCTGCGTCAGTCGCTCGTCAACAAGACTCCGAAGTACGGAAACGATGATGATTATGCCGATCAGGTCATGGTTTCTGTTTTCGAAGCCTATTACGACGCGGTGAATGGAAAGCCGAACACCAAAGGCGGCACTTACCGCATCAACCTTCTGCCGACGACCGTGCACATTTATTTCGGGAGGGTTACCGGCGCGACCGCGGACGGACGCAAGGCCTCGGAGCCGGCTTCCGAAGGAGTCTCCCCAGTACAAGGCGCAGACAGGCAAGGGCCGACAGCCGTGGTCAAATCTGTATCCAAAATGGACCATCTCCGCACAGGAGGGACGCTGCTCAACCAGAAATTCACTCCCCAGCTTCTGGCTGACGATGAGGGGATAACGAAGCTGGCGCACCTGGTCCGGTCCTACTTCAAGCTGGACGGCCATCACATCCAGTTTAACGTCGTAACTGCCGATACACTCCGAGAAGCGCAGAAGCACCCTGAACGATATCGCGACCTCATCGTCAGAGTTGCTGGATACAGCGATTATTTTGTCGACATCGGGCCTGAGCTCCAGGAGGAAATCATCCGCCGGACTGAGCACGCCTCGTTTTGACCGGCGGATGGCCCGGAATTGTTGAAATCAGGCGGACAATTTGATATACGGAAAAGAAGAACGCCGATTATTAAAGCGAGGTATGACAAATGTTTGACAGCTCGGTCTACATCCAAAGAAGGAAACTATTAAAAAAGCGAATTCCATCGGGAGTCATTCTCTTTCTGGGAAACGAAGAGAGCCCGATGAACTATCCCGCGAACACCTATCCGTTCAGGCAGGATAGTTCTTTCCTCTATTATTTCGGCCTGGACACCCCCTCTCTCGCGGCCCTGATCGACAGCGATGCCGGAGAAGACATAATTTTTGGGGACGATGTCACGCTCGAAGATGTCATCTGGATGGGCGATGTTCCCAAGATTAAGGAAAGAGCAAACCGGGTTGGAGTCAAGCACTCGGCGCCCCTTTCCCAGGTAAAAGAGGTAATCCGCCAGGCCAAATTGCAGGAGAGAACGATTCATTATCTTCCTCCTTACCGGCCTGAAATTCTGGCTCGACTCAGCTCTCTTCTTGAAATGGAGCCGCAAGAGGTCAAGAAAAATGTCTCCGAGGAGCTAATCCGGGCTGTGGTCACCCAACGGTCAACAAAAAGCGATGAAGAAATCCTGGAGATTGAAAAAGCCCTCTCCGTCACCAGGAAAATGCACCTCGCGGCCATGCAAGCCACAAGGCCGGGGATCCATGAATGGGACATCGCCGGAAAAATGGACGGCATCTGCCTGGCTCACGGTTGTCAGACCGCGTATCCTACGATCCTGACCATCAAGGGCCATATTTTTCACAATCCGTATTACACAAATATGCTGACAAAAGGAAGTCTGGTAGTTATGGACGCCGGCGCCTCTTCTCCGATGTCCTATGCCTCGGATATCACCCGGACGATCCCGGTGAGCGGCCAGTTCACTTCCCAGCAGAAAGAAGTCTATGACGTCGTCTTGAACGGGCAGCAAAAGGCCATTGAGTCCATTCGGCCCGGTGTCAAGTACAAGGATATCCATCTCGAAACGGCCAGAACTCTAGCCTCTGGTTTGAAGTCGCTCGGGCTGATGAAGGGCAATATGGACGAGGCTGTCGAAGCAGGCGCCCATGCCCTTTTCTTTCCCCACGGCGTGGGTCATATGCTCGGGTTAGATGTCCATGATATGGAAGGGTTGGGAGAAAACTTCGTGGGGTACGACGAGACCGTTAAAAGGAGCAAGCAGTTCGGGCTGGCCTACCTGAGGATGGCCCGGGAACTTCGACCCGGTTTCGTCCTCACTGTTGAACCGGGGATTTATTTTATCCCTGCTCTGATCGATCAATGGAAAAAAGAAAAGAAGCTCGCCTCGTTCATTAACTACAACGAAGTCGAACGCTACAGAAATTTCACCGGGATCAGGATAGAGGACAATATCCTTGTTACTCGAGACGGGCATCGCGTCTTGGGAAAACCGATTCCCAAAACGGTCCGGGATGTCGAGCGGACCATGGCCGCAAAAAAGGGCTGAGATGAAGGTCGCGCTTGTCCAGCAGCATGCCTCTCCTGACCGCAAGGAGAATCTCGAGAGAGGAATGAGGGCATGCCGGGAGGCGGCCAGCGCCGGGGCGGAACTCATCTCTTTTGCGGAACTGGCTTTCCTGCGTTTCCTACCTCAATATCCCGCCACCCCGGAGGCGCTGGAGCAGGCGGAACCCATTCCCGGCCCAACGACAGAAGTGTTCTCTGCGTTGGCCGGGGAGCTTGGGGTCGTGATCGTTCTCAATCTCCTCGAAAAGGACGGAAATAAAACATACGACTCTTCCCCCGTCATCGATTCAGACGGCCGCCTGCTCGGAGTCACCCGCATGGCCCACATCATGGAAGGACCCGGGTTTCATGAGCAAGGTTATTACAGCCCTGGAAATTCGACCCGTCTTGTCCATAGAACACGGCTCGGAAACGTCGGCGTCGCTATCTGCTACGACCGCCATTTCCCCGAATTCATGCGCGCGCTGTCGCTCCAGGGAGCGGAGATTGTCATTGTTCCCCAGGCCGGAGCTGTGGGGGAGTGGGCAGAAGGAATTTTCGAGGCGGAGCTCCGAGTGGCGGCTTTCCAAAATGGTTATTACGCCGCCCTAGTCAACCGCGTGGGAAAAGAGGAGGTTCACCAATTCGCCGGCGAATCCTTTATAGTCGCCCCGGACGGAAGGCTGGTTGCCCGAGCGCCCGGAGGCCAGGATTTCATCCTGTACGCCGATTGCGACTTGAGCGAAGTTCAACGGTCGTTCGCCAAAAAGCACTTCTTTCCGGACAGGCGGCCTAAATTTTATGCATCATTGCGGCTCCTCGATTAGCTAACATGGAAAACTGGTTTGTCATCAACACCAAGCCCAAGAAGGAATTCCAAGTCGCCCGGCTGTTTAGCGAAGGAGGTTTTGAGTTCTATTATCCTAAGTATCGACAAGAAACCCGAGTTAAGCCGTTCTTCCCGGGCTATGGATTCCTGTTTTTTGACTTCCCCTCCCAGTTTCAGCTGGTCAAGTACACTCGGGGTGTGAAAAGAGTTGTAGGAAATAGGGAAGGTCCCATTCCCATCCCTGAAACTGTAATTCAGCAAATCAAAGCCAGGGAGGTGAACGGGCTGATCGAGCTGGAGAAACACGGCGAGGAGCCAAAGCTCGGGGATGAGATTGAGGTCGCCGAGGGCCCCCTCAAGGGCTTGAAAGGGATATTCAAGAAAGAGCTTGACGATAAGGAAAGGGTTATGATCCTTCTGAACTACGTCTCTTATCAGGGCCAGCTGCTGATTGAAAAAAAGAAACTCAAAAAGGTGCTGACCTAAGGAGGACTCGATGAATCTCCCGATTCTGGACTTGAAAGCCCAGTATCAAGCGATCAAGGAAGAAATCAACGAAAAGGTCTCTGCGGTGCTCAGCTCCCAGAGTTTCATTCTTGGAGCCGAAGTCGATGCCCTGGAAAAAGAGATCGCGTCTCTGAGCGGCGTAAAATTCGGCATCGGCGTTTCCTCCGGTTCCGATGCCTTGATCATATCTCTGATGGCCTTGGGAATAGGACCGGGAGACGCTGTCGTCACGACGCCTTTCACATTTTTTGCCACGGCCGGAGCGATCGCCCGGGTTGGCGCCAAAACGATGTTCTGCGATATCGACCCCAAAACCTACAACATCGACCCAGAGAAGCTGGAAGAGCTTCTCCAAAAGGCCAAGAGAATACGAATGATCCAAAAGGTCAAGGCGATAATCCCCGTCCATCTCTATGGCCAGTGCGCTGATATGGATCCTCTCTCGGCGTCGGCAAAAAAGTACGCACTCTGGGTCATCGAAGACGCAGCCCAAGCCGTTGCCGCTGAATATCCTTCCCGAAAAGGGACAAAACGCGCGGGTTCTATGGGCACGGTTGGGACTCTATCCTTTTTCCCCTCCAAAAACCTAGGAGGCTACGGCGACGGCGGGATGGTTCTGACGGATCATCCAAAACTCGCGGCCAAGCTAAAATGCCTTCGAGTTCACGGAGGTGTCAATAAACATTTCTACAAGCTTCTGGGCGGAAATTTCCGCCTAGATGCCCTTCAGGCGGCTGTTCTGCGGGTTAAGCTTAGACACCTTGAGGGTTGGCAGAAGAAAAGACAGGAGCGGGCAGCGTACTATAGTTTGAGGTTTGCCGAAACGGGTCTCGAAAAGGAGGGACTCGTCCAGCCGCCTGCAACAGTATATAAAGATAGCGGCGTCGCCTATTACCATACCTTTCACCAATATGTCATCAGAGCCAAAAAAAGGGATGAACTGCAGGCGCACTTGAAAGAAAGAAGCATCGGGACATCCATTTTTTATCCCCTCCCGCTTCATCTCCAAAAATGCTTTTCTTCCTTGGGATACAAGCGCGGAGACTTTCCCGTCTCAGAAAAAGCGGCCAAGGAAGTCCTGGCCCTGCCGATCTATCCAGAACTCACTCCCGAGCAGCAGGACGGGGTGATTTCTTGTATCAAGGAATTCTATGGCTGAAGAGTCGATCTTGCCTGACTAACGGCACGTGCTGCAGGATTTCGTCGAGCATGTCGCGCAGGAGCTCGAAGACGTGGTCAGCCGGTTGCTCGGCCCGCCGATGCCGAAGGAAGAGAAAAGTTTCTGAATTTCCGGGCTCATGCACTTCGGGCAGGAAACCCCTTTTTCTCCGCCAACCCGGACAAGAGCCTCAAAATGATGACAACATTTCTTACAAGTGAACTCATAAATCGGCATCAGAAAATATTCTACAGGAATCCCAGCATGCTGTCCACTCGGGCTGCCCGCTTTATTTTTTCTTGGCGCGGGCGAGGGCGATCGCCTCTATCTCGACCTTGACATCACGAGGGAGCCGGGCCACCTGGACGGCTGCTCTGGCGGGGAAGGGGGATTTGAAGAATTCGGCGTAGACCTGGTTCATGCGGCTGAAATCGTTCATGTCTTGAAGAAAGACAGTAGCTTTAACAACATGATCAAAGGAACTTCCCGCGGCCTCAAGGACCGCCCCGAGGTTTTTCAAGACCTGCCTGGTCTGGTCTTCAATGGACCCCATGTTTAGCTGCCCGGTGGCAGGGTCGAAAGCAATCTGGCCGGAGGCGAAGACAAATCCATTAGCTACGATACCTTGAGAATAAGGGCCTATTGCTTGAGGAGCTTTCTCAGTTCTGACTTCTTGCTTCATTGGGTTGTTCCCTCCTATTGCGAATACGACGGGCTGAAGAAGAGCCAGCCCGCTTAGACCCAGCAAGGCTTCTCTTCTTTTCATTCTCTGCCGTCCCTGGCGAATTTCTGGATTAGGCGAATTCCTGGAGCGATGCGGTTAGGAATTTCCAGAAATCCTCCACTGAGCCCACGTGGACTCTTTCCTCGGGTGAATGAGGATGCTGAATGGTCGGGCCAAAAGAGATCATCTCCATGCCGGGATATTTTTCGCCGATAATGCCGCACTCCAGGCCGGCATGAATGGCCACAAACCGCGCCTCTTTGGCAAAGGTTCTCTTATAGACTTCCGCGAGTTTTTTCAACAGTTCAGACTGGAGGTTGGGCTCCCAGCCAGGATAGCCAAGGCTCTGGACGACGCGAGCTCCGGCAAGCTCAGCTAGAGCCCGGATTGAATTCCGCACAGCCTCCAGGGCTGAGGCAATAGAGCTCCGGCTGCTCGTAATGATCTGGGCCTGCTTTTTCTCACACCTGATGATGGCCAGATTAGTCGACGTTTCGACAAGCCCGGCAATCTCCGGGTGCATGGCGATGACGCCATGCGGCAAGCTCAGAAGGAAGCGAGTCAATTCCCCCTGCGAGGCCGCGGTCAAGGGGTCTTCTTTGGTGTCTTCCACTCTTTCAAAGGAATGGCGCGCTTCTTTTTCCACGGCTTTATACTCGTTCTGAATTTTGGCGAATTCCTTACGCACAAAAACCTGCATCTTTTTGGCCGTATTCCGGTCAGCGTAAAAATCGGCCCAGGCCTCGCGAGGAATGGCGTTTCTTTTGTTCCCGCCTTCTATTCGGACCATCTCGAACTTAAACTTATCCTGGGCCTGATAGAGGACCCGGGCAAGGAGCCGGATCGCATTCCCTCTGCCCTGGTTGATATCCAGCCCGGAATGTCCGCCGCGAAGGCCAAACAATTTCAGTCGGTAGAAATCCTTGTATCTTTTTTTCTTCCGTTCCAAAAGAAAAGTGATTTCTGAATCTCCTCCGCCCGAACAGCCGATCGTAAAAGTCCCTTCTTCCTCGCTATCGAGGTTTAAAAGCTTGGTTCCGTGAAGGAAGTCTTTGCCCAGCTTGTTGGCACCGGTTAGCCCTGTTTCCTCGTCAACCGTAAAGAGAAACTCCAGCGGGCCGTGGACCAATGTCTTGTCCTCCATTACGGCCAATGCCGCAGCCAACCCGATGCCGTTATCCGAGCCAAGGGTCGTTCCTTTTGCTTGGATCCAATCTCCTTCTCGCTGCGCCTGGATAGGATCTCGGGAAAAATCATGAGACACGTCCGAATTCTTTTCACAAACCATATCCAAGTGCCCCTGGAGAACGACGCCGGGGGAATTCTCCGAGCCGCGAGAGGCGGGCTTCATGACGACGACATTCCCCACCTTGTCCCTCTTCCAGGCCAGGTTCAAGCCCCGGGCGACAGAGATGATATAGTCGCCCAGCGGTTTCTCATTTCCCGAGCAGTGGGGAGTTTTTAAAACCTGAGCAAAATACTTCCAGAGCAGTAACGGCCTAAGCCCTTCAAAGGTCTCTATCATGTCTTTCCTCCTGCACTAATCAGAACTCGTATTTTTTGCAATGATGCCACAAAAGACTGTCCAATTCAAGGACAGAGGGAGAAAAACCTGCGGTTTGACTTTTTCTGGTTGTTCCCCTAAACTCAATTTTCTTCTCATGCCCAAAAACTTAGAGAAGATCTTCTTTGAAATTCACCACTCCGAGCCTCGCCTTCTCGCCTCCGCTCCGGGCAGGATCAACCTCATCGGCGAGCACACGGACTACAATAATGGGTACGTGCTTCCAGCGGCTATTCATCTGAAGAACTATTTTCTGGCCTCTCCGAGACAGGACACCCTCGTCCATATCTGGGCGGAAAATTTCCAGCAAGAAGATTCCTTCTCCCTTGAACACATCGTACCCTCTGACCGCCACCGCTGGGCAAATTATATTAGAGGAATCTTTTGGGCTCTCCAGAAGGAAGGTTACAAGCTGGGCGGGACGAACGCCATTGTCTGGGGAGAAGTGCCTCTCGAGTCCGGGCTGAGCTCCTCGGCCGCTCTTGAAGTCAGTGTAATAAAAGGCCTGGCTGAATTGTCCGGGATCGACCTTCCTGCCGAACGGATGGCCAGGCTCGCCCAAGTAGCTGAGAACGACTTCGTCGGTGTGAAATGCGGTCTCATGGACCAGTTCATCGCCGTTTTCGGCCAAAAAAACAAGGCCCTGTTCCTAGACTGTGAAACACTTACCCATGAGCTCTTTCCCTTGAACCTGGAAAAAAATGGGCTTCGAATCCTTGTCTACGATACCAAGGTTCGGAGAGAATTGGCCGCGTCCGAATATAACATCCGTCGTCAGGAGGCTTCGGAAGCTCTAAAAATTTTGCGCGAGAAAAAAGGAGTCCGCACTTACAAAGAGGCGACGACAGGACTCCTCAAGAATGTCAGAGAGACAATGCCCGATGTCCTTTATCGACGGGCAAAACATGTCATCAGTGAAAACGAACGAGTCCAAAGAGCTTTGGAGTTATTAAAAACTGACAAGCTTGCGGCGTTAGGAAAACTCCTTTTCCAGTCTCACGAGAGCTTAAGAGATGATTACGAAGTCTCCTGCCCGGAGCTCGACCTTCTCTATGAAACCGCAAAGAGATTTCCGGCCTGCCTGGGAGCCCGCCTCGTGGGAGCGGGATTCGGAGGGTCGGGAATTGCCCTGCTCAAGCAAGCGCACATCGAAAGGTTCAAGACGAAGCTTCGAGGCGAAGCCGAAGAGAAGGGTTTTCCCCACCCGGAATTCCATATCATTTCTATAGGAGAGGGCGCCACGGCCAGGCATCTCCCAGGGTAGGACGGCACGATTGAAATATTTTGTTCTCCTGATCTTCAGCTTCTGGATGAGCCTCGTCTCACCGCAAAAGAACGATGGAGCCCAAGCCAAAAAACTCAAGATAGTGGCTAGCATTTATCCGATCGTGGAATTTGCCCGGGCTGTCGCCAATGAACGAGGAGATGTTAGCCTCCTCCTCCCGCCCGGAGCCGGAGTCCACACCTGGCAGCCCAGGGCCAGCGATATTACACGTCTCGCTTCTGCAGACCTCTTTATCTATATCGGAGCCGGGCTTGAGCCATGGGTTAATGACCTCTTGAGAAGCGCGCCATCCGTCCGGCTCAAGACTTTGGCAGTGGCCGAGTTCTTGCCCTTGGAGAGCGCTGACGACAAGGAAGCCATAGATCCTCATATCTGGCTGGATCTTGAGCTGGACCGGACAATCGTCAGCCGCATTGCCGAAGTCCTTACCGAAATCGATCCCTCCCATGCCTCGCTCTATAGGTCCGGAGCCGACCGCTACAACGAAAAACTGAGCAAGCTTGATGCCCATTTTTCGCGAGACCTCGGCCGATGCAATCACAAAATTATCCTCCTTGGTGGGCATGCGGCCTTTGGCCATCTCGCCAGAAGGTTCCATCTCCAACAGGTTTCTCTCTATGGTTTGAGTCCCGATGCTGAGCCATCACCGAGCCGGCTTATGGAGATAATTGAGTGGGCCAAACAACGCAATATCAAGGCAGTCTTTATGGAAGCGAATACTAGCCCCAAGATGGCCAAAGTCCTGGCTCGAGAAATTCAAGCCGACCTTCTTGTCCTGAATGCGGGGGCCAACCTGAACAAAAGAGAATGGGCATCTGGTCTGACGTTTATTAAGATCATGGAAGAAAACTTAGAGAATCTAAAAAGAGGTCTTCTCTGTGATTGAGGAAAAGGAGCTCGTTCGAGTCGAGGAAATCACCTTTGCCTACAACTCCGTTCCTGTCCTGGAAAGAGTGAGCTTCTCGATCAGTCGGGGCGATTTTCTAGCTATCTTAGGGCCGAACGGGTCGGGCAAGACTACGCTCATTAAAGTCATTCTTGGACTGCTGAAACCCAGCCATGGAAAAATTTTAATGATGGGCCAGCCGGTTGAGGCGTTTCGGGAATGGTTAAAGATCGGCTATGTACCGCAAAAGGCCACCCATTTCGACCCCTTTTTTCCCGCCTCGGTGAAAGAGGTCGTGGCCATGGCCTTCCAGTCCCGGAAGAAAGGATCAGCGCAGAGAAAAAAGGAAGAGGAGAGGGCGATTGAAGCAGCTCTCGAGAACGTGGGCATGAAGGCGTGTCAAAATTGGCCCATCGGAAGCCTTTCCGGAGGGCAGCAGCAGCGTATTTTTATCGCCCGAGCAATTATCAATTCTCCCGAGCTTCTTTTCCTGGATGAGCCGACCGTGGGTGTGGATGCTGCTACCCAAGAGCACTTCTATGAGATGCTTCATCTGCTGAATGAGGCCCAGAGGATTACGATCATCTTAGTAACGCATGACATCGGCATCGTTAACAAACATATCAACAAAGTCGCCTGTCTCAATCAAAAACTCGTTTACCATGGGTCCCATGACGATTTTTGCCAGTCCGAAGCGTGGAAGGCCATCGCCGGCGGAGGTCATCTCGTCTCACACAGACACTAATAGAGGAGCTTAATGGAAGCGCTTTTCACCTACGGATTCCTGCAAAGGGCCCTTCTGGCTGGAGTTTTTGTGGCTATCGCCTGCGCTATCCTGGGCGTGTTCTTGCTTCTCCGGCGAGATGCCATGATCGGCCATGGCCTGGCTCATGTCACCTTCGGCGGGGTGGCTCTTGGTCTCTTCCTGAACATCCTTCCGCTGGGCACTGCACTCGTCGTGGCCATCCTGGCTTCACTGGCGATCATGAGATTAAAAGAAAAGGCGGGCATTCACGGAGACACGGCCATCGGAA
Organism: uncultured Eubacteriales bacterium; assembly: GCA_964558915.1. Lineage (GTDB taxonomy): Bacteria > Acidobacteriota > Aminicenantia > Aminicenantales > UBA8522 > CAZKEW01. The sequence continues at coordinate 107,705 of CAZLFV010000001.1, read as the reverse complement.
TTTTTAGCAGCGTGGGGATGGCCCTGGGCATTGCTCTGGCAACTCTCGCGGGGCGCTTTAATGTCGATCTGCTCAGCTATCTTTTTGGCGATATCCTGGCCATTGAGCCTGTCGAGGTCTGGCTCTCGATAGTCCTTGCCGGGGTCATAGTTGCCGTGATCATGCTGAATTATCGCAAACTGATGTACCTGACATTTGACAGGGAGGCGGCCAGAGCGTCTGGCATCAAGACCCAGCGTTTTGACATCCTTCTGACCGTGCTGACGTCCATTACAGTTGTCTTGGGAATGAAGGTCATCGGAATCCTTCTGGTAACAGCTCTCCTCGTCATTCCAGCGGCAGCGGGTTTGCAAGTTGCGGTGACTTTTAAGCAAGCTCTCTCTCTGAGCTGCGCTGTCTCCTTTTTTTCTGTCCTCGTGGGGCTGAGCGCAGCCTTTCTTTTCGACCTCCCCGCATCGGCAACGATAGTTCTCCTTGCCTTTGTCATCTTCGGGATTTTCTTTGTTGTCAGAAAAAAAAAGTCCCTTTAACCGGGAAGTCCTATCCGGCCAGCCTCTCCAGAGTCTTCAGGAAAATGGAATAGGCCTCTTGACCGTACAGGCAAAAAACAATCTCTTTAGGGAAATCGTTTTTCCTCAGAAACTCCAGCGCCGCCCGAAGCATGATGCTAGCGCATTTCTCAATCGGGAATCCATAGACGCCAGTGCTAATGGCGGGGAAGGCGATTGTCTGTATTTTCCTGTCTCTGGCAATCCTCAAACTGCTCAGCGTCGCGCTCGCCAGCTTCTCCTCCTCATTGCCCTCGCCGTAAACCGGGCCAACAGCATGAATCACTGACTTGGCTTTGAGGTTGCCCGCGCCCGTGATCACGGCTTGGCCCACGCCAATCGGGGCTAATTTATCGCATTCTTTTTGAATTGTTGGACCGCCGTAAGTCCGGATGGCACCCGCGACTCCTCCGCCGAGCTGGAGAGATTTGTTAGCGGCATTGACCACAGCCTCACAATCCAGCAGGGCGATATTGCCCTCAACAATCTTGATTTTTTTCCGATTGCCAAGAAGCAAGGTGTCCATTTTTTTATTATAGCATGGCCGGGAACGAGAGGGGTAGACGAAAAGCTTGGGGCTCTTCAGTTATCGCTGTAAACCGCCACTCTGTTCTTGCCCCCTTTTTTTGCTTGATAGAGAGCCATATCAGCAAGGGTAATCAATTCGTCTCCGCTTTGACTGTATTCCGGAAAAGTGCTGATGCCAACGCTAATAGTGAACAGGATATCTTCTTTGCGAGAATCGATCTGGAAAGGATAGAGAGAAAGTCTGTTCCGGAGCCGTTCTGCAACGGCCTGGGCTTCCTCGCGGGTTGTCTCGGGAAGGATAATCAAGAACTCTTCTCCTCCATACCGAGCCGCGATATCAGAGGGCCTGATGGTATCCAGGATTAACTGGCTGAAATACCTCAGGAGATGATCTCCTGCCGCATGTCCATAGCGGTCGTTGAGGGCCTTGAAGTTGTCCAAATCGATCATGAGCAGGCTCAAAGGATGGCCGTATCTTTTCGAGCGGTAGATTTCCTCTTCCAGCCGCTGCCGGATATAAATTTGATTGAACAAACCGGTGAGGGCTTCTCTGATGATCAACGACGCCATTCTTTCAGTCAAGGCCAGGCCGCTCAAGCAGATAAGCAGGATGATGACCATGCCCAAGGTCAGGATAGAACGGCTGACCGGCTGAAATCCTATCCGTTCCCAATATTGGGGAATAAAATCGCCCAGAGCCGAGTAGACGAGGTAAGCGACATCAATAACAATTATGGCCCATAGCCTGTTTCTCATGCCTTTTGAATCACCAGAAACTCGCGTTTTCACCGGGGCTTTCCTTTCTTCACACCTAATATTGTGAGATTCTTTCCGCATTCACAATAATCGAAGCGGGTGAAATAATGGGTGATTTTTTTCAGCCTTCCCTCACCCTAAAGGGGGATTTTTGGGGGTGAGGGAAAGCAAGAGCAGCAGTTCTAAGCCCGATCTAATTCTTGCTCGACAACCTGCCTAATCTCCCGGCCAAGTTCCGCCGCCTTTTCCACGAGGGCTTCCGCTTTCTTTTTAGTGTCTTCTTTGAACGCACTGTCCTTGATGCCGAGAAGGTTGATCTTGACATTGTCCGAGGCGCCTTGGGCGGCTGCCTCAGCGATGATTCCAGCCACTCCTGCGTCGCTCAAAGAATTCTTGTTTCCTTTGGTCGCCACAGCCTTGGCCAATTCCAAAAGAAGAATGCTCTTTTCCAGAACGCCCAGAGGCACTAGGGTCGCTTCCTGAAAGGCCTTCTCGACGGCGGCCTCTTTTTCTCTAAGCTGGTCTTCAGTCGCTCTAGGCAATTTGAAAGCCTCCATAACCTTGTTAAAGGCCCGCGTGTCTTCGTCTACTGCTCTCAACAGATCATCCTTAAGAGCCTGGGCCTTGATGGCCGCCTCCGTCATCTCCTGCTCGACTCCATCGTAGCCTCTTTTTCCCACTGTGAGATTGGCGACCATTGCTGAGAGAGCGGCCGAAAGAGCAGCACACAGGGCGGCTGCGCTTCCCCCGCCCGGAGCGGGCGAGTCCATAGAGAGCTCGTTGGCAAAATCGCGCAGACTGAGCCGAAGGAGAGACCCGGCCGGATCCTTGAACTGATACTCAATTATCTTTTTATCCGGATTAAAGGGAGTGACATCGTTGAGGCCGAGAGAGAGGACTGCCATCCGGATGAGTTCTTCTTCGGGAACGCCCGGGCTCTTGCCCTGCTTGGCCAAATAATACCTTCCGGCCATAAGAAGAGCCTCCTTGGGGATCAATCCGACCAGCTCGCTTCCGGTGACACGGAGTCCCAATTTCTCTGCCTCCCGAACGGCCTCATCGAACACAAGATGGGGGGGCGTCACCTTATAGTTCGTAAAATTGATGGAAATTTGAGCCACTCCAAAGTCTTCGATATACCAGCCGACCGCCTTCAAGTGCTTGAATCTCCCGGGCAGCATGACCGTTTCCCCTTCCGCGTCCCTGACGATGTTCCCTTCGCTGTCTCTTTTGGCCCGCCCGCTTTCTCTTAGCTGAAGAGCGATCTCGTGCGCCAGCCTCCTGTCTCTTGTATTCAAATTGATGTTGTAGGCGATCAAAAATTCTCGGGCGCCAATCACCGTTGCTCCCGACCGCGGGTTGAAAACAGGCTCGCCGTAATCAGGAGCCCAGGCCGGGTCTCTGAGCTTCTCTGGCAGCCCCTCATATTCTCCCGCTCGAATATTGGCCAAATTCCTTCTCTCTTCCTTTTGAGCGGCTTCCTCATAAAGATAGACGGGGATGCGGAGCTCTTCAGCTACCCTTCGGCCGACCTCGTGGGCAAGCTTCACGCAGTCTTCCATTGTGACTCCCGAGACCGGAACAAACGGGCAGACGTCCGTCGCGCCCATGCGGCTGTGCGCGCCTTTGTGCTTGCTCATATCGATGAGTTCTGCGGCCTTGCGGATGGCTCTCAAAGCGGCCTCTTTGACTCCTTCGGGCGAGCCGACAAAAGTCACGACCGTGCGGTTGGTCGATTCCCCCGGGTCTACATCAAGGAGTTTGACTTCCGGCGTCCGCTCGATCTCTTGAGTAATGGCCTTGATTTTTTCTCTGTCCCTGCCTTCACTGAAGTTCGGCACGCATTCGACGATTTTCATTCCTCTGCTCCTTTGGTTATGGTGTATTGATGAACTCCTTTGACGTCATAAATATCTATTTTTTTAAATTCTCCGAGATGCTTGGAAAGCACGCTCCTGTCTCCCACGAGGACAACCACCGGCTTCGGAAGAAGGCATTTTTCGGCCACCTGGAAGACCTTGTCTGGATCGACGAGCATGATGTTATCATAGAATTCGTTCCAGTGTCCCTCTCCCAGAGACATGGCCACCACATCAGAAAGTTTTCGGGTAAAACTATCCAATCGATCGAGCTGCAGGGGAAAATTCCCGATCAGATAGGACTTGGCTTGCTCGATTTCAGAGGTGGGAGTTTTTTCCTTGGTTATGCGGTCGAGTTCTCCAAGAATATCCTGCACAGAAGCGAAACAGGAGGCCGGAGTAACCTTTGACCGAACAAGGTAGACACCGCAGCTTCGGAAAAGCTCCATTTCGCTGAAGGCATAATAGGCATATTCTTTCGACTCCCTGAGGTTCATGAACAGCCGGCTGTTCGGTGTTCCGCCCAAAACCTGGTTGACGACGGAAAACGGGAAAAAGTCGGGATCCCCTATGGGGAAAATCACATTCCCGAGCACCACCGTGGGATCTTTTGCCTGGGGGAGTTCGATAAAGCAAATCGTCTCTTCGTTATTGGGTGCCGGAGGAGGAAGATAAACCCTGTCAACGCCTTTTTCCTGCCAGGCGCTGAGATATTGGCTAACCTTCCGGGAAGCAATCCGAAGATTCAGATTGCCGGTCATGACGAGGACGGAGTTATTCGGCCGATAGTATGTTTGAAAAAAACCAAGGATGTCCTTCCTGGTAATGTTCTTGAGAACATCCTCGTTATAAAAGGACCTTTCGTAGGGATGATTCTTAAAGAGGATCCGCAGCAGCTGGCGCCGACCCACGAATTCCGGGTCTCGCTGTTTTTGAAGAAGGCTATAATACTCAATTCTCCTGAGGTTAAGAATCTCTTTATCGTCAAACGCAGGCTGAAGGATCATCTGGCCTAAGACTTCCAGGGCTTGATCCAAATTCTCGTCCAGGAACGTAAACGAAAAGCGCGAGTAATCCTGGAAGGCAATAGCGGAAAAACTCCCTCCGATGGATTCAATTTTTTCTTCGATTTCTGAAGCGGAACTCAGGAGCGTGCCGCGGCATAACATCCCGGCCGTCAACGTTGCCAAACCGGGCAAGTTACGGGGGGAAGAGCTTTCTCCCGCCTGGACGACGAGCTCCAGGCTGATAAAGGGAAGATTTTTTTGGTAGGCCACAGCCAGGGTGAGTCCATTAGTCAGACGGACTGATTCGATTGCTGGAAGCCGCAGGGGTTGCAGAGGATCGGGGACAGGAGGGGATTTTCTGAACCTTTCCTGAGGAAGCGCGATGGCCTGCAGGAAGACCAAGCCGCAGAGCAGGATTATCTTCTTCATCGTATTTTCACGTTGAGCAGAATGCTGTTTTCCGGGATGATATAACGGTTGATCATTCCGATCACTTGAAGCGGCGTAGTCCCGAGATACTTGTCGAGTTCCTGGGGCGCATCTTCTAAACTCGCAGGCGAAAATAAGGTCTCGATCAAGAACATGGCCCGATCCTGGGGATTGGCAAAGCGACTCAGATAGTCCCTTTTGAACATGTTTTTAGCGCGCCGAAGCTCGCCTTCGGATACATAGCTCGTCCTCAATTTGGAGATCTCCGAAAAAATAGCCTTTTGGCAGAGTTCGGCCGTCGACGCGCTGTTGTTCATCACAAAAATTTTCAGTGCCGCCATATCTTTCCGCTTTTCGATGGCCCCGCTTAAATACAGCGCCAGGTTGTCTTTCCGCACAAGCCTTCTGTACAGACGGGAACCCTTTCCCTTGAGGAGGATATAATCGATAATTACCAGAGGATAGGATTCCGGGGAATAGGGAGGAGCAATCCGATACCCCAGGTGAAACGCTGGCGCTGGAGCGAGGGATTCTTGGAGGACCTCAACCACCTGCTTTCTTTCCAGGGGCTGAGAGGGTGGGGAAGGGGGGATGTCCTTACCTTGGGGAATTGTCCCGAAATATCTCTCGATCAGTTCCTTGGCCTTGGTCAAGTCGAATTTTCCGACGATGGCAAGTGCGGCGTTGTTGGGAACATAGAACGTCGAATAAAAATTTTTCACATCCTCCAGCGTCAGATTCCCGATATCTTCTTCACTTCCCAAAATTGGATGACTATAGGGAAAGTCAGGATAGAGGAGTCGGTCAAAAACTAGGAAGCTTTCAAAATAGGGTTCATCAGCTTTCCGCTGGCCGACCTCCTCAAGAAGGGACTGTTTTGACCTTTGCACCTTAGCCGAATTAATGTCCAGGGCTTTCATCCGGTCGGACTCAAGCCAGAGAACCAGGGCTAGCTGGTTCATGGGGACGGTCTCATAAAAGAAGGTGATGTCCTCAGTAGTGGAGGCGTTAGGTATCCCTCCAATCCTGTTGACATAGCTGATGTGTTGCATAGAGCCGATATTCAGCGAACCCATGAACATTATGCTTTCCAGGAGATAAGCCAGGCCGCTCTTGCCTGGCTGCTCGTTGATTGACCCGACATGATAGGCCATGACCACAGAGACAATGGGAAGAGAGTCATCCTCAGAGAGGATCACCTTCAGTCCGTTCTCGAGCTGATATTGAGTGAAAGAAAAAGGGAATCTGGCTTGTTCTTGGGACAGGGCGGAGGGTCCAAGGAGGACAAAAAATGCAAGAATCCAGACGCCTGTAGATCGCTTTGGCATCTCTCTATATAGTCGTTTTTCCTGAGGCCATCCCTATAAATATCATATTTGCGGCCCAAAATCCAATGAACCGGGCCGAGATCGGGGGCTGCGACAGGGTCTGTCACCATCTTCACTTAGCCGTTGAAAATTGTGCCCTTATGTTATAATATGGCGCCTTATTTTTTGAGATAGTCTCAAAGGAGACCGATCATGAGCAAAGCTGGAAAGCATCTGTTCACTTCTGAATCCGTGACTGAAGGTCACCCGGATAAAATCTGCGACCAGATCTCGGATGCCATCCTGGATGACCTCATCAGCCAGGACCCCCAAAGCCGTGTGGCCTGCGAAACAGCGGTCACAACTGGCCTCGTCTTCATAGCCGGCGAGATCACCACAAACGGATATTGCGATTTTCAAAAACTCGTCAGGAGCGTGGTCAAGGATATCGGGTATACCCAGGCTGTCTTTGGCTTCGACTACAAAACGTGCTGTGTTATTTCATCTATTCATGAGCAATCCCTTGATATAGCCAGAGGAGTCATAGAGACCGCGGAGCATGAGCAGGGCGCCGGAGATCAAGGAATCATGTTCGGCTACGCCTGCCGGGAAACAGAGGAGCTGATGCCTCTGCCCATCATCCTCGCCCACAAGCTGGTCAGGCGATTGAGTCAGGTCCGCAAAGAAAGGATCCTGCCCTATTTGAGGCCTGACGGAAAATCCCAGATAACGATCGAATACGACGGCGACACTCCGCGCCGCGTCGAGGCGATCGTGATTGCCGCCCAACACAACGCAACGGTGAACATGGAAGACCTGCGGGCCGACATCAAGCAAATGGTGATCAAGAAGATTATCCCGCCCGGAATGCTGGACAAAAAAACCAAGATTATCATCAACGGCACCGGCCGTTTCGAACAGGGCGGGCCTTTGGCCGATACCGGAATTACCGGCCGAAAAATCATCGTTGATACATATGGAGGAGTCGGAAGCCACGGCGGAGGCTGCTTCTCGGGCAAGGATCCCTCCAAGGTCGATCGCTCCGGCTCCTATACCGCCCGGTATATCGCTAAGAACATCGTAGCCGCGGGAATCGCCGACAAACTGGAAGTGCAGCTGGCTTATGCCATCGGCGTCGCCGAGCCGGTCTCAATCATGGTGGATTCCTTTGGGACTTCGAAGATTCATGAGGATAAGATCAAGGAATTAATCCGGGCCCATTTCGACCTTAAACCCAAAGGCATGATCAAAGCCCTCAATTTGCTGCGTCCGGTTTTCAAGAAAACAGCCTGCTACGGGCATTTCGGACGGGATGAAGAAGGATTCACCTGGGAAAAAACGGACCAAGCCGAAGCGTTGCGGAAGGACGCCCGGCTCTAAGGAGGCGCACAGAGCCGGCCTAGAAAGGGATTCCAATGAAACAGGGGAAAAGCCATGGACTATGACGTCAAAGACCTCAAATTGGCTCCGAAAGGAAAACTCAAGATGGAATGGGCGGGGCGGTTTATGCCTGTCTTGAATTCTATCAGGAAAAAATTCGCCCAAGAGAAGCCCCTGAAGGGCATTAAAATCTCGGCCTGCCTGCATGTCACTAGCGAAACCGGAATCCTGATGGAAACCTTAAGGCTAGGAGGAGCGCAGCTCAGGCTCTGCGCCTCCAACCCTCTGAGCACGCAGGATGAAGTCGCCGCGGCCCTGGTGAAATTTTACGACGTGCCTGTTTTTGCCATTAAGGGTGAAAATAACAGGACCTACTACCGTCACATCAACCAGGCCCTGGACCACGGCCCCAACATCACGATGGACGACGGGGCGGACCTGGTCAGCACCATTCATTCCCGGAGGCGCAGCCTGCTTAAGAGTATCGTCGGCGGCACCGAGGAAACCACGACTGGAGTCATCCGGTTGAGGAGCATGGCCAAAAAGAAAGTCCTCTCTTATCCAATCATTGCCGTTAACGACGCCAACACTAAACACCTCTTTGACAATCGCTACGGGACGGGACAGAGCACCATTGACGGCATCCTGAGGGCCACGAATATTCTTATGGCTGGGCTGCATTTTGTCATCGCCGGATACGGCTGGTGCGGACGGGGAGTGGCCATGAGGGCAAGGGGAGGGGGCGCCAAAGTCATTATTTGCGAGGTTGATCCTCTGCGAGCCCTGGAAGCCGTTATGGACGGGTTCGAAGTTATGCCCATGAGCGAAGCAGCGTCCAAAGGAGATGTGTTTGTTACCCTGACGGGTGACAAGACGGTCATTACCCAGTCTCACTTTCTCAGGATGAGGGACGGGGCCATCATCGCCAATTCCGGCCACTTCAACGTCGAAGTTGATATTCCGGCCCTGGAAAAACTGGCCAGGAAAAAGAAGAGGATTCGGGAATTTGTTGATGAGTACGAGCTCCGAAACGGAAAAAAACTCTATTTACTGGGAGAAGGAAGGTTGATCAACCTGGCGGCTGCCGAAGGGCATCCCGCCATAGTTATGGATATGAGCTTCGCCAACCAGGCGCTGAGCGTGCTTTACCTCAGCCGTAAAGGCAGTTCACTCGGAAAAGAAGTCTACCCCGTTCCCAAAGCCATCGACGAAGAAATCGCCCGCCTGAAACTTCGTTCCATGGGGGTAAAGATCGATCGGCTGACCGCGGAGCAGAAAAAATATTTGGGGGCCTGGGAAGAAGGCACCTAGCCGCCACTTTTTTCCTTTTCTTTCTCTTTAATCGCTTTGAGATAAGAATTGAGCTTTTCTTTCATCTCCAGGTCAACGACCTGGGGGGAGATTTTTTCGAGGACCTCCGCCGCTTTACCCAGGTCGTCATTCTTAAAATAAGCAGCTCCCAAGTTGAAATTAAAATTCAGATCGTCAGGGACAATTTTAACCGCCATCTTGAAGCTTTCGATGGCGCCGAAGAGATTATCTTGACTCTCCAAAATCAAGCCAAGCAAGTTGTAGGCTAAGGCGAAACGAGTGTTGAGCTTGATAGCGACATCGACGTGGGAGCGGGCTTTCTCCAAATCCCCCTTGGTGAAATAGAGCCTAGCCAGGTTGTAATATGGGAGCTCTTTGTGCGTGTAGTTCGGATCCTCAATGATCTTCCTGAATTCCTGTTCGGCCTTGTCGAGGTCCCCCATTTCCTGATAGATCGTCCCAAGGTTGTTGTGCGCTTCGGCAAAATTGGGCGAAATCTGGAGGCATTTTTGGTAGAGATTGATCGCCTCCTGGAGATTTCCCCTCATAGAATTGGCCAAGCCAAGGGCGTTAAAAGACTGGTAGTGGCGGGGATCGAGGCTCAAGGCCTTGTTGAAGTACTTGATCGCCTCGTCGATATTATTGCTATTGAGGTAAAACAGCCCGATATTGTACTGGTGTTGGGGATCTTTTTCCCGGGCCTTCTCCGTTTTTTTCTGGGCAGAGGCGCAAGAAAAAATACCCAGACAAACTAAGAAAATTAAAGCATGGCGATTTTTCATCCGTGTTTCCTCTTTTCTGTTTTATTTTATGCTCTTGGCTTCTTCTTGTCTAATCCTTCCTTCTATTCAACCTTAAGCGCTCTCAGCATGAGATCACGCAGGGAGTCTTTTGGGCTCTTGTTTTCATAAAGGACTCTGAAGACTTCCTCAACGATGGGCATTTCAACTCCTTCTCTGCGGGCCAGGTCTCGAACGGATATCGTCGTCGAGACGCCTTCGGCCACCATCTTCATCCCTGACAGGATGAGAGGCAACGGCCGGCCCTTTCCGAGGTCGTAGCCAACGTGGTAATTCCGGCTGAGCTTGGCCGTGCAGGTCAAAACCAGGTCTCCGATCCCGGCCAGCCCCATAAATGTCTCCCTGCTGGCGCCGAGCTTTGTTCCGAGCCTGGTCATCTCGGCAAGGCCGCGGGTGATCAGGGCGGCCCGGGTGTTATGCCCGTACTTCAAGGAATCGGATATCCCGGCTGCCAAGGCAATAATATTTTTGCATGCTCCGGCAAGCTCTACTCCAATGATATCTTCGCTCGTATAAGCCCGAAAATAGACATTGGAGATAAGACGCTGGACGGCTCTGGCGAAATCAACTTCTTTTGAACCAATCACCACGGCCGTGGGATGCCTGTCCGCAACTTCTCGGGAAAAACTCGGCCCGGAGAGCACGGCAAGATGTGGGAGAGAATGGACTCGGAAGACTTCCTCCATGATTTCAGTCATTCTTTTGAGCGATCCCTCTTCGATACCCTTGGTTAGGCTGACGATAATCTGACCGCGAGAGAGGGCCGAAGCGATGTCCGAAAAAACCTGGCGGCAGAACTGGGACGGAACGGCAATAAACAGAACATCGGCGGACCTGGCTGTTTCCTTAAGATCGCCCGAGAAAGAAACGGAAGAAGGGAAAAGATGTCCAGGGAGAAAGACAGGGTTTTGACGAGTCCTAAAAAGCTCTTCAAGAATCTCGCCCTCCCTGACCCACAGCCGGGTTTTAACCCGGAGGCGGCCAAGATGAAGGGCAAAGGCAGATCCCCAACTGCCCCCTCCTATGATTCCTGCTTCCATCACGTTTAAATCTTCACCCTCTGTCCGAATTTTCTTTCTTGCCCTCCAAGCAATCTCTGGATGTTGCCTCGATGACGCAACGCAATCAGGACAAACATGGCCACCCCCAAAACCGCTGCCTGTCTATCATTATAAAGGAAATAAGCCCAAAGAGGAAAGGATAAGGTAGCCAGGAGCGAACCTAAAGAGACGAAGCGAGTCGCGGCAATGGTTCCCACAAAAACGGCCAGGCTCAAGAGAAAGGAAACGGGCGCAAGAATAGCATACGCCCCCATGGCTGTGGAAACGCCCTTTCCCCCGCGGAACTTGATAAAAACTGGAAAACAGTGTCCCAGTGTGACCAGAAAGGCGGCAGCGAGAGCGATTCGCGTGTTATCGAAAAGCTGCAAGGCCAGCCAGACAGGAAGAGCGGCCTTCAAAACATCCAAAACCGCGACAGGAACCGCGTACTTCCAGCCCTTAAGCCTCAAAACATTGGTGGCGCCAGTGCTCCGGCTGCCGAAGCCGCGAATATCTTTGTTTTCGCCTATCCGAAAAAAAAGATATCCCACGGGAATGGACCCGACCAAGTAGGCCAAAGCAAGAAAAAGAACGCTCATCCCAAGGGAAACTCCGAAAGAACACTATACTCAGCCCCTGATGGCTTAAGGATGCTCCTAAAAAGAGTGACCTTCGAAGTCCACATCTCTCCAAAAACCGTCTCCCGGTGTTTTTCCAGGTCTGAAAGAACGGCATCAAGCTGAGAGGGAAATTTCACCCGGCCCAAGGTCAGGTGGGGATGGAATTCTCTCGCCTCCCGCGGGAATCCAAGTTTTTCTGCGGCGGTTTCTATATCCTTTTGTAGGATTTCAAGGGAGGGACCTGCCTCCACGCCAACCCAAAGGACGCGTGGGTTTTTCCGGCCGGGCGGGAACCAGCCTGTTCCTTTGAGCCTGAGGTCAAACCCGGTATGGTTCTTGACGAGATTCCTGAGCGGATCGGCGAGCCGGGAAAAATCCTGTTCGGGGATTTCACCTAAGAACTTTAAAGTGAGATGCATCCCTTGAGCACTGACCCAGCGGATGTTCTTGCCGTTGGGCCGGAGCTCATCAATGAGCGCCTCCAGATTTTTTTTCAAACGGTCGTCCAGGTCGATAGCGATAAAAGCTCTCATTTTTGCTCCCCTGATCGTTTTTGTCTCGGCTGGAGAAGATGTCTTCGGAGCACGTCCAGCGCCTTTTGGGTCGATTGGAACTTAATTTGCCTTCTTGTCCCCAAAAAAAGACATTTCCAGACGGCAACCCCTCCGTCCCAAGCGAGGGCAACAAAAACAAGCCCGACCGGCTTTTCAGGTGTCCCGCCAGTGGGGCCGGCAATGCCAGTGATTGCCAACCCATAGTCAGCACGGGCCCTAGCTCTGACTCCCCTGGCCATGGCTCGAGCCACCGAGGGGCTGACAGCGCCGTGCCTCTTGATGAGCGAAGGAGAAACAGCCAGAAGGTCGGTCTTGGCGGCATTGCTGTAGGCCACAACCGCCTCCAGGAAATAATCGGAGCTACCGGGTCTATTTGTCAGCCTGTGGCTGAGCAATCCTCCGGAGCAAGATTCAGCCACGGCCAGGGTTTGCTTATTTTCCTTCAAGAGACTGCCGACGACATCTTCCAGGTCCTCGCCCGACTCAGAAAAAACATTGGCCTTCAGACGCCTGAGCAGCTTCTTTTTCAGCTCCTGGATTTTCCGTTCGGCCTCGGCGGCATCCGATGGAGAAAGGGAGGTCAGGTGGACCTCGATTTGACCTGGGGAGGCCAAAATCGTGACTCGAACATCTGGCCTTTTGGGGTAGAGGTCGCCAACCAGCATCTCAACTTGCGATTCCGTCAAGCCCGCAATCTTGAGAACCAAGCGGGCCAAATATCCCCCACGCCTGGCCGAAAGCCGCGGCCATACCGATTCCTCAAACATCGGCTTAAGTTCACCCGGCGGCCCGGGGAGCAGAACGATTGTTTTTCCTCCCGCCTCAAGCCATTGACCGGGCGCTGTCCCGCTCAGGTTGGGTAAGGCGTCAGCACCTTGAACGAGGTAAGCTTGCTTCCGATTGGCAGCGGGCATGGGAATGCGTCTCCGCCTGAACCGCTCTTCGATTCTTCGGAGAATGTCTTTGTCCAAGACGAGCTTCCTGTTCAAGACGGCGGCAAGTGCCTCCCGGGTTCTATCATCCCCTGTGGGGCCAAGTCCGCCGATGGCGAGAACAAGGTCGGATTGCTCAAGAGCTTTTTTGATTCGGAGACGGATATTTTCTATGTCATCCCCAACGATTGTCTTGAACGCGACATCGAAACCGAGCTCATTCAGGCGCTGGGTCAAATAGAGCGAGTTGGTGTCTTGATAATATGGCGTGAGTAATTCTGAGCCGATAGCGATAATTTCGACTTTGTCCGGAACGCTTCTGTTCACTTCAGATAAAGGTAAGCCTGGAGGATAATCAGGGAAATCGCCGCAGCCATGAGGTCATCCACCATGATCCCCCAGCCTCCGCGGAGCTTTTCAGATTTGGTGACGGGCCAGGGCTTGACGATATCAAAAAAACGGAACAGAGCAAAGGAAAGGCCCAGAGCAGTCCACGTCGGCGGCACAAAAATCAGGGCCAGAAGCTGGCCGCACACTTCATCAATGACAATTCTCCTGGGATCTTTCTCCCCGAGTTCCGAGGAATAAAAAGCGGAGGAAACCAGACCAAGGATACCGAGCAGGAAAAGCAAGACAAAGACAAAAGCCCAAGGCAAAGGAGCGAGGAGAAATTTGTAGATCAAGACGACGGCGAGACTTGCCGCTGTTCCGGGGGCGACAGGGAAAAACCCGATTCCAAAAAAGGTGGCGATCACCCTCCCCACGACTTTCATGGAACTATTTTTCCGTGAAGATCATATACATCTGCGGCGACTATTTCAACTGTTTCCAAAGGCCTAAGCTCATGGGATGTGTGCCTGTTTTCCTGGATATAAACCACTCCGTCCACTTCCGGAGCTTGAAACCGGGCCCGGCCTGAGAACGGCTTCTGGCGATGCGTGAATGGATTGTCAATCAAGACTTCGATCCTGCGCTTCAGGTATTTCTTGTTGTTTTCCGCTGATATTCCTGCCTGAATCCACATGATCTCTTCTTGCCTGGAGGCTTTATCCTGCTCGGAAACTGGGTTGCCCAACCTGAAAGAATTTGTCCCATCCTCTGGGGAATACGTGAAAACACCCAGGTGATCGAATCGCGCTGTCCGCACAAAAGCCTTGAGAGTCTCGAATTCTTTCCGCCCCTCGCTGGGGAAACCGACGATGAGTGAAGTCCGGAGGGCGACATCAGGGAGCCTTTTGCGGATTTTTTCGATCAAGGCAAGACCTCTTTTGCCGTCCGTGCTCCTTCTCATTGCTCTGAGGACGCGGCTGTCCGCATGCTGGAACGGGATATCGAGGTAGGCGCAGATTTTTTTATCCGCCATAATTTCGAGCAGGTCATCTGTGATTTCCTCGGGGTAGCCATAGAGAAAACGGATCCAGCTGAGGCCGGGAACGTCAATAAGCCGGCGCAGGAGCCTCACCAGGCCGTTGTTTATCCCCTTATCATGGCCGAAATACGTGGTGTCCTGGGAGATCAGGTTTATTTCTTTAATCCCGCGACGGCCAAGCTCGCGGGCCTCGGCGACGATGGAGGAAAGGGGGCGGGACCGGTAAGGGCCTTTGATCAGAGGGATGGCGCAAAAAGCGCACTCATGAGAGCAGCCTTCTGAGATTTTGACATAAGCCCAAGAAGGAGGGGTTGAAATCAGCCGGGGCGTTTTGTGGCTGCAGAGGAAAGTCTCCTTGCCGCGACGGAAGCTCCGGCCCTCTATGGCCTGGACGATCTTGTCAAAGTCCTTCACTCCGAGCCAGACATCGACCTCCGGGTATTCTGACCTGAGGCCTTCTCCGAACCTTTCGACATAGCATCCTGTCGCAATGATAGTTTTGCTATTGTCTCTTCTTTTATGGGCGGCTGCTTCCTTCAACGCCTGCGCCGCTTCTTCTTTGGCCAGACCGATAAACCCACAAGTATTCAAAATAATGACATCGGCTCTATCCGGGACTGGAAGAACGCTATAGCCGGCCCGGCGGAGGTATCCGAGCATCACTTCGCTATCGACGAGGTTCTTGGCGCAGCCGAACGTCGCCAGGGAGACGGTTTTGCCTCTGCCTCCGCGGGGCCCGCCTGAATCCTGGTGTCTGTCCATTGTGTTAGAGGCCTGGTTTTCCTTTTCAGGACACTCAGATTCAGCCCGGCCGCTCAAAAGCGGCATCCCTGGACTCGTTCCTGCACTGAATAATTATTATCCTCATGGAAAATTGACTCTTCTTTTACGGATAAATGCGGTAAAGAAGACGGGGGAAGGGAATGGTCTCGCGGATGTGCTTGATGCCGCAGATCCAAGCAAGGGTTCTCTCGACCCCGAGGCCAAAACCGGAGTGGGGGACACTCCCGTATTTTCTGAGGTCCAAGTACCACTCATATGCCTGCGGGGGCAAATTATATTCTTTGATTCGCTTCTCCAGGAGCCCAAGGTCATGAATGCGTTGTCCACCGCCGATAATCTCGCCGTAACCCTCGGAGGCCAAAACGTCCACGCCAAGGGCCAGGTCAGGCCGTTTTTCGTCCGGCTGCATGTAAAAAGCCTTGGTCTTGGAGGGAAAATGGGTGACGCACACGGGACTGTCAAAGATCTCGGAAATCAAGGTTTCTTCAGGGGCCCCGAAATCGTCTCCCCAAGCCATTGAGGAGCCCTTTTGTTGAAGCAGCCCGAGCACTTCCTCGTAGGTCACGCGCGGAAAAGGCTTCTTGATTTTTTCAAGCGACGTGGTATCCCGTTCCAGGACCTCGAGCTCTTGCCGCCTTTTTTCAAGGACTCTTCCCAGGATAAAGAGGACAAGATCCTGGGCTAGCTCGATTGTATCATCGAGCTTGGCAAAGGCCACTTCGGGCTCGACCATCCAGAATTCGATCAGGTGGCGCCGCGTCTTTGATTTCTCGGCCCGGAAAGTCGGCCCAAAACAGTAGACTTTTCCGAAGGCCATGGCGGTAGCCTCGTTATAGAGCTGCCCGCTCTGACTGAGGTAAGCCTTCTGGTCAAAATACTCCGTCTCAAAAAGCGTTGTGGTGCCTTCACATGAGCTCGGGGTGAGAATCGGCGTATCCATAAGCCGGAACCCGCGATTGTCAAAAAAATCGCGGATGGCCTTGATGAGCTCGGCCCTGACCTGAAGAGCCGCATGCTGCTTGCGGGAGCGGAGCCAAAGATGCCGGTGCTCCATCAAAAAGGGCGTGCTGTGTTCCTTCGGAGTGATAGGGTAGTCAAGGGCGACCTGGAGTGTTTCCATATCTTGAATGCTGATTTCATGGCCGCCCGGTGCCCTTTTTTCTTCCCTGACCGATCCTCGAACAATGACCGAAGACTCCTGCGTTAAAACATCGAACTGTTGGAAAAGCGG
The DNA here is from genome assembly GCA_964558915.1 of uncultured Eubacteriales bacterium. Classification (GTDB taxonomy): domain Bacteria; phylum Acidobacteriota; class Aminicenantia; order Aminicenantales; family UBA8522; genus CAZKEW01. The sequence continues at coordinate 91,251 of CAZLFV010000001.1, read as the reverse complement.
ATGATCTTTGAACTCACTGGCGATTGTGGCCTGGATGATCCCGGTACCGTCTCTGACCAGGAGAAACCGGACCTTGCCGCTGGAGCGCTTGTTATAGACCCAGCCCCTGATTTCAACGTCTTCGCCAGCGTGCCCGCCGATTTCCTCGATATATACCCATTTCATGGCGCACCCATTATAAGTGATTGAAAAAAGTAGGTCAAATAAACGAACAGCTCTCAGCGGATTCACCGCCCCGCTAGGTCTGGCGTATCTTTGGTTGCGTTTTCAGCGGTTTTATTTTATGTATATAAAAATGGCTGAGCCGAAATCTTTTCCCCCTGCCAAACTGATCGTCGGCATCATTTCATCCCAAGCGGCTTATTTTGAAAGGGCGGAGAAGGAGCTCCAGGCGCTCTTCGGCTCGACTGATCTTAAAAGTCCCCTTTTTCCGTTTGATCTCACAAATTATTACGAAGAGCAAATGAGGACCAACCTGGAAAGGGTATTCTTGAGTTTTGTCGAACTTGTTTCGCCCGACACATTGAGCAATCTGAAAATCCAGACAAATGCTCTCGAAAAAAAGATCAGGCAAGAGTCGGGGAAAAATTTCAGGGTGGTCAATATCGACCCCGGCATTCTCACCGCCTCGGCGCTCATCATGGCCACAGCCAAAGATTTTTCCCACCGCATCCCCCTCTCCCAGGGAATCTATGGCCACCTTGAATTTCTATTCAGCAAGCAGGGGATTAAGATACTCGACTGGACGTACCCGGATTTCAAACGGGAAGGGTACGGGAAATTCTTCCTCGAGGTACGGCGGGTCTATCTCGAGCAGCTCCGTCGCTCCGCCCTAAAATAGGACTGCAGCAGCGAGTTCTTTAAGGAGGGGAACCGGCCCCTATTCCTCATCCGGTTCAAAAGCGGATATCTGCCGGAGCTTCTCGATTATCCCTGGAAGCTCCCGGAGAACTACCTGGATATCTTCGTCCGTGTTGAACCGGCCAAGAGACATCCTGACCGAGGAACGCGCGATTTCAGGCCGCAGCCCTATGGACAGGAGGACATGAGAGACATCTTCGGATTCTTCCGAACAGGCCGAGCCGGTGGAAACGCAAATCCCCTTGGTCGCCAAAGCCAGAAGGATAGCTTCCGCCTCGAGGCCGAGGAAAGAAAAGTTCAGAGTATTCTTGACCCTTTTATCGGGATGTCCGTTGAACTTCGTTTTGGGGATGGTCGCCTCGATCCCTTTTTTCAATGACTCAGCGAGCCTTTCTATCCTGTCCCTGTCTTTTCTGCCTCTTTCCATCAAAATCCGTGCCGATTCCCCGAACCCGACAATTCCGATTGTGTTTTCTGTGCCCGCCCGCATCCCCCGTTCTTGATGCCCTCCCTGGATGAACGGGCAAATATCGACTCCCCTACGGACATATAGAGCGCCTACGCCCTTAGGCCCATAAATTTTGTGGGCGGACACGGAAAGAAGGTCAACACCGAGTTTCTCGACGTTCAGGTCCATTTTTCCAAAGGCTTGGACGGCATCTGTGTGCACTAAGACACCTTTGTCCCGGGCAATTTTCACAATCTGTTCAATCGGCTGGATCGTCCCAATTTCATTATTGGCCAGCATAATCGAGATGAGGGCCGTTCGTGGCGTGATCGAATCCTTGAGGAAATCAAGGTCCACTGTTCCCAGCCGGTCAACGGGCACATAAGTGACCTTGACTCCTTTTTTTTCCAGATAATTGGCCACCCGGAGGACGGCAAGATGCTCGATGGTCGAGGTGATGATCTCGTTCTTCTCGGGAAACGTGTCGATCACTCCGCGAATGGCAAAATTGTCCGACTCTGTCCCTGAGCCCGTGAATATAATTTCGTTGCGGTGCGCGGCCAGGGCCTTCGCGACCGTCTCCCTCGCCTCTGTGATGATGTCCCTGACAGCTCTTCCGATAGGATAAAGCGAAGACGGGTTTCCGAAATGCTCCTTAAGAAACCAGCACATCTTTTCGGCCACGGCTGAATCCAGTGGCGTTGTCGCATTGTTATCAAGATAGACCATCGTGTTTCCTAATTTTTTCGCGGTTTTGGGCTAATCCTCCAACGGGTTAAGCACGAGTCCCGACTTCAGTTTGGGAAAGAAGTCTGTGGATTTGTGGGGCATAAGCTCGCCCTTCTCCACGACCTGTCTGATCTGCTGAAGGGAACACGGCTTGAGGAGGAAGATCACCTGCCATTCGCCGTCGGCGACCTTCTTTAATCCTTCCTGCAGGTTCCGGATATACCCGACCTGCTCATCCTGGACGAAAGGCTTCTCGGTAAAGACTGCCAGCTTATCAATGATTAGAGAATGGAGGATAGCGACGTCCAGTCTTCTCCATTCCGCAGATTTTCCCGGGTCAACCTCCTTATCCAGAATCTCCTCGGATTTAAGACGCAGCAGAAAAACTTTTTTTGAGCCGACGAAGAAAGCGCCAAAGGTATGGCTCTCTTTATCTATTTTGGCGCGGACCTTGGCCAAAGCGGGTTGGTCGGAAACAGAGACCTCGGCGAGCTCAGAGATTTCAAAATCCGTGGAAAAGAGGGTTTTAAAATCCTCCTGGCTAAATTTCTCCAGGCCTCTGACAAAACGGTAGGTCGGGAGAATGACAAGGCCGGGGTCATTGAGGTCAAAGAGAGTCATCATAATATAGTTGAAGGCCTCGTCTCCTTTGGCGGACCGGAGCTTCTGGAGCATTTCCCGCCGGTAATTGAGCGAAGTCTCGTAGCGGTGATGGCCGTCGGCGATGATTAGAATTTTATCTGCCATGGTCCGCTGGATGCGGCTGATGTCGTTTTCATTTTTGATCGCCCACAGTCGGTTCCGATGGCCATCCTCATCCCGGACATCTCCGGCCAGCTCTGCTTTTTCGAGCGCCCGTTCGATGGCCCGGCCCACTTTTTTATTGTCATCGGTGTAGAGAAGAAAAACCTGCTCAGTGTTCGTGTGCGTGGCGCGCAACAGCCTGAGCCGGTCCTCTTTGTGTTTGGGAAATGTTTTTTCGTGGGGCAGAACTCTCTTGGAGGCAAAATCTTCCAGCTTGACCCTGGCGATGAGGCCGCGCCTTTTTTTGGCGGTGCCATTCACCGTGTATTCCTGGTCATAAACATAGACCGCTTTTTTGTCCTCGCGGACAAATAAACCCTCTTTTTCCCATCGTTTTAGGTAAAAATCAGCCCGGGCATACTTATCCTTTTCGGCAAGCTCGGGATCATCGTCTTTTCCCAGGATAATGCGGACGATATTATAAAGACTTCTCTTGTAATAAGCTTCCTGCATCGCCGGTGTAATCCGGTCATAGGGCTCGGTAATGACATTTTTTAGGTCAACCTTTTTCGTGTTATAGCGAAGGCCTTTGAAAGGCTGAATTTCGGCCATTTGTTCTCCGTTTTGATTAAGATTCTAATTCCAGATATCCGGGCTCAGCGCAATTTTTCCTTCAGGATTCTGACGACTTCGAACCCCGCCCGTTTCTGCCCTTCTTCAGCCGCGGCGCCGATGTGGGGCAAGGCGATGACATTGGGATGGTCGATGAAGGAAAAATCCTCCGGCGGCTCTTTCTCATACACATCAAAGGCGGCAGCCCGGACTTTCCCGGTATTCAAGGCTTCGAGCAAGGCCTTCTCGTCGACAGCACCTCCACGAGCAGCGTTGATGATGATCACCCCGTTTTTCATCTTTTGGATCTCATCCCTCGAAATGACATACTTTGGCTGCTTAGGGATATGAAGCGTGATGATATCCGCCTGAGCCAGGAGCTCGTCCAGCGTAACCTGTTTTACGTCAAGCGTTGTTTCGATCTCGATGATGTCGTAGGCAAGGACTTTCATCCCGAAGGCCAGGGCTCTCGCCGCGACAGCGAGGCCGATACGGCCGGCGCCAACGATTCCTAGCGTTTTTCCGTATAACTCGGTTCCGGACATGACCTTCTTTTCCCATTTATGCTGCTTCATCGACAGGTTGGCTCTTCCGAGCTGGCGGACGGCGCTCAACATCAGGCCGAAGGTGAGCTCGGCCACCGATATCGTGGTAGCGGCCGGCGTGTTGGCGACTCTAATGCCCTTTTCTTTGGCGGCCGCCGCATCGACATTGTCCAGGCCGATGCCCGCCCGGACAATCATCTCCAGACCGGCGGCGGCATCAATCACTTTCTTGGTCACTTTTGTGGCGCTGCGGACGACGATAGCGTTGTAGCCAGGAATCGTATCGACGAGAGCGGCCTCATCCATGCCCGTTTTGACCGTGAGATCAAACCCGGGCACGGCCTTCAACTCGTCCAGCGCTTCTTTGTCAAGGGAATCTGCAACAAGAATCTTTTTCATATCCAATTCTCCCTGATGATGGGCTCAGCAGCCCGGGCCGAGCTTCCCATCTCAAACTTATACCCCAGGTCGGCCAGAGTCAGTTCCAGAGCGCTCAGGGCCGTGATGACGTCAAAGCCTCCCATGTAACCCAGGTGGGCTATCCTGAAGAATTTTCCTTTGTTCGGGTCCTGAGCACCGGCAATATAGGCCATATACTTGCCCTGCATGGTTTTGACCAGCTTGGCACCGTCAATTCCTGGAGGAGTTTTCACGGCTGTCAGGATATTGCCAGGCCTCTGAGCTAGGAGCTCCAGGTTGAGGGCCTTTACTCCGGCTCGAGTCGCTTCGCCCAGGATGCGGTGATGGTTATAGAGTCTTTCCAAACCCATGCTCTTGATAATATCCAGAGATTTTTTCTGTTGGATAATAAGCGAGATAGCAGGCGTCCATGGTGTTGTTTGCTTTTCCAGGTTCTTCTTGGCCTTAACGGCATCAAAATAGAACTTGGGCAGCTTGGAGTTTCCGACGAACTTCCAGGCTTTCTGGCCAAAAGCGATATAGGCCAGCCCCGGAGGTATCATGAACGACTTCTGGGAGCCGGAAACCATGACATCGACCTTCCATTCGTCCATCGGGCACGGCGTAGCAGCGATTCCCGAGATGCCGTCGACGACCAAGATGGCCTCAGTTTTTTCGACAACTCCCCCATATCCCTGGATATCATAGACTGCTCCGCTGGATGTTTCAGAAAGAGTCGCAAAAACCGCCTTGACATCCGGATTGGCTTTGAGTTCCGCCTCCAACTGTTCTTTGGTGAAATCCTTTCCCCATTCGAGGACGATCTCCTTGCAGTTGATGCCATAAGCTCGGCAAATATTGCCCCACCGTTCGCCGAACTTTCCTCCGTTTATGCTAATGACTTTATCGCCAGGGCTGAGCGTGTTCACAATGGCAGTCTCCATAGCGCCCGTGCCTGAGGAAGTGAGGATAAAGACATCCTCTTTGGTCCCAAAGACATGCTTAATGCCTTCGGTCGTCTCCATGAAAATCTTGGAAAACTCAGGAGTCCTGTGATGAATGATCGGTTCCGCCGCGGTCGCTAGGACACTCTCAGGCACCGGGGTCGGGCCCGGGGAGAGAAGGTAATATTTTTTTATCATGAATGCCTCCGTTCAAGAAAACGAAAATGATATGAGAAATTAAATTAACAGAATTCGCCCCGAGAGTCAATCAAAGCTGTCGCAAGATCTCCGTAAGCAAAGCCGTCCTCTGAATGAGCGAGGGGAGCAGGAGATGCTCGTTTTCGGCATGAATCCCTTCGCCATCCGGCCCCAGGCCGTCCAAGGTGGGGATTCCGAGGCTGGAGGCCAGGGAAGCATCCGAACCGCCGCCTGTTCTTCCGTCTTCAAGGGTGATATCCAACGACGACGCGATTTTTCTCACCTCGGCAAGGAGCTCGGCCGATGGCTTCGTTTTTTCCATCGGCGGGGTGAGGCTCTCCATGGAGCATTTGATTTTTGCGCCGGGGACCGTCGCCAGGAGCTGTTTGGACGTTTTCTTAATCCTGTCCAGCTGCCTGGTATTCCAGAATCTCCAGTCCAGTGCAGCCCAGGCCTTTTCAGCGACAATGTTGGCTTTTTCGCCGCCGCCAATCTGGCCAATGTTCATCGTCACTCCACTAACTGCCAGCCTTTTAAGCCGGCGGAGCTGAGCCATCAACTCGTCGACGGCATTGATCCCTTTTTCCGGGGTGCCTGCATGAGCGGCTTTGCCTTTCACGTCAACACGGACGACAAGCCGGCCCTTGCGCTGCGTTTTTAAGCCGCCGCCGGGAAGGGCGGGCTCCAGACAGAGGACATAGGTCGATCTTTTGGCCAGCCGCAGGATCATAGCTTCAGAACTTTCGGCTCCGATCTCCTCCGCAGAATTTATGAACAGGGCAATCCTTCTGGCCGGCCGGAGACCCAGCTGATGGAGAGCTTTGAGGGCGAAAAGCACCATCACCAGTCCGGCTTTCATGTCCAAAACACCCGGACCAAAAACCTTGCTCCCGGAGATGAAAAACGGCATTTTCACGATCTTACCAACGGGCCAGACCGTATCTATATGGGTGAGAAGAAGAACCTGGCCTTCTTTCGCCACTTTAGCTGAGGCGGGATATTCAGCCAGATAGAGGTCTCCAGTCCGCTTCTGCGGGAAGCGGGTGATTTTAGCGCCGACCTTTCTCAATTCCCCTGTCACAAAAGAGGAACACGCATCGACGGCTTTTTTATCTTGAGAGGGAGACTCCCGGACAACCATATTTTTCAGAAGGTTGACCATCTCTCCCTGGCGGGACTTAAAATAAAGGTTGAAATCCATTTTCGAGCCTCCGGCAGCTCTTAATGTATCACAGCTCGGCAGGAAATGCACTCACTCAAAAATATCAAATGGATCTATAAATTCATAATAATCTCCGCACCGCCGAAGCGGCCTGACCATAAATCGCACTCCCTGTCCTCAACAACCTGCCCAAGGGAAATTGCTTCAGCCGGAGAGCCCTGAAGCGGCAGATCTCATGGCAGCACAGACAGTGGATGCATTTTTTCTCATCAATCCAGGCTGCTTCCTGAAGAACACTGATGGCTCGCGCGGGGCAAATGTTCACGCATTCTGAGCAGGCCGTGCACCTTGAACTTATGACCTCGGGAATCAAACTCAGTTGGCCCTGAATATAGGCATATAGGAACGATGGCAGTCTTCGCCTGAATAGGCTGACGGCAAAGGCAGAATGTTTAAAGTCCTTGACTTCGACATCTTCAAGCTTGTCTCCGGCAATTTCCAAAGCATCGATATCGCCCACGCCCAGCCCCCGTTCGTGAGCATAATGGGTTGTGTAGATCCGCAAGGGTTCATAGCCGACAATTCTGGTTGCGGCCGCGTCCAAAGCGACTCCGTCAGAGGAGGCGAGAACAAGCCCGATATTCTTGGGAGACCCTGCCGAAGGACCCTCGCCTTCATGCCCGATGACAGCGTCCATAACGCTTAAATGCGGACGGACGCAGGAAAATAGATCCACCAGCATCTCCGAAAAGACATCATTGCGGACGAAGCGGCGGTGGCAACCAATTCTCAATCCATGGGGCATGACCCCGAACATGTTTTTCACTGCTCCTGTATAGAGAGTAAAGGAATGAGTTTTGAGTTTGGGAAGGTTGATAATTGCGTCGGCCTCAAGAACCGGGCGGGCGACATAGCATTTGTCCAGGACTTCTCCCCGAACCGGGATTTCCACAAATCCTGTCTCTTTAAGGTTCACCAGTCGGATCCCCAGCTCGGCACAAACTTGGCGATAGCCACTGGGGACGAAGATATCTTCCTGGCCAGAAGGTAAATCATCGCCCACGGTAATGTCGATATCATAATCCTTGAGCAGGCACAGAACTACTTGAACAAAAGCGGGATGGGTGAAGATTGCCCTCTCCACCGAAGCCAAGGGAGAGAGAAGGTTGACTTTGACAAAAACCTGGCGGCTCGACCCCAGGAATGATTTCAGACCGCCGAGGAGGTCGAGACATCTGCGGATGCTGGGAGAGAGATTGCCTGGATCATAATCGGGGCACCTGACCACCGCCACTCTGGGTTTGAGCTCAACCGGCGTCATGGTTCTCTATCGGTGGAACATTTTATATTATCCGTGCTCAAAACCTCAATCTTTTGCAGATTTGACACGTCTCGCCTTCATGCGTTATTAGTAAAAAGGATACGAGGACTGCGTTAAAGATGGAACAAATCTCCCGGAGGCATTTTCTCAGCCGCTCTCTGATCATGGCCGGCTCAACTTTCTGCCTACCTCAATTCATAGTGGGGTCCAAAAAAAGCAATTTTGAAGGCGCCGGAGCCGGGAAGAACTATCCCGGGTTCCTCGATTTGGAGCGAAAAGGCCTTCTCTCCGAGCGCGTCGAAAAGCTTTATGCTTTTTACGAGGACTGCCGCCTCTGCCCAAGGAACTGCCGGGTCAATAGAGCTAAAGGCGAAACCGGAGTCTGCCAAGCGACCGCTAGAGTCAAAATAGCGAGCGCGTTCCCACATTTTGGCGAAGAACGGCCGCTTGTCGGGAAGGGCGGATCTGGCACAATCTTCTTTTCCAACTGTAACCTGAGATGTCTCTTCTGCCAGAATTATAGTATCAGCATACAAGGAGAAGGAGTGGAGATATCAGAAAACCAGCTGGCCGAAACAATGCTCAAAGTCCAGAGCTTCGGCTGCCACAATATCAATCTTGTAACACCTACCCATTACCTGCCGGGAATTATGAAAGCGCTCAAGCTGGCCATTCCGCTCGGGCTGAAGGTTCCGCTTGTATATAACACGTCCGGCTACGAGACGGTTGAAACCCTCCAGCTCCTTGACGGTGCTGTCGATATCTATCTTCCCGACCTTAAGTATATGCAACCCATTTTCTCGGCAAAATATTCATCCGGTGCCTATAATTATCCGTATTTTGCCAAGCTGGCCATCAAGGAAATGCACCGCCAAGTCGGAGAGCTCAAGCTCAACGACGAGGGAATCGCCGTCAGGGGCGTCCTGCTCAGGCACCTCATCATGCCCAATAACGTGTCCGGGACCGAGGATTTCATTAAGTTTGTCGCGCGGGATCTCTCGCCCGGGACTTACGTCAATTTGATGGGTCAGTACCGGCCGGAGTACAAGGCCATGGAATACCCGGAGATCGCAAGGAGGATTACACGAAGCGAACTCGCTCGGGCGTATAATTGGGCCCGAAAATACGGACTCACCCGCCTGGATTCATAAGTTCTCCGGGACCAAAGCATGATTCTCGCTCTCCAGCAGCGTTGATTTATCTCCCGTTTTGCCGTAAATTAGGAACGAAACCGTGGTTATAAAAAATAATCAGGGCATGAAAAAGCAGGTCTTGCCATCCGCCGCTCTTTTTGTTTTTCTGGGGACAGTGTCCCTGCTTCAGGCCGAAATTTTTTATCCCTGGAAAGATGTTTATGTTGGCGCCCTGGACAGGAAGAATTGGTTCGGGCTCGCGATTGCTCCCAGCAAGGAGGTGGCATTTGCTTTTGCGGTCAAAGTGAAAAAAGAAAACCAGATTGCTGAAGGGGACGACCTCTTTTTCCTCGTCTCCGAGGTCGGTCCCCATTCTCCCGACAATCAGTATGCACGGATCAAAGCCGACCTGAGTCTTCCTTTCAAACAGGGAGACGACACTCCTGTCCTGATCAAGCCAGCCGAAAATTCGGAAAGTCTGATGCTGGAGTGGTCTCGCCGGGACGAAAAGACCGTCATCGGCCGCATCCGGGCCCCAATATACGCGGAACTTCACATCGCGCATTATTTCCCCTGGAATGCTGGGGCGAAATACCAGCTTCTTTCGGATGGCCAAGTCCGGGGCGAAAGCGAAGGGAGCAGAAAAGTCCATTACCTTTTCTGGACTGACAGAAGGGGAGAGCCGGGAACGGCACCAGAGGGAAAGGACGTTTCCCTCGTTTTTTCTATGGCCAAAGAAAACTCAGTTTACTTTGTCGCCGGAATTGGCGATAGCCCCAAGGCCGTCAGCGACCGCATTTATCGTTATAAGAATGCGGATGCCATCGACTCGTTCCTCGAGGAGGAGGAAGAACGCTACAACAATAGCAGGGTGAAAACTGAAGGTCCTTTTAAGGGCCTGTCCGAGGCCATCACGAACACCGTTTTCTGGATGATTCTCTACCAACCGGGTCATCAGCTGCTTTACGCGCCGGCGGGACGGACGTGGGTTGTTCCCCACTCCGCAAGTCTGCCCGACGATTGGGCCATTTTCGCATGGGATTCACTCCTGAGTGCGCTTGAATTATCCGTAGAAAGCGCGCGGCACGTCCAGGACTCGGTTAAGGCCATTCTGGAAACCCAGTATCCAAACGGCAATATTCCCAACTGGCGCAGCCAGCGTGGCGGAACGCCCGACCGCTCTCACCCTCCCATCGGCAGCTATGTGGTCCTGAAACTCTTTGGAAAACTCGGGGACCTCAATTTGCTTAATTTTTCTTATCCCCGTCTTAAAAAATGGCATTCTTTTTGGACGACCCCTAAGCAGAATGGTCAGCCGCGCAGAGACGGCAACCGTGATGGCCTGCTTGAATGGGGCTCGGATAAAGAGTTCGTCGTCGGCGCATTGTTCCCTTGGGAGGAAAAGGCCACTGGAAAATCGAGAGCCCTATTGGAATCGGGGCAGAACGACCTCCCCAACTGGCAGGAGGCTTCCTTCAACCGAGAAACGGACACACTCACCATGAATTGCCTGGACCTGAATTGCCTGTATGCCCTGGATGCCTATTGTCTTTCCCAGATCGCCCATATTCTTAACATCCCAGAAGACTATGCGGATTATCTTGAAGAATACGAGCGGATGGGAGAGCTCATTAACGACAAGCTCTGGAATGAACGAGAAGGATTCTATTTTGACCGACATTGGGACGGCCGATTCTCGACTCGAAAGTCCGCCTCAAGTTTCTATCCTCTCCTGGCCCGGATCCCCGACCAGAAAAGGGCTTTACTTATGATCAAGCGCCTGCTCAATCCCAAGGAATTCTGGGGCGATTATGTTCTTCCCACGATTTCGCGGGACGATCCCTCCTCAAAAGACCAACAGGACTGGAGGGGATCAATCTGGCCGCCGACCAACTATCTTGTTTATCAAGGACTCAAGGCCTATCAATTCGACGCCGTGGCTTCTGAATTCGCCAAAAAGAGCTCGGACCTTTTCCTGCGCAACTGGAAGAACTTTCAGCTGTGTCCTGAATATTTTGATTCCAGAACTGGCGAGGCGGGCGGCCAGAGATACCGAACCTGGAGTTCTCTGCTCGCCTTGATTGGTCTCGAAGAGTATCTGGATTTTACTCCTTGGGAAGGCTTTCGCTTCGGAATGCTCGAACCGGAAGGGAAGGGGAAAGTCTCCCGCCTCGCCATTCAGGGGAGGCATTACCAAGTCGAAGCGGGGCCCTCAAGAATCAAACTGATCGAAAATGAGAAAGAGATAGTCCGGGCCGACGGAGGCGCTGTTTTCAGGCACTTTCTGTATTCTGAAAACGAGGCCTCCTTTGAGTTTAAGTCCCTCAAACTCAGAAAGGTCCGGATTAATTTTTTGAAGCACGGGAAATATCAATTCCTGCTGGACAATCAGGTCAAACAAGTCTTTGTGGGCGATTCTTTCAGCTTCGAGGTTCCTGAAGGAGAACACACGGTCTTGATTCAACTCCTCGAGGAACGAGAGAAGCGATTTCTCTTCTTCAAGATTTAGCCGGGTTCCTCCCGAGATAGGCCTGCTTCAGGGTATCACCCCGGAGGCCCTGCCTCAGGGCTTCCAGAGCCAACACTTCTTCGGGCGGAATATTTCCCAAGTTCACGTTCAACCCGAACCGGAGGATCAGGTCCTGCTGCTGGTTCTTGAGAGGAGCTTCCCAGATCAGGTTATTGACATCGGCGCCGCCGGAGAGGATGCGGTCGATTTCGTTTTCTTTGGTCTTGCCTTCTCGGTCAAAGATCCCAACTCCGCGGCCTGCTTCTCTGGCTTCGATGATGACCTTTAACGCGCCGTGGGCAAGATCATCAGCGATGAGCTCATGGATGACCTCCAGGGAAGGGGCCTCGTCGGGGTCTTTTTTCCCGACTTCGGTGACGACCTTAAAACCCAGATCCGCTGCCCGTTTGATGGCCTGTTTCCTTCCGGACTTGTCCAGCTGAATAGTGCCATCCGAGATCTCAATGGCGGTGAAACCCAGAAGTCGGGCTCTTTTCAAGTAAGCCTCCAGAGAATTCTGCCATACCGCTACCTCGAAAAATGTGCCTCCGGGCATCACCTCGATCCCCGAGGACGCGATCAGGGCATTTTTCTTCATGAGAACGTCTTTATCATAAAACGCCGATGTCCCAAACGTCAGTTTGACGAAATCAATATAATCGCCGGCACACTCGATGAGGTCTTTGAGGACATGGTGCCCCAGACCTTTGTCAATCACCATCGTCAGCCCCGTCTGTCTTAGCTTCCGGGTTCTTCCCGGACAGGGAATCCGGAAAGCTCCTTCCCATGCCTTTTCAGCCATCATTATCTCCTTATTCGAAATTGGAAGTCGGGCTCCAAAAGACCGCCCCAGCACTGCCGCGGTCCGGCCAGGACGGTCGCACAGAAAACCGTGTTTTTGTGACCAGCGAGCCCAAGGGACGACTCCAGCCGAGCCTTCGCCAACTCCGGCCGGTCGAGGCCGAGCACAGGGAGCCGGTCGTAGAGAAGGAAGGTTTCGGACCGCTTTAAAGAGATATTATCAAATAGAGCCTTGGCCGTTTTCTTCGGGTCTCGGACCGGGCCGAGGACCAAAACACCGCGGCCCTCTTCGATCCTTGGAAAAAGAATGACGATTTCGGGGTCGACAAGGCTCTCCTGCGGCGAGCGGTATCGGGAGAGGTCGACAGCGACTTTTTCCTGCCATTCACACTCAGAGCTGAGAGACAGGGAGTCGAGGAAGCGGGGAAAATGATGCCTGAGAGTCCCGACGCGAACGTTGTCTACGAGTGAGCCCATAAACCAGCGGAACCTGCGCCCTTCTTTCTTGAAGTGCACGGTTTCTGTCGAAAAAAGGGTCAAACCCTGTTCAAGCCCGCTGAGCAGAAATACCGTTTTCCCGCTACCGGCGCCACCGGCGATGATGAAAAGCCTGTTGTTTTCGGCCTGGTGAAGAGCGCAGGCATGGAGGCTATAGATCAGATGCTCTTTTTCGAGGAGGAAGAGCGTGAACCGGTAGAGAAAACCCTGGTTTCCCCAAAAGCTGAACCTCGGGTCGGAAGCCCGCCGGGCGAGCTTGGCAAACCCTCCTTTAAAGACAACTTTTGTTCCAGAAAGCTGATAGCGCGGCCTTTCCTCTGGAACATCCTGAATCGATATCGAGCCGTCAGCCTGAGGAGAATACGGGATCTCTTCAACGTCTTTGAAATCTGTTAACAGCGATTGAACCCCTAGGGGAAAGGGCAACGAAGGGAGGATGTCTTTCCGGTTAGAGGAGATAGCGATGGTGGCCCTTAAAACCTTGAGCCCCTTCTTATAGACCATCCTGCTCAAAGCCGCTGCTCCGCGCTGTATCTTACATCAATTGCCCCGCCGCGACAATTGACGGCGTTTATACGTCGCCAGAATGAACTTAACTTCTTGACCTCTGAAATGCTGTTTTAAGAGCAGAAATTTCCCGCCGGCGGGAGCGTTCTCCCCAACCTCAACGGTGACAACACGAGAGCCAGGGGAATTAAAATTCCCGTGCCCCTCAGGTCAACTTTGTCAGCAAGGGAAAAAACAGGACCTGCGTTTTTTTAGGCTCCCAAAGAATTTGTCTTAATAAGAGAAACGATACAAAGAAATGAGACCGCCATCCCCAGGACTCCCAGGACCACAAAAGGGGAGGCGATGCCGAACCTGTCCGAGAGAATCCCGGCTAAAAGAGAAATAATTGCCCCCGATATCATCTGAAGATTGGAGACCAGGCTAAACGCCTGGGGTTGGTTCTTCGAAGGCACGGAGTTGCCCACATAGGACTGCAAGGCGGGATAAAGCGTAAAGAGAAAGGTCCCGAAGAGGATCAGGCCCAGGACCGCCCAAAAAGGCTTACTTGCCGCTCCCAGCAAAAAAAGCGACAGAGAGGCGCCCAGAAATCCTGCCTTATAGATCTTTGAACGGCCATAAATTCGGCTCAAAGGGCCAAAACAATATGTAACCACGGTTCCTATTCCTATCCATAAGGCCAGATAAAGTCCCGTCTTTCCCATGGGAATCCCGAACTTATGATTCAGGAGCGAGGGGGCAAAATAGACCGTCACGCTCCACGAGGCTCCTCCGAATAGGAATCCGATCACATACCTTTGAATTTTCTTCACGGTTTGAACCCATGACGACAAGTCCAACGCCTCGAGGTCATCCGTCCGAAAGGACATTTTCCTGACCAAAAAAAAGCTCATCATGCCTGTGAGCAAGCAGACGCCGGCCCAAAAGAACAGCGAAAGTCGCCAGTTGAATTTCTGGGCCAGGAATCCCACAGAGACGAACGCCAGAAAAACGCCCATGTTTCCCGACCCGCTTTGAATCCCCATGGCAAAATCGATCCCGCGGCTCGGATGCGTCCGCGAAACCCAGGCCAGACCAATGGTGTGATAGAAACTGTCAAAAACGCGGAAGAGAAGGTAAATCAAGAAAAGCGAAGCGAAGCTTGATGAAAAGGGAATCAGCACCAGAGTCAGGGATATGCCTAGAAAGCTGAGAGCTAGCATGGACCTGTAATCAAAACGGTGACAGGCATGAACAACGAGGAATTGGAAAAGGAAAGTCGTGAGAAGCCCGAAGTTTGAAAGGACACCGATTTGAGTGTAGTCGTGGATGATAAAACGCTGGTTATAAAGAAGAGGAAAAATCATCGGCACGGCCACAGTGGCCGAATCATTGAGGGCATGAAAAAGAGAAGCAGAAACGAGCACGCGTTTTTGGAAACTCACGGACAGTACTTATTAATCCAAAGCCGACCCGTTGTCAAACCTCCAGGATGATGGAAGCATATTGCATCTCTCGTTCAAGTTGAGTAATGTAGACTCTTCCTTAATCCAGATTGGAGGCGAGAGATGTCGAGACTTACGCGAAGGCATTTTCTCAAAACAGGAATGGGCATGGCAGCGACTTCGCTGCTCACGGCCAGCCAAAGCCCTTTCGCCAAAGGCCAGAGCTCCGGCCCGGCCGGGATGCGGGTGGTCGCCAGCGGGAACGGGATCAGGGCTACGGAAAAAGCCATGGACTTGTTGCGACTAGGCTATGATCCTCTGGACGCCGTCATTGCCGGGGTTACTATCGTTGAAGAAGACCCCAACGAGACTTCGGTCGGATACGGAGGCCTCCCCAACGAAGAAGGTGTGGTCGAGCTCGACGCTTCTGTAATGCACGGCCCGACGCACAGTTCAGGCGCCGTGGCCGCTCTGAGAAACATCAAAACACCGTCGCAGGTGGCCAGGCTTGTCATGAAAAGGACCGATCATTGCCTGCTCGTTGGCGATGGGGCTTTAAAATTCGCCCTGGCCCATGGATTCAAAGAAGAGAACCTCCTCACTGACAAGGCCCGCGAGGCCTGGCTCCGCTGGAAGGAGACGCTCTCAGACAAAGACAATTGGCTCCCTCCCAAATCCGAGAAATTGACCTCGGAACTCAAGCCCTATCTTTCCTCATATGGAACGATCGCTTGCATCGCCCTCGACGATAAAGGCAGCCTGGCGGGAGTGACTACGACAAGCGGCCTGTCCTATAAGCTGCCCGGCCGCGTGGGCGATTCGCCAATTATTGGCGCCGGCCTTTATGTCGATAATGAGGTCGGCGCGGCCGGCTCCACTGGAAGAGGAGAGGCCAACATCCTCAACTGTGGCTCCTATCAGGTTGTCGCATTCATGGCTCAGGGGTTTTCTCCTGAAGAAGCTTGCCTTAAAACCTTAGAAAGAATCGCCCGGACAACCAAACTTCAGCCGCGCCTCCTTAACAAGGAGGGGCGTCCCGATTTTGAGTTGAATTTCTTTGCCCTCAATAAAAAGGGAGAGTTCGGTTCAGCCCGAATGTGGAGCGGCGGCCAGTATGCCGTCCATGATGGCAAAGCAAATAACTTGAGGGAGTCCGCTTACCTTTTCAAAGAGATAAAATAGGGCGTTATCGTCCTTCGAAAATGATGCCCGTATAACCTTTTTCTAAGAGACTGCCTGCAATCGCTTCAGCCGCCTGTCTCGTTTTCGCCTTAATACGGACGCGATAATAGATTTGCTGCGTTGTCCTGAAGGTCGTGATATAAACGCCAGCAAAATTTTTCTCCAGCTCTCGGTTCAACCGGACAGCATTTTCCTTTGAGATAAAGGCCCCCACCTGTACAGAGAAGGTCAGTGAAGACGCGGGGGGTGAAATATCCCTCAGGACTTCGATCCGGACAGGGGCAGTGCCCGGCCCGATCATATCCAGCGCCTTGGCCGCCGCATAGGAGAGGTCGATCACTCTGTTTTTTGTAAAAGGACCACGGTCGTTAATCCGGACGGCCACAGACCTGCCGTTCGTTAGGTTCGTCACGACCACGAATGTTCCGAGTGGAAGCGTATTATGGGCGGCGGTCAGGTCGTTCATGTCATAGACTTCCTTGCTCGAAGT
The DNA here is from genome assembly GCA_964558915.1 of uncultured Eubacteriales bacterium. Taxonomy (GTDB): domain Bacteria; phylum Acidobacteriota; class Aminicenantia; order Aminicenantales; family UBA8522; genus CAZKEW01. Next base: position 74,744 of record CAZLFV010000001.1, on the reverse strand, counting down.
ACTCTTGCCGTGAAATTCCGGCCCATACCAGGAAGCCAGGCCCGTCTGGACATCCCCTCCGGCTTCAGGAGAATAACGCTGGCGGGCGCGGCATCCGACGATCAGCGCCCCCAAGAAGACGACAAAAAGAATTCTAATGCATCTCATCATTGAGTCTCATTATGCCAAGATTCTCCGGCCTAAGGCAAATAGGGAATCTGGGGGTGAACCGTGACAGGACCCGTCGGGTATTTATATCGCCAATTTCAGGATTAAATATATTCCTGGATTCTGGAACAGTTTTACCTTAGAATAAGCGCTTCCCTTTAGAACATCATGAAAAAATTGCTCTATTTTCTACCGGCTATTTTGTTTTATTTCCTGATTTTCAGCCTCTCATCCTCAGACCTTGGGATCCGTATGCGCGTTTTTCATTTTGATAAGATTATCCATATGATCGAATTCGGAATCATGGCGATGCTACTCTCACTGGGTTTTTTCAATGTTCTGAGGGCCTCCTTGATGATGAAGATCTTGGTGACGTTCTTTGTCGGCCTGGGGCTCGGAATCCTGGATGAATTCCACCAGTATTATGTCCCGCGAAGGCATCTCGATGCCCTGGACGCCCTGGCCGATGCCGTGGGCGTTGCCGGCGGAATCTTTCTTTATTGGTATCTCGGGAAAATAAGAAAAGGGGCCTTCAAGCCCTAACTGGCCTTTAACGATTCTTTCAGCCTTTTTTTAAGGAAGGCGAACGCTTGTTTCGGTGTGGAGCAAAGGGTGAACAATTCCAGGTCTTCAGGCGCGATTGTCCCGGACTTCACCATGGCCTCGAAATTGACGACCTTGCGCCAATATTCTTTTCCGTAAAGAACGACCGCAATGTCCCTTCTGGCAATTTTTCCCGTCTGAATAAGAGTCAGCGTCTCAAACAGCTCATCCATGGTTCCAAAACCTCCCGGGAACGCCACCACAGCCCTGGCCTTGTTAACCAGCCAGAACTTCCGAGTAAAAAAGTAGTGGAAAAGAAATGAAAATTCCTCTGAAACATAGCGATTGGGCAACTGCTCTTGGGGAAGAGCGATATTCATCCCGATCGATTTCCCGCCGGCCCGGGCCGCGCCTCTATTGGCAGCCTCCATGATTCCCGGCCCACCCCCGGTGCAGATAACAAAATTTTTTCCTTTGGGCTTGAGTTTGATCGCCCAGGAGGCCAGCAAGTACGCTAATTCCTCTGCCTCCCAATAGTATTTCAACACTGGGGATGATTCATCTTCAAGATTAAGCCGACTGGAGCCAAGAAAAAGTACTGTCGTATGGACCCGGTACTTTGCCAGCCTGACCATCGGCTCGAGGATCTCACTTAGGACTCTGATCGAGCGGGCTTCCGGAGAATCCAAGAACTCAGAGTTTTCATAGGCGATTTCCGGTTGATAAACTTCCTTCATCAGTGTCTCTCCTCTCGGGTTAAGCAACCATCTATTATAACCTAATCGGCGCTTCCGGGCAAGCTGAGCTAGGCCCGAGCAGGTGTTGCTCATCTTTTGACTTCGCAGGCGTGCTGTGTTATCTATAAGCCTCGAAAATGAGGCTTCATCGTGACTAGCCATCTCGCCAAGCTCACCGCGACGGCCTATCCTGGTCGGATCATCATAATCGGCCTGAGTTCTGACGCGGAAAAAGGCGTCGTCGTCTATGCCATCACAGGAAGGTCGCCCTCGAGCCAGGCCAGAGAGCTCACAGTCAGGGGAAATGCCGTCTGGGTAATGCCGACAGACGAGGATGTGCTCAAACAGGGAAATCTCGACCTTCTCGTGTATAGCGCCATCGCCTTCGGCCGGGGCATCGCTGTCAGCAATGGCCGACAAACCGACGTTATTTTGAACCAGATTCTGGACAAGGATGATCCTAAGAAAGTCCTTGAAAACAGCCTCGGCCAGTGGGCCTACGAGCCAGATTCTCCCCATTTCACTCCGCGCATCAGCGGCTGCATCCTTCCCGGCGGAAAGGCCTGCCTGAGCATTATCAGAAAAGGTAAAACCGGCTCGGCGGACAGATCATTTTTTGCCTGGGCTCTCGAACCGGGCAAAGGCAGGTTGATCACCACCTACAGCGGCAAGGAAGTGGATCCGCTTCCGTCTTTCGTGGGCAGCCCACTCCCTGTTGAAATCAAAGAAAAAACTGCGGCGGCCCTGGCGGAAGCTGTTTATGCCGCTCTCAAACCCCGGAATCCCGAGAAAGACTACCGGGTTGCGGTCGCCTGCGTTTACGCAGAAATTTCTCAGCTTCAAAAATACGAGCTGCACATCATCAATAAAAAGAAAAGGAAATGAGCATGGACAAGACCGACAAATCCTCACGCCTTCAATACTCAACCAAAATTAAGGAGGATTTCCCGGAGGTTCTTCAATTTGCCGGCCACGAATTCCGAAAAAAAATCTCCATGCGCTATGGAGAAAACCCAGGTTATCCGGCGGCATTCTATGTTGAGGCCGGAGCGGCCGGCCCAAACATGGCCACCCTGGAAATCCTCCAGGAAGGTACAAAGGGTCTGAGCTATATCAACGTGGGAGATATGGACCTGGGCCAAAGGCTCACCAATAAGCTGACAGAGATCTACCCGAGAAAGCATATTTGTGCGCTGATTAAACATGAAATGCCAAGCGGTGTGGCCATCGGAGATGCGGCCGAAGAGACATTTGAGAAGGCCTGGAGATGCGATGCTCTCTCGAATTTCGGGAGTGTCGATGTATTCAACTATAAGATTACAGAGCCGCTGGCCAGACTTCTGGTAGAAAGCCAGAGAAATATCGAAGTCGTCTATGCTCCGGAATATGCCCCCGAAGCCCTAGGTATTCTGGCCTCGAGAAAAACCCTTCGCGTCGTTCAGATGGGAAGCGCTGTCGGAGAAGGCGCGGTGGATAGCGGCCTGGAATTTAAGAGGGTAGCCGGCGGGATTCTCATTCAGAAACGGTTCGACTCCAGGATCCGAAGCCCCCAAGACATCGATGTTATCTCTCAACGAAAGCCCACGGCCGAGGAGATTCAGGCAGCCATCTTCAACTGGATCATCGCCTGTTTTACCAGGTCGAACGCGGTTGTGATCGGCACGAGAGACAAGGTCCACGGAATAGGTTCCGGCCAGCGGAGCCGGATTGACGCCGCTGAATGCGCAATCCGCTATTCCAGGCGCGGTTACGGTCCAGAAGGCTGCGTGATGGCTTCGGATGCGTTTATGCCTTTTCCCGATGTCGTCGAGTTGGCTGCTCAAAACGGCATCACAGCTATCATCTATCCTCTGGGCTCTATCCGGGATCAGGAAATCATCGACCGCGCCGACGCTCTCAACCTGGCCATGATCATCACCCGAAAACCGGGCGAAACAGATAGCGAGCGGAGCTTCTTGCACAGATAAAAACACGACCGCTTAACAGCAGATAATGAGCCTTCAGAAATACAAGCAGAAGAGAAACTTCGAGAGGACTCCGGAGCCGAAAGAATCAAAAGCGAAGAAGAAAAGCGACGGGCTAGTCTATGCTATCCAGAGACACGAAGCCTCGCATCTTCATTTCGACCTGCGCCTGGAGGAGGAAGGAGTCCTCAAGAGCTGGGCCATCCCCAAGCCTCCTCCGGAAAAGGAAGGGATAAGGCGGCTGGCTGTCGAGACAGAGGACCATCCTCTCGGGTATGAGGATTTCGAGGGCATCATCCCCAAAGGAGAATACGGCGCGGGCCGCGTGGAAACATGGGACAAAGGAACGTATATCCAGGTGGAGTCGGGTCCAGCAAAAAAGGTGATTATTCTGCAGGGCGATAGATTGAACGGACGCTATTGCTTAATCAAGCTCAAATCGGCAGACCCAAAGGATAAGAATTGGCTTTTCTTCAAGCTCAAGACGCCCTGATCCAGCTAGCCGACACAAGGTGACGGACATGTATTTGTCGATTCTCTGGCATCTTCACCAGCCGATCTACCGGAGCCCCGGAACAAACAAGTATCTCCTCCCTTGGGTCAACTATCATATCACCAAGAATTACTACCAGATGGCACTCATTGCCGAGGAGGCGGAATTTCCCTGCACCTTTAACCTTGTGCCCTGCCTCGTCGAGCAAATAGAAGCATACAGTCAGGGCAAGGCGAGGGACGTCTTTCAAGATGCGCTCGAGCAAAACCCTCAAAAACTCAGCTTGTCTCAGGTCATGCGGCTGGCCAAGTTCCTACCTAAAGGAGCCCGAGAAGACAATCCGTCCAAACTCCAACTTCATGCCCTTCAGTCAATCTTCTCTCCTCTCCTGGAATCAAAAAAAGATAAAGACGCGCTTCTCGAGCTGCAAAAAAATGTCCAAAAACAGGTCATTCCTTACTACAAGAAACTCTGGAACGAGGGCAGGATCGAGCTGACGACGTCCGCCTATTATCATCCTCTTCTTCCCCTTGTCTTCGACGTCCGGGTTGGCGGGGAGGAGAAAATGCCTTCCCGTCCGTTCGCCCATCCTGAGGACGGCAATGCTCAAATCGAAAAAGGAAGAGAGTATTTCAAGCGAGTTTTTGGGAATGCCCCCAGAGGCTTCTGGCCCTCGGAGGGAGGCATCAGCCAGGAGGTGGCGCGGGCCATCTCAACAAAAGGTTATGATTTCGCTGTAACAGACGAGAATCTCCTTTGGAAAAGCCTGCACAAAACCCCCGACCCGAATCTTCTTTACCGACCGCACTCCTGTCAAGGCCTTGCCGTCTTCTTTCGCGACCGCGAGCTCTCAGACCTTCTCAGTTTCGAATACTGGAAGTGGAATGAAAAAGAAGCCGTGGTGCATTTCATGAATCAGCTCGAAAAAAGGAGAGAATCCGCATCACAGGACGCGATCTGCGTTCTCGCCCTGGATGGGGAAAACCCCTGGGCAGGATATAAACTAAATGGCGTCCCGTTCCTTCGGGAATTCTACATTCAGCTCAAAAAACGGGAGCCGATCCAGCCAATCTTCCTCCAGGATTATCTTGCCCTCCACAAGCCCAAAACAGAGATCCAGCTGGTTGCCGGAACCTGGATGGGGAACTTTTCCAAGTGGCTCGGGTCGCCGGCAAAAAACGCCGGCTGGGACAAACTCTCCCTGGCCAGAGAACTCTGCGGCCCGAGAGAACAGATTTTCGTAGCCGAGGGCTCGGACTGGTTCTGGTGGTTTGGAGAAGAGAACACGGCCGATTTTGAATTTCTCTTCAAGAGTTATCTCAGAAAAGCCTGTGCTTTGGAGGGTAAAAAATTCATCGATGAATAAGCTCGTTTTCCTGCTCGCCGTCCATAATCACCAGCCTGTGGGGAATTTCGAGTTTGTTTTTAGGAGGGCCTTCCAGGATTGCTATCTGCCTTTTCTTCAAGTGATGACCAGACATCCGTCCATCAAGTTTACCCTCCATTTTTCCGGCCCGCTCTGGGAGCACATGGAAGCCAATGAGAAGGGCTGCTGGGATGCAGTCAAGGAGTTAACCCGGCGCGGTCAGGTTGAGCTCCTGAGCGGAGGTTTTTATGAACCGATTCTTCCGATTATTCCCGAGGAGGACCGGCTCGGACAGATCCGGATGATGAACGAGTTTTTAGAGGAGAATTTCAAGATCAAGGCCCGCGGACTGTGGCTGACAGAAAGGGTCTGGGAGCCGCAGCTTCCAAAAACGCTGGCGCTTGCAGATATCGAATATACGCTGCTCGACGAAGAGCACTTTCATTATGCCGGCGTTAAGAATATCTTCATGCCCTACATCACCGAAGAACAAGGACACCCGCTCGTGCTCTTCCCGGTCAATAAAAAGCTTCGTTACATGATTCCATTCCGCAAGGTTGAAGAGATTCATCCGTATTTCCAAGAAATTGAAGCGCAGAACGGTGTCGCCATTCTCGGGGACGACGGCGAGAAATTCGGCCTCTGGCCTGGGACGAACCGCTGGGTCTATGAAGAGGGCTGGCTGGAAAATTTTCTGGCCTTTTTGGAAAAAGAAGAGGTCAAGACTCTGACCTATTCGGAGTATTTGGATACGCGCCCCCGTTTCGGCAGGGTTTACCTCCCGCCGGCATCCTACGAGGAGATGATGGAATGGATCCTCGGACCCGAGGACTTTGGCCATTTCCAGAAGCTCAAGGCGGACAGCCCCACCGCGGCCAGAAGATTTCTCCGGGGAGGCTTTTTCCGCGAGTTCTTCTTAAAATACCCTGAGAGCAATCACCTCCATAAAAGGATGATTCTTGTTTCCAAAGAGGTCAGCAGCCATAAAAACAGAGCGGCCGCAAAAGAGCTTTACCAGGGGCAATGTAACGACGCCTATTGGCACGGCGTTTTCGGAGGGCTTTACCTCCCTCACCTGCGCGAAGAAGCCTACCGGCACCTTATCGAGGCCGAAAAAATGGTCCCGCTTCGGCACGCCTGGGAAAAATCGGACTACGATTTCGACGGCAGGGAAGAAATCATTTATCGTGGCAAAGTGTTCCAACTGCTGCTCAAACCCTCCTTCGGCGGGAGCCTAGTGGAGCTGGATTATCGCCCTCTTTCTCGCAACTTGTCCGATGTCCTGTCCCGCAGCGAGGAATCATACCATCGCCAAAAGGAACCGGATCATGAGGAAGGAAAAAGTATCCACGAATTGGCTAAACGTCTTCCTCCTGAAGCGGCTTCTCTATTCAGATATGATTGGCACCCCCGCTATTCGCTCCTCGACCACTTCCTCCATCCAGAGACCACCCAGGAAGCGTTCCGGCGAATCGAGTTTGGCGAGCAAGGAGACTTCGTCAACCAGGAGTATGAATCCGATCTCAAGGACGAAAAAATCGTCCTGCAAAGGCGCGGACATGTTTGGATCAATGGGGAAAGAACGCCTGTGAGAGTGGCGAAAGAAGTCGTCCCTGAGCCAACATCGGTCACCATAGCCTATGAAATCCAGAATCAGAGCGCGAAGGAAATATCGTTGTTCTTCGGTTGCGAATGGAACTTATATCTTCTTCGCCAGGAATGGGAAATGAGAAAAAACGGACTCCTTTTGCTCGGCCGGCGGCTGGCTCTCGAGTTTTCGGCGCCTCCCGCAATGTGGCATTTTCCTCTTGAAACGCTCTCCCAATCAGAGGAAGGATATGATATAATCCAACAAGGGATGTGTTTCCTTCCTCACTGGAAATTCACCCTGAACAGCTGGAAAAAATTCTCTGTGATCATGAACCTGAGAGAACATGATGTCCGCTAAATACTTTTCTCTTGTCCTCCACAGCCACATTCCCTATGTCTTGGCCCATGGAAGCTGGCCGCACGGAGTGGATTGGCTTTTCGAGGCGGCCGCCGAGAGCTATCTGCCGCTTCTCGATGTCTTTTATCGCCTACGCAACGAAGGAATCTCGGCGAACGTCAACGTCTCATTTACCCCTGTCCTCATGGAGCAGCTAAAGAACAGCACCTTTGGCCCGGGATTTAAAGAATACTTGAGGATGAAGATTGATATTGCCAAAAAGGACCGCGCCTATTTTGAAAAGATTGGCAACGCAGCCCTTCTCGGCCTCACGTCCTACTGGCAAACCTGGTATGAAAACCTCCTTCAAAATTTCGTAGAGACCTATAAAGAAGACATCGTCTCAGCCTACGGCCGCCTCCAGGATGAAGGCGGGATCGAAATCATGACTTCGGCCGCCACCCATTCCTATTTTCCGCTTCTTTCCCAGGATGAGAGCATCCGCCTCCAGGTCCGCCAGGGCCGAATGACCTACCGGCAATACTTTGGCCGCGAACCAAAGGGGTTCTGGCTTCCTGAATGCGCCTACAGGCCGGGATATCTTTGGAAAGCGCCGCTGGGAAAAAGGGAGCCGACCGAACGTTTGGGCATTGATGAGATCTTAGGTCAAGAAGGCCTGGGATGCTTTTTTGTGGATACGCATCTCCTCCGGGGAGGGGAGGCAAAGGGCGTCTATTTAGACCGTTTTCCGGCTCTTAAGCTCCTCTGGGAAAAATACAAAAAAGAATATCATGTGGCTCGAGAAATCCCCAAGAGCCCTTATTCGGCCTATCTCGCGCACCCTTCAAAGGTGCCGTTCCTGGTCAGGGACGAGCAATCAGGAACACAGGTCTGGAGCGGTAAGACGGGTTATCCGGGCGACGGCTGGTACCTCGAGTTCCATAAAAAGCATTTTCCGGGCGGAATGAGATACTGGAGGATTACGTCGAGCAACGCGGACCTCGGCGACAAAGAACCTTATAGTCCGGAGAAAACCAGAGAAAGACTCGAAGAAAACTCTGATCACTTTGTCGACTCCCTCCAGGAAACCCTGCGGGGCCGAAAAGAGGGAGTTGTGGTCGCTCTATACGATACCGAGCTGTTTGGCCATTGGTGGTTCGAAGGCCCGGATTGGCTGTACCTTGTTTTGAAGAAGCTAAAGAAGTCCGCAGTAAAGCCTCAAACGGCGAGCAGGTGCCTAGAAGCCGTTCATCCCCATACGCTAATCTCTCTTCCCGAGGGCTCTTGGGGCAAGGGAGGCTTCCATTGGATCTGGCTCAACGACGACACATCTTGGATTTGGGAAAAGATCTATGGGATTGAGGAGGCAGCGAAAAAACTCAGACAGCTTCCTTTATCCAACAAGAAAAGGCTCATCAAGCAATTCAGCCGGGAAAAGTTTCTCCTGGAAAGCTCGGACTGGCCTTTCCTCATCTCCACCTGGACGGCCCGGGATTATTCTGAAAACAGAGCCGCCGAGCATTTTGAGAGGGCGAGAACTCTCATCGAATGGCTGTGGAGAAAGGAACCCCTCAACCCAGATGAGCAGAAGCTTCTGGCGACGTGGGAAGAGGAAGATCAGATTTTTGAAACGGTCGTGGGTCTTCATGGAGACATCATCTGAAAAAATCCTAGTCATGATCCTTTGCGGTGGGAAGGGAGAGAGGCTCTACCCTTTGACGCGGGACCGGGCCAAGCCGTCGGTTCCGTTCCTGGGCGGGCACCGGATTATTGACTTCAGCCTTTCCAATTCCCTGAACTCCGGCCTGCGCAAGATCGCTCTTTTGACGCAATACAAGTCTTTGTCCTTGGAACGGCACATTCTTTACGGCTGGAATATCTTTCATTCTGAAAGCGGCGGCTATATTATCTCTCTTCCGGCCCAGGGAAGGGTGGCTGATCATTGGTACGAAGGAACGGCCGACGCAGTTTTCCAAAATATTTATACAATCCAGCAAGAGAATCCTCAGGCCATTTTGGTGCTCTCAGGTGATCATGTTTATCGCGCGGATTACAAAAAAATCGTCCAATATTATAAGGACAAAAAGGCCGAAGCGGTCGTCCTCGCGAAGACCGTGAAGCGTGCCGAAGCGAGCCGATTTGGTGTCGTCGCGGTGAACAAGGAGCAAAAAATTGTCAAATTCCTGGAAAAGCCGGATAGTCCACCCGGTCTGCCCTGGGACAGGAAAAGCTCTCTCATTTCTATGGGAGTTTACCTCTTCCGCACGCCCGCGTTGATTCGAGCTCTGATCCAGGATGCCAAAGATTCCCAGAGCAGCCACGACTTCGGTAAGGACGTTATCCCGCGGATGATTCAAAAGGCGCGGGTTTATGCATATCTTTTTGAGGGATACTGGGAAGACATCGGGACAATCGACGCCTACTGGAAGGCAAACATGGCTTTTCTTTCTCCGGAGCCGCCGTTCTCTCTGGATGAAACCTCCTGGCCAATCAGGACCTATAAGGCGCCTTACGGCCCCTCTTATTTTCACCAGGCCGACCTTAAAATGTCCATTGTCTCAACGGGCTGCCGCATCCAGGGCGGAACTGTCCGGCATTCGATCATCTCTCCGGGCACCAGGATTGCTGCCGGGGCCCTGGTGCAGGATTCGATCATTTTTGAGGGAGCGCAGATCGGCCGGGGCGCCAGGCTGCGCCGGGCAATTGTTGATAAGTTCGCCAGGATACCGGACAATTTTGAGATCGGCTATGACTCCAAGAAAGACCGCAGGAATTTCATGATCAGCGAGGAAGGGATCCGAGTCGTCCCCAAAAACTGGAGACACGAATGATCGAGAGCCACAACATTTTTATCCGGGAATTCCCCGCGGGGACGCCCAAGGAACTCCAGCTTTTTTCGATCATTGCCCAGAGCTTCTTTCAACCCTTTTCGCTCATAGATAACCTTCTCGTGATTCTGACCGCCCTGACTGCTGGTCCAGGCCTCGGGTTTAACAGAGCCATGCTCTTTCTGGCCAACGGAGACACACTGAAAGGCGAGTTTTGGCTGGGACCGTCTTCTGCCGCCGAGGCCGATTCGATCTGGCGGCTTCTCTCCACACCGGGGATCGGCTATTTAGAGATTATCGAACACAACCGGTCTTTATTAACAAGCGATGCTGATAACCTGACCAAAAGGGTGAAAAAGATTTCGTACCCTCTTCATCAAGAGCACTCTCTAATCCCAGCTGCGGCGACAACCTCCCAAGAGATTATTCTGGTCAAGGATGCCTGGAACGAACCCCTGGTGGAAAGGCGTTTCCAGGAGGTCATCGGCGTCGACGAATTCCTCTGTATTCCGCTCCTCGCCCAAAAAGAGGTTCTCGGGGAGATCATCCTAGACAATGCCATCACGAGGCAGCCCATCCAGAGCCGGGATATCGAATTGGCCTCTGTCTGCGGGCTTATCGCCAGTAACTATATTTATACATCCAAGCTCCAAAAGAGAGTCGTGGACATGAAAAGGGTAGCGGCTATGGGAGAGATGGCCATGTTTGTAACACATCAGCTGAGGAATCCGCTGGTCACAATCGGCGGGTTTGCGGACCAGCTCCTCGACTCCAAGACGGACAAAAAAAAGCAGAAGCGGAATCTCCTCATCATCCGGAGTGAAATTCGGAGGCTGGAAAGAATCCTTCTCCGGCTCACCCGATTCCTGCGGATCGATATCAAGGAAAAGGTTCCGGTCAACATTCAGGAAATGTTCAAGCTCGTTGTCAACGCGGTCAAGGCAAGGGCCGGCCGGACAAAAGTTGCGATAACGACCGAAGTCGAAAAGGGGTTGAACACGATCCTCTGTGATCCCACCCATATGGGAGAAGCATTGAGGAACGTGATCGACAACGCCCTGGACGCGCTGCCTGATGGCGGTGAAATTCATGTCCGCGCCTACCGGGAGGGTAAGGGATGGGCCGCCATTTCCGTCCAGGATAACGGGAAGGGAATACCCGAGGCCATTAAGGATAAAATATTCGAAACACTTGTTTCGACCAAAGAACAGGGGATGGGTCTGGGCCTGGCCTACGTGAAAAAAGTTGTGGATGCCTGCGCCGGGAGGATCGAAGTCGAGAGCAAGGAAGGAAAAGGGACAACCTTTAAACTCTATTTTAGAACAGGAGAAGGGGGAACTCAAAAATGAAGAAAAAATTGCTTGTCGTGGAAGACGAAAAAAACCTGTGTGTTCTGTATAAGGAAGAATTGACCAAGGAGGGCTACCATGTGACCACAGTCATGGATGCGGACGCAGCGCTCCGATTGGTCAAAAAGCAAAAGTTCGACCTCATCATCACGGATATCAGGATGCCAGTGAAAAACGGGATTGACCTTATAACTCAGATCATGGCCCTGCGCAAAGACATCCCGATCATCATTAACACCGCTTACCAGAGTTACAAACGTGATTTCATGACCTGGGCAGCAGATGCATATATCGTTAAGTCAGCCTCACTCGAGGAACTCAAATCAAAAGTCAAGGAGCTCGTTGGCTAAAGCCCATGTCAGAACTTCGAAAAGACATCGTCAGCGGGCGTTGGGTTATTCTGGCCTCGGAGCGAAGTAAAAGGCCGGATGACTTCCGGCCCGCCCAACCGGAAAAAAAAGAGGTTGAGCCGGGATTCTGCCCTTTCTGCGAAGGCAATGAATCAAAAACGCCCTCCGAGGTTTTCGCCCGGCGAAGAAAAGGAACACGCAAAGACAAACCGGGGTGGTGGGTCAGAGTCGTCCCCAACAAGTTTCCCGCTCTAACCAGGGGGATACCTCCGGTCCGGCACGACGAAGGCATTTTCCAGTGGATGGACGGGACGGGCGTGCATGAAGTGATCATCGAAACCCCCGCCCACGACAAAGAGCTTTTCGAGCTGCCGCTTTATCATATCCAAGGCGTGCTGGAGACATATAGGGACAGGGTCATCAGCATCGAAAAGGAGTTCCAGTACAAGTATGTCCATGTCTTCAAGAACAAGGGCCGGGAGGCGGGCGCATCCCTTAACCACCCGCATTCCCAGATCGTGGCGACTCCGATCATTCCCAAGGGCGTCAACGAGGAATTATATAACTGTGAAAGGCTTCACCGTCAGTTCCGCGAATGTATATTTTGCCGGATCATCCGCGACGAAACCATGATCGGAGAGCGGCTTGTCCTCAAGAACGAGCATTTCTGTGTCATTACACCTTTCGCTCCTCGTTTCCCGTTTGAGATGCGGGTCTATCCTCTCCGCCACTCTCCCTGGTTCACGACTATGAGCAAGATAGAATTAGGGGTCTTGGCCAAGACCCTGCGAACCGTCCTGAGCCAGCTCAAGAATGTCCTTTCCGACCCGCCGTTCAACTATTTTATCCATCAAGCGCCGAACCCTAACCTGACCCATGAAGCCTGGATCAATCTGGAGAAAAGCTATCATTGGCACCTGGAAATCATCCCGGTAGTTACGCGTGTGGCCGGGTTTGAATGGGGCACGGGATTCTATATCAACCCCGTGACTCCGGAAACGGCAGCCGGTTTTCTCAGGGGATAGCCCGGAGTGCGCTCAAAGAAATAATCCGAGAGTAATCAGGAAGAGGAAATTTTCTCATAGAGACGGAGATATTCGCGGGCTGACCGATCCCAGGAAAAATCGCAGGACATGGCCTTGGTGAGAAGAGTCTGCCATTTCTCTTTCTGCCGATACACGGACACCGCTCTCTGGAGAGAGGTCAGTAAGGCAGAAGCAGAATACTCCTGGAACTTAAACCCGTTTCCCGTGTTCGTCTCCGAGTTGAACTCTTGAATCGTATCCTCCAACCCGCCGGTGGCCCGGACCACTGGCACAGTGCCATAGCGAAGACTATACATCTGGGTCAGGCCGCACGGTTCATAGCGGGAGGGGATAAGGAAGATGTCGCTCCCCGCATAGATCTTATGAGAAAGGGCCTCATCAAAGGCAATACGGAGGCCGAAAAACCGAGAGTATTTTTTTTGAGCGGAGAGGAGGGCTTTCTGAAAGACTTCCTCCCCAGTGCCCAGGACAATAAGATAGACTCCAAGCTTGAACATGCCATCAAGAGCGTCACAAAGGATATCGAGCCCTTTTTGTCCGGCCAGCCGCGAAACCATTCCCACGACGGGGACGTCCTCCTTGGAGCGCGGAAGCGACAACGACCTGAGCAGGTCCGCTTTGCAATCGAGCTTGCCTCCCGGAGATCCCACATCGAATTTCTTAATGATGAACTTGTCGGTCGCCGGATTCCAATCTGAACAATCCACTCCGTTCAAGATTCCAAAAAGAGACCCGCGGCGTTTTCTTAAGAGCCCGTCCAGACGGTAGCCGAATTCAGGAGTCTGAATTTCCTGGCTGTAGCGCGGGCTGACTGTGCTGACGGCTGTAGAATAAAGGATTCCTGCCTTAAGATAATTAACCCGGCCGTAGAATTCCAGGTCTTCCATGTTAAAGAGATATTCGGGCAGGCCAACGCGTCCGAGGATTTCTTTCTCGAACAAGCCTTGATAGGCCAGGTTATGGATGGTGAAGAGAGAGCGCGTCCTGGCAAAGAAAGGGTCATGAGAACAAACATGCTTAAGATATGCCGGGGCGAGGGCAGACTGCCAGTCATGCCCATGAATGACATCGGGACGAAAACCGAGCAATTTGAGGCTTTCCAGTGCCGCCCTGGAAAAAAAGGCAAACCGCTCTCCGTTGTCGGGGTAATCCCCTTGCGCAGTTCCGTAAAGATAATCGCGGTCGAAGTATTCATCCTTCTCCACAAAGACAAACGAAAGGCCGGCTTCCCGATATTCCCAGAGGGAACAATTCTCCGGTTTCCCGTTCCAAACAAATTCCCCGCCTGAGCCAATTTTTTTGAGGGAGAAGTTCTTTTTTTTCGTCTCGCGATAGAACGGCATGAGGACAACGACCTCAAGACCCAGCTTGCTCAAGACCTTGGGCAGAGCACCGGCGACATCCGCCAAACCGCCCGTTTTGGCGAACGGCGCAACTTCAGAGGCGAGGAGCGCAATTTTCATGCCGCGGATTATACCACAAGCCTTCCTGCCCGTCATCGGGGAAACATCAGAGAACGCTTGCCAAAACCGCCCCGCAGAAATATGATAGTTAGGCGATGCAGAAAGTCCTTGCCGCCATCATTGAGAAAGACGGAAAGCTTCTGATCGCCCGGCGCAAGAAAGGGGACCGCTCGGAAGGCCTCTGGGAATTTCCCGGTGGAAAGCTGGAGCCGGGAGAAACTCCCGCAGAAGGGCTCAAACGGGAGCTTCGCGAAGAATTCAGCATCGAGGCCAGCGTGGGAGGTTTTCTCTGTTCCGTCCGTTACAGCTCTCGGGCTTCTTCGCTTGAGCTCATGGCGTATAAAGTGAATCATGTCGCCGGCCGGTTCCGGCTCCGTGAGCACGATGATATCCGCTGGGTTCTACTTGAAGAGATGGGAAGATATTCTTTGGCCGAGCCGGATGTGGCTATCGTCCATCAACTCAAAAAATTGACTTCCCCAAAAAGGCAATGAATGCCCAGGCTGTGATCCTCAAGAAGGACAAGGACAAGCCCATCCGCAACCGGCATCATTGGATTTTTTCCGGCGCGGTCAAACGGTTGCCTGATTTTAAAGACGGCGCGATCCTGCCCGTGCGGAGCGAGGAGGGCGAGCTATTGGGCCAGGCCTATTTTAACAGGAAGAGCTCTATCATCGGCCGGATGCTGACCTTTGACGAAAGACCCCCTCTTGAAGCCGTGGAGGCAAATGTGGACGACGCGCTGGCCTTGCGGGAAGTCCTTCTCGCCGAACGGACGAATGCCTGCCGGCTGATCAACGGGGAAGGGGACAACCTGCCCGGTCTAACTGTCGACCGTTATAATGATGTCCTGGTGATTCAAATCACTACTCTGGGCATGGAAAAGCTCAAACCCTTTATCCTGGACCTGCTCATCCGGAAAGTATCGCCGCGCTCGATCTATGAGAGGTCCAACGTCCCAGCGCGTCGCGAAGAAGGACTCTCCGACTTCGAGGGCCACCTCTTTGGAGAACGGCTGGACCATGTAGAAATCAAGGAGGACGGGCTTCGTTTCCTCGTCGAAATCCAGGGCTCTCAGAAGACGGGTTTTTTTCTTGACCTCAGGGACATGCGCCGGCTGGTGAGGTCTCTGGCCGAGAGACGAACCGTGTTGAACTGTTTCTGCTACACCGGGGCGTTTTCGGTCACTGCTTTGGCAGGCGGCGCGGCCAGAGTTGATTCCGTCGACTCCTCGGAGCGGGCCATTGAGCTGGCCAAGCAAAATTTCGCACTGAACGGAATCCCGGAAGGATCCAGAACTTTTGCAGTTGACGATGTTTTTGCATTTTTGCGCCGGACGGACCTGCCGTACGATTTCATCATCCTCGACCCTCCGGCATTCGCCAAAAAGAAAGCGGACGTCGTCCAGGCTTGCCGGGGCTACAAGGACATCAACCGACTGGCGCTGCAAAAGATTTTGTCAGGCGGCCTGCTGCTCACTTTCTCCTGCTCTTATTACGTGGACGAGGCCCTCTTTCAAAAGGTGGTTTTTCAGGCTGCGGTTGAAGCCCGCCGGAAGGTCCGCATCATCCAAAGGCACCATCTCGCCTGCGATCATCCGATCAATATTTACCATCCTGAGAGCGATTACCTAAAAAGCCTCGTCCTTCATGTTCAATGACCAAAGAAGTGAATTGAGCTAATGTGAATTCCCTTGAATTAGGGGAAGAGCGTTTCTCGAAAGGAGCCGGCAAAAATGGACCCAAGAACTGATCTCGAAAAGCCCTTCCGCGCCAGCGTCCTCGTCAGCTGGGCGGCCGTGGCGACTCTGCTTATCTACGCGGTACTCGTCGAAATCATCAAGTCTGTCCTGAGCCCTTACCCAGGCATTGTCCGTCCTTCAAGTCTTCAGGTAGAGCGCTATTTTCTCTACGGGATGGCCATCCTCGTCGCCATCTTTCTCCGGGTTCTTATCCGGGCCTTGACCAAGAAAAAAGGCAACGAGACGCTCTCCCTCTTCGTTCAGAAATTGAGCCGGGCAGCGGTGGTCATCTCCGTCGTCGCCGAATTGCCCGCCCTTCTTGGGCTGATTTCCTTTCTCCTCACCGGCCAGTCCAGGGATTTCTATTATCTCCTTTTTGTCTCTCTCTTTCTCGAGTTCATGTATTTTCCCAGGAAGAGGGCCTGGGAAGAAATGATCAGAAACGCCACTCCGCAGACTCAGATAGAAAGAAGCTAGGACTGGGCTCATCCTGGCCCGAAGCAACCTTCTGCCTCTCTTGTGCGTCTATTAAGAATGAAATCAAAATGATGGAGGATGAAATGCATCCAAGAAAGCTTATCTGGCTCATTTTGCTTATTCTTGTTTCCCTGTTCTTCTTTTTTGCGTCTCTTCAGGCGGACGAGAATAAGGAGGAATTCAGCAAGGTTGTACCGCTCAGCGCCCAGGGAACCTTCAGCCTCGACAATGTCAATGGATCTGTAGCGGTCACCACCTGGACCGAACAAAAAGTCGAAATCAAAGCCGTAAAATCCACAGCCAAGGCCGCCGAGAACCTGGCCAAAGTGAAAATCGAGGTGGAGTCAACCGCTTCGTCCGTCTCTGTCAAGACAATCTACCCGGAGCATGATCAGACGGGAGTTAGCGTGACATATGATGTCAAAGTTCCCGAAGGAACTGAGTTGAGTAGGGTCAGCTCGGTCAACGGAAAGGTCTCTCTCACCGGTCCGTTTGGAAAAGCATCCGCCACGACGGTCAACGGCGATATTTCCGCGTCAAAAGCCTCAGGCGAGTTGTCCTTCTCCACGACCAACGGAAATATCGAAGCCCTCAACGTCAAGGGTATGATAAGGTCTAACACGGTCAACGGCAGCATCAAGCTCTCTGTCGGCGCGCTCGAGAATGGGATCAAGGCCGAGACGGTCAATGGGGGCATCACCCTGCAGGTCAGCCCCGCCCAGGAACTCAATGCCGATCTCAAAGCAGAAACGGTCAACGGCAGCATTTCTTTAGATTTTCCCGTAACGCTTCAGGGGTTGGTCAAAACGAAGCACGCCCTTGAAGGCAAGCTCGGAAAGGGCGGGCCTCAGATCTCCCTGAAAACAGTCAACGGCTCCATCCATCTGACCAAATAGAGGGCTTGATCTCCGTCTCCGCGATTTAAAACACTTAGCTATTTAGTAAACCAGCAAAAAGAGCCCGCACCCGACGGGTGGCATGGTTCGGGGGCGAACCGCGACAGGACCCGTCGGGCGTTTCTATTGGTAAATTTGGAAAGCAATAAAGCATTAGACCTCCCATCGGGAAACTGATATAGTGGCTGCGTCCGTCCGGCCTAAAAAACTCGAATGAAAATCCGGTTCCTTGGCGCGGCTCAACAAGTCACAGGTTCGAGCTTTTATCTCGAGGCCAACGGCGCCCGCCTGCTCTTTGACTGCGGTCTCTTTCAGGAAAGGGCTTATCTCGAACGAAACTGGGAACGCTTTCCTGTCCCTCCGGATAGCCTCGATTGTCTTCTTCTCACCCACGTCCATCTGGATCATTCAGGGCTCCTCCCCAAGCTCATTCGAGAAGGCTTTCGAGGAAGGATTCTGACCACAGCAGCAAGCGCAGACCTTCTTCCAATCGTCCTCCAGGACTCGGGGCGGGTCCAGGAAGAAGATGCCGCCTACAAAAAGAAGCGGCATGAAAAAGAGGGACGCCGCGGCCGTTTTCCGGAGATTCCCCTCTACACGGAAGCTGAGGCCGCTAGAGTCTCCGGGTTTATCCAACCCGTTTCATATGAGAAGCCGATCGCTCTCAGCAATAACGTGTCGGCCCGTTTTCATGAGGCCGGACATATTCTCGGTTCGGCCATGATCGAGCTCACCGTCAAGGAAAAGAAAAAAACCCTGAAGGTCGTATTTAGCGGCGATATCGGCCAGCGGCACAAGCCGCTCGTCCGGGATCCTTGCGTTTTTGACAAAGCGGACGCCGTCATTATGGATTCGACCTATGGGGACCGAGACCACGAGGACCCTGCCGATATCCCAACTCTGCTGAGAGAGATCATCATTGAAACCGCCAGAGCGGGAGGGAATACTGTCATCCCTGTTTTCGCCGTCGAACGGGCCCAGGAGTTAATGTACCACCTCAGCCGGCTCATCCGCCAAGAGCGGATCCCGCGCCTACCCGTCTTTTTGGATAGCCCCATGGCCATGAACGTCACCGAGGTCTTTAAGCGGCACCAGGAAAGCCTGGACGAAGAGGCACAGCAACTTTTTCACTCGGGCCAGTCGCCGTTTCAATTTGCTGGTCTCCAATATGCTCGCTCTCAGGAAGAGTCAAAAGCGATCAACTCGTTTCGCGACCCCTGCGTCATTATGGCCGGCTCGGGCATGTGCACCGGAGGCCGGATCAAGCATCATCTCGTCCACAACATCAGCCGGCCCGAAGCAACTTTGCTCTTCGTCGGCTATCAAGCCGAAGGGACGCTGGGGAGGCAAATCCTAGAAGGTCAGCCAGAGGTGAGGATATTTGGCCAGTATCACAGCGTCCGAGCGAAAATAAGACAAATCCAGAGTTTTTCTGCCCACGCCGACCGCAGCGCCTTAGTTCTATGGCTGGATCATTTCCGCCAGCCTCTTCCGCTCCTTTTCCTCGCCCACGGAGAAAGGAAGGTCGCCCTGAACCTGGCCGATTATTTGAAGAACCAAAAGGGATTCCATGTCTCCACACCCGGGCTGGGGAATGTATGGGAGGCGGAAGCCTGATTTAGTTCTTGACATCGAGTGGAGAAGATCTTCGTCGACGCCGGCAGACGGCCGAAATCTCATTGAGTTCCGAACTCCGGAGAATAACGATTTCACTGCTCCCTAAGGCCAGGGTTCAAATTGCAGAGCCTTGATGAAATGCTCCTGGAATTTATGGTTGGCGGCCAGGGAAACATACTCGACCTTCTGAGTCAGGGACTCGATCCTCTCTCTTTCTGGGGCGGAGATCAGAAGGAGTCTGGCCCCGGCAAGAGAAGAATTTCCGATGAAGGCGAGTTTGCGCTCCTCAACCCGGGGCAAAAGCCCGATCGCCATGCTATTCTTGATATTCAGATAATTACCGAAGGCGCCGGCAATATAGATCCCGTGCAAGTCTCGCTCCGCGAGATGATTAGCCTTGAGCATCATCCGGATTCCTGTCTTAATGGCGGCGCAGGCCAGCTGCATCTGCCGGATGTCCTCCTGCGTAAAAACAATGTTTCGTTTGACCCGGATTTTTTTTGCCGAGCCTCGGATCGTTCCGCGCGGCGAGATCAAACCCCTTTTAAGAAAAAGGGCAACGAGGTCAATCAGGCCGGTCCCGCAGACCCCCCGCGACGGCGTGTTCCCAAGCGTATATGTTTTGATCGTCCGCCCCTCCTCAGCCCTATATATGGCGCCCGGAAGCGCCGGCATTCCGCAGCTGATGTTCATCCCCTCAAAGGCCGGGCCTGCCGCAGTCGAGGTGGCTAGGAGCTTGGGCCCGGCTTTGAGGACAATCTCGCCGTTTGTCCCCAGGTCAATGAAGAGAAAATTCTCCCTCTTTGAAGACACCCGCGCAGCCAGGAGGCCGGAAGCGATATCTCCACCGACAAAGCTTTTGATGTTCGGCGCCAAATAGACCTTGCCCTGCGGATGAACGTCAAAACCCACCTGCCGCGCTGAGAGCGCCGGAAGACGGGAAAAGACGGCATGATAAGGAGCCACGGCAAGAGTATCGACAGGAATTCCAAGGAGCAGGTGATTCATGGTTGTGTTGGCAGAGACAACGACTTCATACACCGAGTTAGGGGAGAGGCCATTTTTCGCGAGAATTCGTCCGATCATCCCGTTCAGAGCTTCCAGGACCACGCTCCTGAGTTCGACAGCGTTTTGGGGAGCAAGAGTTGCATAGGCAATCCGCGAGATCACGTCTGCTCCCCGCGTCACCTGGTTGTTCAGAGCGGCCACGGTATCCAGCGTTTTCCCGAAATTCACGTCAACAAGGTCCATAACCAGAGTCGTCGTTCCGATGTCAACGGCCAGCCCGAAGTTCTGGTCGATCGTGTTTCCGGGCTCCACGGCGAGGATTTCCTTTTCCCGATATACCGTCACGGTCACTTTGTGCCGTCCTTTCGCCAAGGTTCGCCCCAGCGCATTCAGCACCTCGACGGGAATGTCCAGATGCCTGGATCCGAGATTCTCTACGAGCTTATCGAAAAGAGAATGAGGAGAGACGATATCCGGTGCCTCAACTTCAAGAAAATATTTTTTGACCGCGGGGTCAGGAGGAAAGGCCGACCGCGGGATGGCCGGAAGCACCGGCGCAGCTCGAGACGTGAACAGAGCAGGCACATTGATCACGAGATCCTTGCTGACTCTGTATTGGCAGGCCAACCTGTAGTTTTTCCCTAGGGTTTTCTGCTTGACCCAGAACTCTTCTTTTTCGCCGAGAGGCGGCCGCGGGCCCCTGAGGATCTCAATAAAGCACTTCCCGCACAGACCACGCTTGTCGCAGTAGAGGCTCAAGGGGATGCCGGCCCGGTGGATCGCATCGGCCAGAACCTCTTTTTCTTTGGCCTTGATTATCCGGCCATGGGACAGGATTTCGATCTTGTGAGCCATCGGTTCTTAGAAAATTTCTCTCCTTAGGTTATTCTTTTGCAGGTTTTTTTACAAGAGTTAGACAAACAGGGTCATTTTTTTGTATCTTAATGACAGAAGGAGGAATCCATGACCGATACCCTTCCGCAAATGTTTCTTCATCTGACCAAATCATATCCCAAGCCGGACATTATGCTGTCCAAAAAAGAGGGGCGCTATGTCTCCATCTCCACGGAAGAATTCAGAAACAGGGTCATCCGCCTGGCCCTGGGGCTGCACGAGTTAGGCGTGAGCCATGGCGACAAGGTGATTCTTCTTGCCGATAATGGCCCCGAATGGACAATCACGGATTACGCCGTTCTCTCTCTTGGAGGGATAACGGTTCCAGTCTACACCTCACTGGTCCCTGAACAAGTCAAATATATCATCAATGACTCGGACGCCAAGGTCGTTATTGTGTCCGGACCAGCACTTTGGGAGAAAGTGGCAGCCGTAAAAAAGGACCTGCCCTTAGTGAGAAATTTCATCACCTTTGAGACCCAGACTCAGGACGGACTATTGCCCCTGTCGCAAATCCTGGAGCGCGGAGAAAAAATCCAGGCCCAACGTCCCGGCCTTTTTGAAGAAATCGTCCTTACTGTCAAACCGGATGATCTCGCTTCCATTATCTATACCTCCGGCACGACGGGGATTCCCAAGGGAGTCATGCTCACTCACGCTAACTTCGTCAGCAATATCAAGACACTCGCTTCAATTATTGATTTCGGAGATAAAGATACAGACTTGTCGTTCCTTCCCCTTTCCCACGTGCTCGAGCGGCTGGTTATCTTTGCCTTCCTCTATAAAGGCTGTTCCATCGCCTATGCCGAAAGCGTCGAGACTGTGGCCGACAACCTGATCGAGGTTCGGCCAACCATTATGGTTAGCGTCCCCCGGCTTTTTGAAAAGATCTACGCCAAGGTCATGGACACGATTCTGGCCGGGTCCGGGTTGAAAAAAAAGATCTTTTTCTGGGCCGTTAAAACAGGGAAGCAATATCGCGAAAAAAGCTTTTTTCATCAGCCTGTCTCAGGCTCCCTTCGCTTCCGCGCCAACCTCGCTCGTAAGCTCGTCTTCTCCAAGATTCTCGAAAAAACCGGCGGCCGGGTCCGCTTCTTCGTCTCCGGAGGAGCGCCGCTGTCAAAGGACATCGCCGAGTTTTTTTTCGCCCTGGGCCTGGTCGTCTTGGAAGGCTATGGCCTAACCGAAAGCTCCCCGGTGATTGCCGTGAATACGTTCAATGACCTGAAATTCGGAACAGTGGGAAAGCCTATCCCGGGCGTAGAGGTGAAGATTGCGCCTGACGGAGAGATCCTGGCCCGGGGACCAAACATTATGAGGGGCTATTACAAGAAAGAGGAGGAGACGCGGGAAACTCTGCTGGACGGCTGGCTCCAGACAGGAGACATCGGTCATCTCGATGACCAGGGCTTCCTCACCATCACCGACAGGAAAAAAGACTTGATTATCACCTCGGGCGGAAAAAACATCGCTCCGCAGCCGATCGAGAACATGCTCAAGCAAAATTCGTACATCCTGAACGCCGTGGTCATCGGCGGCAAAAGAAAATTCATCTCGGCCCTCATCGTCCCGGATCTCGAAAAACTCGAGGATTACGCCAAGCTCAAGAACATTCCTTATGCCGGCGCCAAAGACCTGCTCCAAAAAGAGGCCATTCGGGACTTTTTGCTGGAAGAGGTGGACAGGAGCACGCCCCATCTTGCCCCGTATGAAAAAATCAAGAAAATCGCCCTTCTCGACCGGGATTTTGATATTGGAAAGGGAGAAATCACCCCCACTTTGAAGGTGAAACGAAGCATTATCGAGGAAAAATTTAAGGGTGTGATCGACTCTCTCTACAAGGAGTGAGAGATGCATCAAAGGCAATGCCTCTGGCCGACCATTCTCTTGATGTTTATAGGGACAATTTTCTCTAGAGGAGGAGAGATGATGGACCTAAAAATCACCAGCACTGCATTTGAAGAAGGGGGGATGATTCCCCGCCGCTACACTTGCGACGGGGCGGATCTCTCGCCACCTCTTTCGTGGTCCGGAGCGCCCGCGGAAACTCAGAGTTTCGCCTTGATCAGCGACGACCCCGATGCCCCGATGGGGACCTGGGTCCATTGGGTTATCTACAACCTGCCGGCGAGCGCGAGCGAACTCCACGAAGCGGTCCCGCCCGAAAAGGACCTTAAAAATGGCGCCCGCCAGGGTCGCAATGATTTCAGAAAGATCGGCTACGGTGGCCCCTGTCCTCCCGGCGGAACGCACAGATATTATTTCAAGCTCTACGCTCTGGACACGGTCCTCGGCTTCCCCGCTGGAGCGACCAAGGCGGAGCTCCTCAAAGCCATGGAGGGGCACATCCTCGCCCAGGGTCAGGTCATGGGAAGGTACAAGAGATAGGCTTCGTCCATTCGCCACCTGCTCAAAGGCTGTGAAATATACCATACTATTTCGATAGAAATATTTTGGATAAGATTATGGCCGCATCCATTCCTCCTCTCAGACGACTGGGACAATCCGAGCTGATGGTCTCGCCGGTCGGGCTGGGATGCTGGCAGTTCAGCCGAGGCAGAGGACTGAACGGACGCTATTGGCCCAATTTGCCCGAAGCGGAGATTGCCGGAATCGTTGAAGCCAGCCTCCGGGGTGGGGTGAATTGGTTTGATACGGCCGAAGCTTACGGCGCTGGAGAATCAGAGAGAGCCCTTGCGCAAGCTCTCAACACATTGGGAAGAATCCCTGGAGATATCATCATCGCCACCAAATGGCGGCCAATTTTCCGGACGGCCAGGTCGATCGCCAAAACGATCGACCGGAGGCTGGAAGTGCTGGCCGGTTTTCCTATAGACCTCTATCAAATCCACAATCCTTTTTCTTTTTCCTCGATTGAGAAGCAGGTCGAATCCATGGCTGGGCTGGTCCGGAATCGTAAAATTCGCTATATCGGAGTCAGCAATTTTTCAGCCAAGCAGATGAGAGTCTCGCATCGGCTCCTCCAGAACGAAGGCCTGCAGCTTGTCTCAAATCAGGTCCGCTACAGTTTGCTCGACCGGAGAATCGAGCAGAACGGCATTCTGGAAACAGCCCGCGAGCTCGGAATTTCTATCATCGCGTATTCTCCATTGGCCCAAGGGCTTCTCTCTGGAAAATTCCATGAGAATCCGGGATTGATCCGGAGCAGAGGCGGTTACAGAAAATACTTGTCCGCATTCAGGCCCAAGGGCCTTGAGCGCTCCCGGCCCGTGATCGCGGCGTTGCGGGAGGTCGCGCAACACCACAACGGCTCGCTCGCCGAGGTCGCCCTCAGCTGGGTGATTCACTCACGTGGAGAGACAGTCGTTGCCATCCCGGGCGCGACTCGGACCACCCAGGCCACGGAGAACGCAGAAAGTATGAAAATCCAGCTGACCAAGGACGAGCTGGATTATCTCGACAACGTTTCTTTAGAGCACAAAACCTGAATTGAAAGCAGGGCTGTCCCTCTCCGTCCGCGCTGGTAAGCAAAAGAGCAGAGGTCTGGTACGAACAGCAGCTCTCACAGGCGCTCCCAGCCAGGCCGATTTCGTCCACCAAAAAAGGCCGTCCTGCGACAAAATTAGCGGAGGAGCCAGATGCTAAAGGTCCGAAACTGGAAATTGTTCGGGCTTGTCGGCCTGATGATCGGAGGTTTGGCTGTATTGACCAGCCGTCTCATCAAAAACCGCAGGCGCCGGCGTCCGGTCTGCTAAACGTCCGCCCTTACTACTTATCGCGTCAGTTAAAAATTCCCCCTAAGGCAACTGCTCTCGCCCTTTCCCAACCCCGCATTCCCAGAGAAGCTTGCTTTTTATTCGGCGATGTTGCCTCAACCCGGGCGAGCTTTATGGCCCGGAGGGAATCCGTAGGCTCTCCGTTCTAGGACTCAAAAATCCCGGTATGGCCTAAACACATCTAGAAAACCAAAGAGCCCATGGTCGTTTTTCAGCATCAAAGGGCGCGGTTAACGGGGCTTCGGCCAGGGCCTCGGGATAAATCACTATTTGCTCTCGAGCTCTTTTACCCGAAGAATTAAAAAAAAGTGCCGGGGAAGAAATGTGTGCTTAAACCTCCCCGTTCGAGCCCTCCCCAGGGGAAGTCCTCGCGCAGGTCGGTCCGATTCATGCCTTCCAGAAAGAAAGCAATCCTCCTTTATAGGCTGAGCCCTGGCCGATGCCAGGATCCTCTCCTTAGAGGTCATGGGTGAAGACACCGAAGGCATCGCTCGCCAGCCCCATATCAAAAAAATCAACGACTGGGTCTGTCTGCCCTTCCTTTTCAAACCGACGGGCGAGCAAATTTTTGAAATTATAGGACCGGTAGACTTCCCCGGCACCGTCGATATAATCAAAAATTGTCCGCGGATCATAGGTCCGTTCTTCCTTTGCCTTCCAGCCCATAATTTCGTCTGGCGCCAATGACGCCAGAGTATTGCCCCGATGCTTCAAATCTTCTTCCATCAGCCGTCTAATTCTCCCCCAGAACAAAAAGGGATTGTCAGCCAAACAATCCATTTCATCGGCAAGATTCCGTCAATTTTATTCTTTGGATACAATATCTGATTGACAAATGTAACTAATTTAGTTACAATTTAGCTCGAACGAGCTAAAGTCAAGAATTGGAACGCTTTTAGATTTATGGCGAGCCGAGTATAAAGCTGACCTCGAGCGTAACTGATGAAAACAATTCTAACGGATATCCTTTTTCAACGATTTCGGCAGGGAGAGGGAATATTGAAATGTATTCAGCTGCCAATTTAATTAAAAACAACCGAAGGATGAAGTCTTAATGAGCTTGAATGTACACAAGCTGAGAGATGACTTTGCTCCCCTGCACCAGACGATCAAAAAAAAGCCCCTTATCTACTTTGACAACGCCTGCATGACTCTCAAGCCTAGGCCTGTGACCGAAGCCATTCTCGATTATTACAATAATTTTCCGGGCTGCCACGGCCGGACCGATCATTGGTTTGGTTCCGAGACCTCTAAAAAATACGGAGAAGCTCGAAAAAAAATCGCCAAATTTTTTAATACCGCCTATCCCGAAGAAATTATCTTTGTCCGCAACGCCACCGAAGGTCTTAACCTCCTGGCTAACACCATCGAATTCAACCCCGGCGATATTGTTGTCACTTCAGACATCGAACATAACTCAAACCTTCTCCCCTGGCAGCTCCTCGAGAAAAAGAAAAAGATCCAAAGGCTGATCATCCCCACAAATCCGGATACAACCTTTAACCTGGACAAGTATCGAGAGCGGATGACTCCGGAAGTCAAAGTCGTGTCCGTGCTCCACACTTCAAACCTGTCCGGCGTTACTTTTCCCATCGAAGACATAATTCAGATCGCCCATAAAAACGAGGCCTGGGTTTGCGTGGATGCCGCCCAGGCGGCCCTCTCCCGGCCCATCGATGTCCAAAAGCTCGACATCGATTTCATGGTGGCCTCAGTCCATAAGATGTTGGGCCCAACAGGGACCGGTATCCTTTACGGGAAAAAGGAGCTTCTGGATAAGCTTCCCCAATTTCTGGCCGGAGGAGGCACGGTCGAAGACATTACCTATGGCTCGGCAAAGATCTCGCCGCTTCCCGACAAGTTTGAAGCGGGGTTACAGGACTATGCGGGAGCTATCGGAGCCGGCGTTGCTGTGGATTATATCCGCAAAATCGGGCAAGAAAATATCTACGAGCACATCAAAGAGCTCAATGCCCATGCTACAAGCCGGCTGTCTGAGATCCGCGGAGTTCAATTCATCGGCCCGCTGGACTCCCGGCTGCGTTCCGGAATCACCAACCTCTGGATCGAGGGGATTCCTGTGGCCGACGCTTCCAAAATATTGAACGAATCCGAAAACATCATGGCCCGCTATGGAAAGCACTGCCTCCATTCCTGGTACAACAGCCACAAAAAGCCTGACTCTCTGAGGTTTTCTTTCGGCGTCTACAACACCTTTGAAGAGATCGATACAATGGTCCGCTCACTGCGAAGCGTCCTGAAATTTTTTAGACACTAAAGGAGGAGGATCGATGGCCTGCTGCGCGTTGAGAAAAAGAAAAAAGCAATGGATGATTCTGCCAGTGGCCCTGTTCCTTATGGTTGGAGCTTTTGGCGGCCTCCGCGTCGCACTTTTATCCGTGGGCAGTTTGTTCAGCCCAACCCTTGCCGCCAGGCGACTCAGAGCTTTAAAAACTTTCATACAATTGGAGAGCGGGTTGATCGATAGAATCCTCAATGAGCCTTTCCTTTTTGATTCAGCGACCAGATGCAAGGTAGGCGGAAGACTGATGGGTTTTTCCTCTTCGCTTGCGGGAGCCGTCTATAAATATTTCAACCTGATTGTGTTCGGCACCCTGGTTCTGGCCTCGTTCCTTATTTTTGAGGGTTTAACCTTCCTCTGAATCTAGGAGAAAAAATTGAAAAAAGAAGTCATTATCCAGTTTTCAGGCGGGATTGATTCTTTGTACGCCGCCCATTATCTTGCACCTCAATACGACAGGGTTCACCTGGTAACCTTCAACAAAGGCTATCTTCATTTCGCTTTGAAGGCGAATCAAGCCAATATCGGCCTGCTCAAGAGCCTTCACGGGGAAAATAAATTCATTTATTCATTTATCGAGATCAAAGAGCTATTCAAAGAGATGGCGGTCAAAACCTATAAAGAGACAAAGAGCCAGTACGGCAGTGAGATTGCCTGGTGCGTCCCCTGCAGGGCGTCGATGATGCTGCAGAGCATTATCTATGCCCTGGAAAATGAGATCCCAGAATTCACGGATGGCGCCAACTGGGAGCAGGCCCCGGACGGAGAGCGAGTATTGGCAACAGCCGATAATTATCCCGAATTTTTGGAAGTCATTAAGAGTTTTGCCAGAGAATACAGGGTGAGCTATCTTCCCGTCCTCTATAATTTCAAGACGCGCAGGGAACGCCGGGATGAGCTTCTGGGTTTGGGGGCCAGGATCGACTTCAACAGCCTAGACCGAAAAAAGAAGTCTATCTTCGACGTCTTCAACAAAAGGTTCTATAAAAGATACCAGCCCATCTGCCTCTCAGGTTATCTGATTCACTGGAAGCGGAATTTCTTCAACGTCAAGGAAGAGATGACCGCTGAAATGACGGTGAATTCGATCAAGCCGAAACTTGAAACAATCGGGAGAAAATATATCAGTGATTATTTCAAAAATAAAGGACTGCGATTGGAAGAAACCATGGCCGCCCGCCGCTAAAACGGAGACTACTCTCTTTCCCGGTCGATCACGTCCTGGATTGTCGTCTTTTTGAAGAACTTCTCAATCAGGCCCTGAAGATCTTCCCACTTTGTCTTAGCGCCGCAGACTTCCTCTCGTTCGCAGATTCCGGGTGTTTCCAGGCAGGGGGCAACTTTCACCTTTTCCGCTAAAGCAGCAATCACCTCCATTAATGAAATCTTGGATGCTTTTTTCTTTAGAAAATATCCACCCTTCATTCCACGCCTGCTCCCGACAATTCTTTTGTCTTCAAGAGGCTGGAGGATTTGCCTGGCATACTTCGCAGAAATGTGCTGTTTTTCTTCGACTATCGGCAGGGAAAGAGGTATGTCCGGATTTTTCCCGATCTCGACCAGGATCCGAATAGCGTATCTTATTCTTGCTTGTAACTTCATGGCATTGTGGCAAAAACGTAATTATTTTAGTTACAAATTTTAAGCCATCTTGAGGCAAATGTCAAAAAAACAACAGCTTTTTGGGATACGTTTTTGCCTTAATCGTCTTTTTTCTATGATAATTTAGCTGTCATCAAACTTGGGTGGCACTGCGGAGCCCCAGGCCCCGCTCGCAGCGAGGTATCTGGGGATAAGGCGAAAGCGAGTAGTTGAAAAAACCCGTGGAGGGACGAGCGAGCACGGCTCCGCGAATAGAAAAAGCAAGCCTTGGTAGTCGCAAGCTTTAGCTTGCGATTTTAAAAAACGCAACCTCAAGGTTGCGGCTGCCAGGGTAAAACGAGCCTGGTTTCGAAGCCACTGGCCTGAGCTTAGACGGGGAGGAGCCGTGAAGCGAAGAATATGCCAAGCTGAAGAATGTCTCTTATATCAGCCCGAAAGAGCCGGTCCAAAAAGAGGCCATTCGGGACTTTTTGCTGGAAGAGGTGGACAGGAGCACGCCCCATCTTGCCCCGTATGAAAAAATCAAGAAAATCGCCCTTCTCGACCGGGATTTTGATATTGGAAAGGGAGAAATCACCCCCACTTTGAAGGTGAAACGAAGCATTATCGAGGAAAAATTTAAGGGATGATTCCCCGCCGCTACACTTGCGACGGGGCGGATCTCTCGCCACCTCTTTCGTGGTCCGGAGCGCCCGCGGAAACTCAGAGTTTCGCCTTGATCAGCGACGACCCCGATGCCCCGATGGGGACCTGGGTCCATTGGGTCATCTCCAACCTCCCGGCGGAACGCACAGATATTATTTCAAGCTCTACGCTCTGGACACGGTCCTCGGCTTCCCCGCTGGAGCGACCAAGGCGGAGCTCCTCAAAGCCATGGAGGGGCACATCCTCGCCCAGGGTCAGGTCATGGGAAGGTACAAGAGATAGGCTTCGTCCATTCGCCACCTGCTCAAAGGCTGTGAAATATAGCATACTATTTCGATAAAAATACTGAGGACTGATCCGGCCAGATTATGGCCACAGCCATTTGGTCCATAAAAAAGGCCGTCCTGCGACAAAATTAGCGGAGGAGTCAGATGCTAAAGGTCCGAAACTGGAAATTGTTCGGGCTTGTCGGCCTGATGATCGGAGGTTTGGCTGTATTGACCAGCCGTCTCATCAAAAACCGCAGGCGCCGGCGTCCGGTCTGCTAAACGTCCGCCCTTACTACTTATCGCGTCAGTTAAAAATTCCCCCTAAGGCAACTGCTCTCGCCCTTTCCCAACCCCGTATTCCCAGAGAAGCTTGCTTTTTATTCGGCGATGTTGCCTCAACCCGGGCGATAGGGATAAACTATAATGGCGGTCGGGGCAAAATAACGTCCTTGAGATAACACGATATGAACTCAATTTTTAGGTTCGCTGTGGGCCGGGTGAAATTTCGTTTTGCTGCAGTTTTTATCCCGGTTTTTATTTTCATCCTGCAGATTGCACCGCCCCCCTGTGCCGGGACCCTTCCTCAAGGCCAGCCCCAAACCGGGCACGACGTCTGGTATGTCATAAAAATCGGCGGCAATACGGTAGGATATTATCACGAGAACCTCCGCACCTTGCCCGTTCTCACCCCGGAAGGCGAAGGCAGCGTACTTCAAACTGCCTCGGAAATGCGGCTGGTGCTTAACCGCCTTGCCGTCAAAGTGGAACTCGGGTTTGTCTCCACCGCAGAGGAATCCGTTGAGGGCCGGCTCCGGGCCGTTCAATCTGAAATGACGGCCTCCAATCAGAAAACAAGCGCGGAAGCCCTTATCACCCCGGGGATGATCGAGATCCAGAGCGATGCTGGAGGGAAAAAATATGTTCGCACCCTGAATTACGCGGGCGAGCTTTATGGCCCGGAGGGAATCCGTAGGCTCTCCGTACTGGGACTCAAAAATCCCGGCGATAAGGTCACCGCCCAGACCTTCATTCCCGAAGCTTCCCGGGTGAGTCAGTTGGAAAGGACTCTGATTTCCGAGGAAACGCTCGCGGTGGGAGATGAGAATGTCCCCGCGCTTAAGATTGAAGAGATTTTCTCAGGCGTGGCCGTCAAGCGCACTGTCTGGCTCGACCGGCTTGGAAATGTTGTTAAACAGGAGGAATCAGGGCCTTTTGGCACGACAGAGGCTCTGCGTTCGGATAAGGCAACAGCCCTGGCAGCAGCGGCTGGAGGAGAGCTTCCGGAAGAGATTTATAAGAGGTCGATCGTGCCAGCGAATATCCGCCTTCCCCGAGCGAAGACCATCGACAGGATGAGGCTCAGGCTGAGCCATAAGAATCCGGGTCTGGGCTGGCCCGACATGAACGGCCCAACCCAGAAAGTTCTTGCCCAAACTGAAAAAACGCTCGACCTCGAAATCCAGCGGCCCAAGCGGGCCAAAGGATTGAGCTTTCCCGTGGCCATGACCGAGGAAAACAGCGCCTACCTCAAACCCAACGTTTATATCCAATCCGATGATCCGGGGATTGAAGACTTGGCTAAGCGGCTCGTGGCCAAGCATAAGGATATTCTATCCGCGGCGCTCACCCTGGAACGCTGGGTGGCCGAAAACATGAAATTTGATTTGGGTATTGCTTTTGCGCCGGCGACGGAGATTTTCCGAGACCGCCGCGGAACCTGTATCGGCTACGCCACGCTGCTGGCCTCTTTGGCCCGCGCCGCCAGGATACCCTCAAGAGTGGTTATGGGATACGTCTATGCCCTTGGAATGTTCGGGGGCCACGCCTGGACAGAAATCAGAGTAGGGGAGAAGTGGATACCGCTGGACGCGGCCATCGTCAATGAAGGAGTCGCCGACGCAACCCGCTTTTATTGTGCCTCTTCATCGCTAATAGACGGCTGGGGGGAAATTGCGCTTGGCTCCGCTCAACAAGTTTTCGGCCAGGTCGGAATCGAAATCCTCGAGTATAAGATCGCGAGAATAACCTATATTGTTCCCGCTGGAGCAAAACCCTTTGAGATCAAGGACAACTGGTATGATAATCCTTGGCTTGGGGTCAAGGTCAAGAAACCGGCTGATTTCCGATTTTCTGGGCTCGACGCCACCTGGCCAAACCCGACGGTTATGGGGCTCGAAGGTCCGGACGGGACAAAAGCCGTGCTAGAGCAGCAGGTAATATTCCCCTGGCAGGACGCGGAGCAGAGAATGTGGAAGATTCTGGAGAAGCTCGTGCCACATGGCCGCCGCGAGAAAGGAAGAGCGCGGCATCACAGAATTTTTTACGCCGATTCTCCCCAGGGCCTGAAATCAGCAGCGGCCATCGGCCGCGGCCTTGAAGTTTTCGTCTGGACAGTCGAGGGGAAGAAGGCCCCAAAAATCGTGCGTCAGATTGCCTCGAGCTTCAAACTCAAGCGATACTAAAAAATCGCGGGATTCGGGAGATTTGGAGAAAGCAAAACAACATGGTCAAAAACGAAGGTCACAAGTTGCAGCGCGTCGTAGTCTGTGAACCAAATAGAGAGTACTTTAGTGTAGCCAATCTGAAGGAACATAACATCGGGCAGGTTGCTGACCGGACAAAAGCCTTGGCCGAACACCGCAAGCTCCAGGGGTTGCTCAAGGCATCGGGCAGC
Organism: uncultured Eubacteriales bacterium; assembly: GCA_964558915.1. Classification (GTDB taxonomy): domain Bacteria; phylum Acidobacteriota; class Aminicenantia; order Aminicenantales; family UBA8522; genus CAZKEW01. Next base: position 42,669 of record CAZLFV010000001.1, on the reverse strand, counting down.
CAGGTGGTCAAGATCAAAGAGCTGTCCGGCCACCCGAATTCTGTTTTCGTCCGGGACACAAGCCTGGTCACGCCCAAAGGGTATATTCAGCTGAGGATGGGACTTCGAACAAGACGGGGAGAGGAAGCCTGGGCTGCTGCGGCCCTGGATTCTCTCAAGGTACCCTGCGCCGGCAAGATCGAAGCGCCGGGGAGCGTTGAAGGGGGAGACGTCATCCTGGCCGGCAAGGCGGCTTTTATCGGACGCTCCGAGAGAACGAATTCCTCTGGTGCAAGTCAATTGTCACGGCTCCTCGCCCGAATGGACTATGAAGTGAGGACGATCATTCTGCCGCCGACCCACTTGCACCTCGGCGGCGCCATGAGCATGGTCAGCTCCGACACGGTCCTGTGCTATCAAGGTATGTTTCCCAAAGACTTTTTCCGGGGAATTGCCACAATCGAAATCCATGAGAATGAATCATCGAGCGCCAATGTCATTGCCCTGGGAGACAAGACGGTTATTGTCGAAAAAAGAAACGCTCTGGCCGCGCAGAGCCTTCGCCTGGCCGGATTCACTGTCCGCACTCTTGGCCTATCAGAGTTTCTCAAGGGCAGGGGAGGCCCCACCTGCCTGATTCTTCCGGTCGATCGCTCGTGAGAGCCAATTATCTTGTTTATTATCAATAATTTACAACACTTCTTCAAAAAGGCCAAGTATTCGGGCGGGGGAGAGGCCGATGAAGAGTGAGAGTCTGCACAGCAAAACTATGGCTCTGGGAACCACCAGGGCATACCCCAAAAATGCCGTCGTTTTCAAGGCCGAGCAGAACGCCACTGGTTTTTTATATCCTCAAAGGGCAGGTCCGCGTTTTCAAAATGGACGAAAAAGGCCGGGAGGTGGAACTAGAACCTTCTTTAAGAAAGTCAAAACCGATACCTATTTGGGCCGCTTTTTTCTTGTCTTGCTGGCGAGAAAATGCCTCGTTCTCAACGAACGGATTGAATCTCTCGGTCATCGGACGGTCAGGCAGAGGCTGATTCAGTATCTCCTTTCTCAATGCCAGGGAGAGAAGGCCTGCCTTGTGGAACTCGGTATCAAGAAATCTGACCTGGCCAGGCTTTTGGGCACAATTAGCCCGGCTCTCTCCAGAAATCCGAGGGAAATGCAGGAGGAAGGCCTGATTGAAGTCCGGGGGAAACAAATCCAGGTCCGAGAATGCCTGAAAATGCGGAAGGCGCTTTCCTCTTGACTTTTTGACTTTAATCAAAGACTGGCCGAAAGGCGAATCATATCCTTTGGTGAGATTTGCCAAAAAAAGAGGACTGGAGTGCCCAAAAGGAAAATTATCGAAATTTGCTGGGAGAACTGGAACGGCTGCGGACTTTATACGACAGCTTGCGCGGGCGAGTAGCCCTCGCCTTAGATAAGGAAAACGGGGCTGTTCTGTTGAAAGAAATCTATTGCGACCGGATGCGGGTCCGTTCGGACGTCTGCCCAACAAGACCCCTTGCAATAGTCGAGAGGCAAAGCGAAGCCTATAACCCTGCCGCGACTTATGAACAAGCCCTTTTCAGAAGGGGAACCACGGCCGCAGGAAAGGGGCATGGAGTTCCCGCGGACACACATCAAAACCCCATTTTTGGCGCCTCCGAGCTCCGCCATTGGCCGATCCAGCTACATCTGGAGTCTCCCCACGCGCCCAAGTTTAAGTCTTCCGATTGACTACTCGCCACCGATTGCACAGCTTTCCCCCTTGCAAGTCTCCACCACGACCTCCCTGAGGGCAAGAGGCCTATTATCGCTTGCCCCAAGCTCGATGATACAAACCGATATGTGGATAAGTCGGCCGAGATTTTTTATGAGAACAATATAAAATCCCTCATCGTTTCAATCATGACCGTTCCATGCTGCTCCGTCCTTCACCCCATTTCTCAAGAAGCCCTTGAGCCGTCCGCTTTTCACCTCGATATCGATAAAATTATTATCATTCTTGACCCCAAAATGCCCGGATAGGGGAGATCCATTCAAATTTAATTTATTTATTTTCAACTGCTTGCCCCTATGTCGGCATGCCGACATTCCTTTATATATCCCTTCCTTTTAGAGTCCCCTGAACATATATACTTCTTTCCCCTTTTTGCGCAATCGACCCGATTTTTTTTCCATTAAATTTCTTGCATTTTCTTTTTTCATTGATTATCCTAATGACCTATATTTTCTCGCGCCTTGGAGGCCCGATTGTGATCATCGCCATTACTAATCAAAAAGGAGGAGTGGGAAAGACCACGACCGCCCTCAACGTCTCTGCGGCCCTCGCGTTAATGGGAAATAGGATCCTCCTGATTGACACGGATCCTCAGGCTCACAGCACAGTTTCCTGCTTGAACGACCCGTCCGAGCATCCCAAATCGCTGTTCGACGTCATGATGCGGCCGGAACAAAAATTTGAAAGCATTATCGCCAAATCCACCATTCCCGGCCTCGACATTGCCATCTCGAGAATTTCTATGGCCAAGCTGGAGCCCTCGTTGCTCGGCGAGATCGACGGCCATTTTCGCCTCAAGGATATTATTGAGCCGATCAAGCCTCAATATGACCATATTGTTATCGATACGCCGCCAACCCTCGGCCTTATCACCTTAAACTCCCTAGTGGCCGCAACACACATTTTGATTCCCATCCAATCATCGTACTTATGCCTCGAGGGAACCGACGACCTGCTCGAGACGATCGACAAAGTCAAAAAGGTGGCCAACCCGGATCTTCGCGTTCTCGGAATTCTTATTACGCTCCATGACAAGCGCACCAATATTTCCAAAGACGTTGTCAAGAGGATCCGCAAAGTTTTTGGCAGGCTGGTCTTCAAGACTTATGTTTCCAAGAGCGTCAAACTCGAAGAAAGCCCCGCTTATAAGGAGAGCATTTTTACCTATGCTCCGAATTCCGTGGGAGCTTTTCAATATAAAAAGATTGCTGAGGAGATTATCGAGCGTGCGAAAAACTAAAAGATCCGGTCTGCCCGACACGATCGTGATGCGCCACGACGACCATTTTGTCGATTTGATCTCGGCCCGCGTTGCCGGCCCAAGAATCCGCATGATCCCTCTGGACAGGATCGACCCCAACCCTCGACAGGCCCGCTGCGAACTGGGCAACCTCGAAGAGCTTATGGCTTCCATTAGGGCGAAAGGCATTCTTGAGCCGATCTTGGTCCGCCCGAAGAACGACCGCTATGAGATTATCGCCGGAGAGCGCCGGTATGTCGCCTCAAAGAACATCGGCTTGAGAGAAATACCATGCATTGAAATGAACGTCAAGGACAACGAAGCCCTTGAGCTCGCCCTGATTGAGAACCTCCAGCGGAAGGACCTCGATGTCTTCGAGGAGGCAGACGGCCTTAAAACCCTTGTTGATATCTACGGCTATAACCATAGCCAACTCGCCGAAAAGATCGGCAAAGCCCGCTCGACGATCACCGAAATCGTGAACGTCGCCCGCATTCCCAAACGCCTTCGCGACCTGTGCAAGACCCACGATATTTCCAGCCGCAGCACGCTCATTGAGATCGCAAAACAAGAAAAAGAGCAGGACATGGAACGCCTCATCGAGGAGATCGCGGCGCGCGGTCTCAGGCGGGAGGATACCAGAGAACTATCCAAAAAATTCAAAGGCAAGCAAAAGACAACCAAACCATATGTTTTCAGCTATGCGCCTCCGCATAGCGATTCGTATCATTTGCGCATCGAGTTTAAAAAGCACAATATTACGAAAGATGAAATCATCAGGGTTTTGGAAGAGACCCTGGCTCGGCTCAAGGCAAAATAGAAGGGGGCTTTATCTGAGCTAGAAAATTTGGGTAGAAAATACTATAGTTGACATAATATTCCTTATGCGACGCAATTTGAATTTATTTTTGATATAAGCCATTTCGTTTTTAATTAATCACAACCCTTTTCTGCCTTTTTCCCCACCTCCCATCTTTTTTTTAAAACCCCCCAAAAACCCGCTTATAAAGACTTGCAACCCGGCAATTTTTTGTTATCAGCCAGCTTCCAGCCTTCCGGTTTCGCTTTTGAGCTAAATTGGAAGAGTCAAGGGCGATCAAATTCTTTAGGCGATAAAGGAAAAATCCGCGAGAGAGGCCCGAGCAAAGGGGCCTGCCTAGACGAGAGCGAGTCTTTGTCCCGCCCCGCCTACAGCCCCTTGCTCATTGCGTTCAGAAAGTCCGAGTTTGTCTTGGTCTTAGAAAGCTTTTCAACCAGGAGCTCCATGGCCTCGACCTCGGAGAGTTGGCTCAAAACCTTCCTCAAGATCCAGATCCTGTTGAGGTCGTTTTCTTCAATCAAGAGCTCCTCTTTTCTTGTCGCCGAACGGTTGATGTCGAGCGCCGGAAAAAGGCGCTTGTCCACCAGGCGACGGTCAAGGTTGATCTCCATGTTTCCGGTTCCTTTGAATTCTTCAAAAATGACGTCATCCATTCGACTACCCGTATCGACCAAGGCTGTGGCGACAATGGTGAGGCTCCCACCTTCTTCAATTTTCCGGGCGGAGCCGAAGAATTTCTTGGGTTTGTTCAGGGCGTTCGCATCAATTCCCCCAGAAAGGACTTTTCCAGAAGGAGGAATGATGGCGTTATGAGCGCGGGCCAGCCTGGTCACACTGTCGAGCAGAATTGTCACATCTCTTTTGATTTCGACCAGCCGCTTGGCCTTTTCCAGGACGATATTGGCCACCTGGGCGTTTCTGGCGGGCGGCTCGTCAAAAGTGGAAGCTACGACTTCGCCACTCACGCTTCTCTGGAAGTCCGTAACCTCTTCCGGCCTCTCCGCCACCAAAAGAACGATCAGGAAGATTTCGGGGTGATTTTTTTCGATCGACTTGGCAATTGTTTTGAGCAGCGTGGTCTTCCCCGCCCTGGGAGGAGAGACGATCAAGCCTCTTTGACCTTTGCCGATGGGGGTTAAGAGGTCCATGATCCGGGCATTCATGTTCTTTGAATTTCCGTCTTCCAGGTTGATCTTTTCGAACGGATAAAGCGGCGTCAAGTGCTCAAAATGGATGTTTCTGCGCATGTCCTGAAGGATATCAGGATGAGTGAAGTTGATCGCTTCGATCTTGATCAAGGCGAAGTATTTCTCCCCGTTCTTGGGCGGCCGGACGATTCCGGAGATAGTATCTCCCGTCCGCAGCTGAAATTTGCGGATCTGAGAGGGAGAGACATAAATATCATCCTGGCTGGGCAGATAGCTGAATTCTGGGGCGCGCAGGAACCCGAACCCGTCCTCCAGGCACTCCAGAACACCCTCGGAAAAAAGCAGGCCGTTTCTCTTGGCCTGGGCCTCGAGGATTTTGAAAATAAGGTTATGCTTTGTGGCATCCTCGATTTCCTCGTCTTCCACACCAGCCTGGCCGGCGATCCTTTCGAGGTCTTTCATCTCCTTCTCTTCCAGGTCGACCAAGCCGTACTCTCTCATTTCTGTGCTCTTTGAGGTCATGCATATTCCTCCTTGCGATGAATTTTCATATTGATCATCCTTTATTCCTCTCAGGAATTCTTAGTCCTGTCTAGATTGTTAGCTATTCACAATCGGTTGCGCGAGACGAAAGGCAATCCTGTTTTTATTAAAAATTCTAATGGGTGAGAGGAGGCTCAGCCGGGCCGTCGCCCTCCCCTCCCCTCTGGGAGAGCTCTGACGTTGCCGGGATATTGTCTTTGAGGGGCTTCTGGGGAAGCTCCATTGTCAAGGCTATTTTTAGGACCTCATCCATGTTTTCAACAAGATGGATCCGGAGATCCTGCTTGATGACCTTGGGCAAGTCCTTCAGGTCCGCTTTGTTATCTATGGGAATGATTGCTTCTCGAAGGCCTTCGCGATGCGCGGCCAGGAGTTTTTCTTTAATCCCGCCAACAGGGAGGACCTTTCCCTTGAGGGTGATTTCTCCGGTCATGGCCACCTTCCTATTGACCGGAATGTCGGTCAGCAAGGAAAGGATCGATGTCGCTATGGTTATTCCCGCCGAGGGGCCCTCCTTTGGCGTCGCTCCCTCGGGCACATGGACGTGGATATCAAAGTTCTTATGGAGGTCTTTAGCGATATTCAATTCGAATATTTTGCCCCGGACATAGCTGAAAGCCGCCTGAGCTGATTCCTGCATGATCTCGCCCAGCTGACCGGTGAGGGTGAAGCTCCCCTTCCCGTGAACCTTGTTTGCCTCAAAGGTTAGGAGCTCTCCGCCGAACTCAGTCCAGGCCATCCCCAGGGCAGCGCCGATCTCATCCTTCTTGCCGATTTCTGAGCGGCGGTATTTCGGGATCCCGAGATAAGCCTCGAGGTTTTTGGGGCTCACGCGTTCCTTATGGTCCTTGCCCTTCTCGACCACTCTTTTGACGAGCTTGCGGCAGATAGAAGTGATTTCCCGCTCCAGGTTGCGCACGCCGGCTTCCCGTGTGTATTCCCGGACGATTTTTTGCAGGGCCGGGTCTGTGATCTTCAGGTTGTTCCCCTTTAGGCCGTGGGCTTTCATCTGTTTGAGCAGCAAGAAGCGCTTGGCAATCTGGATTTTTTCGTCCTCTGTATATCCAGGCAAGCGGATGACCTCCATCCGGTCTGTGAGAGGCCGGGGAATGGGCTCAAGCATATTGGCGGTGACGATAAACATCACCTGGGACAGGTCAAAATCAGTATCTATATAATGGTCCAGAAACGTGCTATTTTGTTCAGGATCAAGGACTTCCATAAGAGCCGAGGCCGGGTCGCCGCGGAAATCCATGCTCATCTTATCGACTTCATCAAGCAGGAAAACGGGATTCTTCGTGCCGGCGCGCTTAACCATCTGGATAATTCTTCCGGGGTAGGCGCCGATATAAGTCCTGCGATGTCCTCGGATCTCGGCTTCATCGCGGACTCCGCCCAGAGAAAGCCGGACGAACTTCCTTCCCGTGGCCCGGGCAATCGACCGGCCTAATGAGCTTTTTCCCACTCCCGGAGGGCCAATCAACCCCAAGATGACGCCCTTGGGATTCTTGACCAACTGGCGGATGGAAAGGTATTCGATAATCCGGTCCTTAACCTTATCCAAACCATAATGGTCTTCGTCCAGGATCCTCTCCGCTTCCTTGAGGTCTCTCTTCTCTCGGGACTTCTTGTTCCAGGGTAACGAAAGCAACCAGTCCAAATAGTTGCGGCAGACCGTAGCCTCTGCTGACATCGGAGGCATGGTTTCCAGTCGTTCGATCTCTTTCAAGGCTTTCTCTTCTGCATCAGAGGGCATGTTGGCTTTTTTGACTTTCTGGCGAAGCTCCTCGATCTCATTGGGCTGGTCTTCTTTCCTGAACCCGGGTCCCGGGGAGAAAATATTCGGCTGCCTTGGCTCTTTGCCAGTGATTCTCTGACGGTCCGGCTTTGTCTCCCGGCGCAGCTTGGAATGGATCTTCAGGATCTCGTTCTCCAGGAGATAGTTCAGACGGCGGATCCTCTCGAGGATATTGATTGTTTCAAGCAAGTTCTGTTTCTCTTCGAGCGGCAGATAAAGATGGGAAGAAATGATATCCGTAATTCTTTCAGGAGTCGTGTCTCTCAGGGCGGGAATAATGGATTCGATATTGGCGTTCTGATTGAGTTTCAGATAATCCTCAAACAGGGCCAGGACTCGCTTGAGGAGCTCTTTGACCTCGGGACTGCGGTCTTCAATCTCTCTGATGACTTTTGCCAGGACCTGATAATAGGGGTATGTGCTCAGGTATTCGATCACACGGGCCCTTTTCTTGGCCTCGACAATGACCTTGACGTTCTTCTCATCTGATTTGACCGTGCGGATGATCTTGGCCGTGACGCCCAGGCTGTAAATATCCTTAGGCGTGGGGTTATCCAGAGACGCATCCATCTGCGCTGAGAGGAAAATCATCTTGTCCTTCTCATTGGCCTTTTCTAGGGCCTGGATGGAAGACAAACGTCCGATGATGAACGGGACCAAGGTCGAGGGGAAAATAACCAGGTCCCGCAAGGGAATGAGCGGGATATTACGGATAATTTCAGAATTGCCGTTGACGTCCCCGGTCATAAAATGCTCCTACTGCTCTCTTTTAGTCGGACGAAACTCCATCGATCATTCTTTTTTTTGACTTCGCCAGATCCATGCTTAAGTGCTTTGGCCTAACCAGGCTATTCTTATAAATAAGCAAGCGAGGCAGAGCCACACGCTCGTTTTACCCCTATCCGCTTGCTTAATAGCAAAGGGGATTAAGGGCCTCGGGAGTATTAATATAATACCGCGTTCTCCAGCAAAAAGTCAATGGTTTTCCGAAGAAGCAGACGGTGCTTCAAGTCGTCCCTCTTTCCTTCGCGGTTGATGCCTTCAACAGCCTGGGCCAGGGGGATGTTGTTGCGCTGGGCCAGGATTTTTATTTCTCCCATCACTTCTTCGTCAGTCACATCCAATTTTTCTGCGGCGGCGATTTTATCAAGAAGAAGGCTGTTTTTAACCGTCTGTTCAGCCTGGGCCCTAGCGCGCTGGCCGAGTTCTTTAAGATGTTCTGGCGTTAGCGTCTCGGGCGCGGCTTGGACCCGGCTTCTCACCAGAGCCGCGGCTTCCTCCTCGACCAAAACCTCGGGGAGCTCAACGTTGAGCATATCGGAGAGCGTCCTGATGACTTCATCGCCCATTTCCCGACGAGCGACATCCTCCTTGATTTTAACGAGTTCCTGCCGCACTTTCGCGCGCAGGTCCGCAAAATTCTCCGCTTCACCCAGGTCTTTGGCCCAATCGTCGCTCAATTCGGGAACTTTCTTCTCTTTTATGGATATGACCTTGATTTCATACTCGATGGTCTTGCCGGCTATTTTTTTCTGACGATGATCCGGAGGGCAAGAAATCGCAAAACTCCGCGACTCTTGAGGCTTGAGGCCGATCAGGTTCTCATTCAGCGGCCGTTCGTTGTCTGGATGTCCCGCCAGGACCAAAGTCTTTTCTGTCGGCAGCATTTTTTTGGTCTTGACTTCTTTGCCCTTCCACTCCAGGACAACATAATCCCCATCCGCCACTCCCCTCCCCTCGACAGGAATGTATTCGGCCGATTTTTGCCGGAGTTCCTCTAGGGAACGATCGACTTCATCGGTCTCGACCACGACCTCTCTCTTCTTGACTCGTATTTTCTTGTAAGGAGGAAGCTCGAAATCGGGCAAAACTTCCACCGTCGCCTTGAACCGAAAAGGCTGGCCTTCCTGGTAGGAGATCTCACTGATCAACGGCGTTGCAATGGGGTTGATATTCTCTGCCTTCAGGCTGTCTTTCAGGGCCCTGGGGGCAAGGCTTTCGATGACCGAGTTCTTGATGTCCGAGTAAAATAGACGTTTAACCATATCCCGGGGAGCTTTGCCCCGTCGAAATCCGTCGAGACGGACCCGCGAGGCGAAATCGGCCAGAGTTTTTTCGAACTCTTCAGCGGCCTCCTCGGCCGGGACCTCGATTTCTAACTCTCGTTTGCTGGAACTGGGGCTGGCAATTTTGGCCTTAATTCTCTGCTCGTTTTCACTCATTTCAGTTTTCCTCGCCTCGGGGCAAAAAGTCCGTCAAGCCATCATCTCCACGGGGCGCAAAAGGGATGTGGGCAGAGCGGGAGTCGAACCCGCACTCCTTCATCAGGAACTAGGTCCTAAGCCTAGCGCGTCTGCCTATTCCGCCACCTGCCCGTACAGGATTGATAAATATATGGCCCGCTGACGATGGATAGAGCACCTCTTCCGGTGCAGGGATAGATTCTTTTTTACCACATGTCGAGGCCTGCTGTCAAACAGAGCGATACGCCAATAATGGCCATAATTTTGTTTAATACATCTGTCTGATTTATTTGATAAAAAATAGAGCAGTTGATTCGACAACACCTCCCTGTTGATTCTTACAGTCTATGTATCAGATGGTTTTTCTTTGCAGTCTCAACATTAATAATTCTTACTTGCCCAAATGTAAAGTCCAACTATATGTGCCACTGCCACCCATACCTTGAAAAGGTTTTGTTATAGAAAATCCATCTTCAAATTTAAATTTCATCTTATCATATTGAGCTGGTATCATCACAGGCATCATTATCTTTTCTGGTTTTTTATCAGGACATAATTGAGTAACTGGCCAGATATTAGGAACCTTTTCATTGAATTTTAATTCAATATATGGTCCTTCATTTTCAATTAATATTTCACCTTCCAATTGAACATGAATTGGAGAGTTACCACTCCAGGTACATTTGTCTGCCTCCCCGTTCACAGAGAAATTAACATCGCCCGAACCTTCAATTTTTGGTTTATCTTTACTGCCTTTAGATGGTTGTTTTATCCGGAAAGGCACAGATCCGTTGAATGACATATTTTGACTAAACGAACTATAACCAATTTTAACAGTGTGGTTATATTCGATGTAACCACGTGCACATACAATGTCAAATTCTTTGTTGGCTATTTCCTTTTTAGGATTGAATGAATCAATATATCCAGCTTGATATACCCTGTGTTCGCAGGTGTTATAAATAAAAATCTTTTCTTTTTGATTCTTACATTCATCCGGAGCTTTATAATTGATCTCTACATTTCCATTTCCAACTTCAAATATCTTGTATTCTTCTTCTCCTCTTCCACAATCTCTGCAAGGTTTTCCATTAGTTATTTTCCCTTTATCAACCTTCACCATTAAATATTGCCACTCTTTGGCTGTTCTTCCTTTAAAATCGTTAATTTCAGCTAAATTGATTTTAATCGTCTCGCCATTCTCAACATAATCACGGCCATCCTCTAATTTTATTTTGCACTTTAATGGCATCTGTTCATAATCATAAATAATCTCATCGAGATTCGCCACGGATTTTGTCATCTCTGTTATTTTATCAAAATATGTTTTTTTATCATTCGGGTTTAGATAACCCATATAGTCATGGATTTCCCCATCCCACCGTGTTTCCAGAGTAGTGACGACCGCTTTATTGTGATGATTATCCACTAATTCCCATTTAAAGCGAAAACTCCCAATCAGGTTACCTCCCCAGCAAACTTCCGATCCAGGTTCATAACCCTCTTCGCACCATATTTTTGTTTTGCCAATTATTTTCTCTGGGATAATAGTGCCAATAATTAGATAATCTAATTCCTCTAATTTTTTTTGTGACTCTATTTGAAGCGGATCTACTTTCTTATAGTAAATCGTATCAATTTTATTGATAAGATTATACCAATCCATAAGGGCATCAATGTTCTTAAAAGTTATTTCTATGGGGCATTCATCCCAAAGGTTTTCTATAACAGATGGTTCGAAGAAATATTGCTCAGAACTAACCTCCATAAACCCACCCCAGTCAGTATACTGGTCAGATGGCATTTGAACTCTTGGTGTACCAATGTCTCTATTACAGCAAGGTTCGCTGTCATAATCCTGTACAAATAAAAATGACGAAGTACATAAGTACATACTTATAAGCAAAATACTTCCATACGAAATTTTTATTATTCGTTTCATTTTGTGCCTCCTTTTAAAAGTTTTAGTTAACTCTAAAAAACTTCCCATCCTGCAAATTATGGCTCTGCCTCATTCACTCAATTGTTCAATGTTCAAGTGCGTACACGCAGAGAAAATTATAAATCCAATGAAGGATGACATGATTACGAAAACCAAGTTCAGTTTTTGTGATTTCATTTTATTGCCTCTTAAATTTTACACTCACCAAGATCGAATCCATCAAGGTGGAGGCACGGGAACATTTTTAGTGTCGGTTTCATCATTTCGGTAGCGATGGTAAACTAAGGAGCCGTCTATAGTCAAACTAAGTCTGTCCAAGCGCCGACAACCCCCCTTCGACAGCAAAATGATAACCAAGCGGAAATCGTTTATCTCAGATATTTTTTCAGTCTTTCCGCCAGCGCTGGGTCTACGGCGACAAGGGTTCGGTAAACGTCGCGCGCGCTCAGGTTATCTTTGAGGTTCAGGTAGACGATGGCCAGGTTAAACAGGGCCACCCCGTAATCCGGCCTCAAATCAACGCATTTCTTGAGAGGCTCGAGAGCCGATTCGAAGTCTTTCAGCTGCATGTAACCGATGCCAATGTTCAGCCATGCGTCCGAGTTATCGGGGACCAGCGCGACAAAATTCTTAAAAGCGGCGACGGCGTCTTTCCATTTTTTCTGCTTGGAGTAACAGATCCCGATATTATAATAAGCATAGTCGTAATCCGCCCTGATGGCTAAAGCCTCCTTGAACGTCGCGATGGCTTCATCGCATCTGTCGAGCTTCAGATACATGATCCCCAAATTGTAGACCGCGATCTCGCTTTTCGGGTTGAGCTCGATCACTTTCTTGGAGGCAGCTATCGCATTTTCATAGCGGCCGGCACTGTCGTACATGATGACGATCCGCCCATAATAGGTTGCGGCTTCCGACGGGTTGAGGACGGCGAGGTTTTCATACGTGGCTTGCGCCTTCTCTAGCTGGCCCATCTTCTCATAAGCCTGGGCCAACTTGTAGTTCACATTGATGTCTTTGGGCTGACCTTTCTGAGCCTCCTCAAAAGCAGCAACAGCTTTGTCATACTCCCCCAGCTCCATCCGGCAACTGCCCAAACGCAGATAACCTGTCCAGGTGATTTCAGGTTTCGCGTTGATATATTTTTCATAGGCCTCCGCCGCTTCGGTGAAATTGCGCAACTCTTCGTAGGCGTTGCCGATGGCAAAATAGGCCTCCTTGTTGGCGCTGTTTATGGAAACGCCCCTTTCCAGCGCTGCTACCGCATCGCTCCAGCGCTGCATCCGGGCATAATTCTCTCCCAATCCAAAATAAGCCGTGGCTCGACTCGGGTCGAGTTGGACCACTTTATTAAAGGCAGTTATGGCCGAGGAATAGTCCCTCTGTTGAGAATATACGGAGGCCAGAAGGGCATAAGCCTCAGTGGTGGACGGGTTGAGCTTGATCACCCTTTCCAGATATTTCTTGGCATTCCCCTGGTCGTCGATCAGGCTAAAAATGCGTCCGGCCAGAAAGGCGCCTTCGAAAGTCGTAAAATAATCTTCCTTGGCCCAGTCTTTGAATGGCGTCGCCTTGGCCAACCTGGGCAGATTTTTCCACAGGTTTGCCGGTATTCCGACCCTGGCCACCTTCTCAAGGATGAGCGTAAGGCCCGCGGTCTGCCCATCCAGCATGAGTAACGGCCCTCCTGCGAACCCGTCAGGGACAGCAAGAGACGGCTCAATGATGGAGAGAGTCTCGGAGATTTTGGCAACGTTTCTCACTGTTCCCTCAGACACCATGATCTCTCCTGACTCGTTGGCTCCGAGGGCAAAAATCCTGTCTGCCTGCTTCAGCGCATCGGAATTTCCCAGCGGGAGGATGGGCACTTTGCCCTTAATCCTGAGCAAGGCTACGTCAGAGTTCTTATCCACCGCGATTATACCGTCGACCCTTAATTTCTTCCCTTTGTAAGTCGTGGCTTCCACTTCTCCCGCCTCGCTGACGAGATGGTAGCACGTGGCAATGACATCCTCGCTCAGGCCGAAGCCGACGCCTTTGGCGATGAGCTCTTTGTTTCCCCCATAAACATGGAGTGAGAGCACGGCTTCTTTATTCTGGTCAAAGAGCCTGGCGGCATCTTCCGTTTGAGAATAAATGTATGTTCCGGTGACAAGGAACACAATGAGAAGACCGATGGCCCGATGATACGTGGTCATTCTCCGTCCTCCTATAAAGGCATGATGAGACAAATTTACACGTTGCTTTATGATCTGTCAAATCCTTAATGAAAAAATCTCTGGCTGACAGGGCAGATTGACAAAAAGCCAGGTCTCGGTTAGCCTTGAAGACCATGGCTATTCGCTCGTCCAGCGCGCTTATCCTGTTGCTTCTTCTCGTCTCCTTATGCCTGATTTTTCTCCTCCGGGTGAAAAATGAGATGCTCGATTTTGAGGTGAATTATCAGGCAGCCCAGCGGCTCCGGCTCGGGGAGACTCTTTATCGTGCCTCTGACGGACACTATCAATTCAAGTATCTGCCCTTCTCCGCTTTTCTCTACCTGCCGCTGAGCCTGCTTCCCCTATCTGCTGCCAAAGGAATATGGTATGGGATCGTCTTGGTTTCCCTGGCCCTAATCTTTTTCCTCGCCTTAAAACTCCTCCATCTCGATAAAAGGAAATCATTGACCATCGGCTTCCTTTCATTCTTGATCTTAGCCAGATATCTCTTCAGGGAGGTCCAGCTCGGGCAGATCAATGCCCTGATCACTTTCCTGCTCCTCCTGATGATGTCGCTGCTTATCCAAGGAAAAAGCCTCGCTCGCCGGCAGGCCGGTTCGGGAATATTTCTCGGCTTGTCCACTGCACTCAAGCCCTACGCGGCCATCTTTTTTCCATATTTCATCATCCGAAAAAAGTATTTGACCCTCGGAGCAGGAATCATTGTCCTGGGTTTGGCTGTCCTGGCGCCCTCAATGTTCTATGGCCTCAGGGGAAATTTCAAGGTGCTCTGGGAATGGCAGTCTTCGCTTCGCGCCTCGACTCCATCTCTTTTCTCCAGCCAGGACAACATCTCTCTCGTCGGTTTCTTCACCAAATGGACAAGCCGGCAAAACCTGTCTCTGGCCTTTTATCTCATCTCGCTAGCCGTCCTGGCGGGGCTGGTTCTTGTTCTTATTCTCCGGAAAGCCAAAACCCCAGAACCCGGGGTCCTGGATGGCTTCCTGCTCTTGAGCCTCATTCCCCTCATCTCGCCCCTGGGTTGGGACTATACACTTCTCTCCTCGGCTCCGGCCGTCATGCTTGTCCTCTCCCATTTCGATAAATACAGCTCCTTTTGGAAGGCCATTCTATGTCTGAATTTCGCGGTCATCGCCCTCTCATTATTTGACCTCATGGGAAGAGAGCCTTATGCTCGCTTCATGTCTTGGTCGGTTATCACGGTCAATTTTCTGGTCCTCATTGGGTTTCTGGCCTATCTCCGGGTCAGGGGCCACGCGTGAAAATGCCGTGCCTGGAAGAATGAACAAACGCATCATTTTGACTTATGTTTTAACCGCAATTGGGATCGGTGCATGGCTTGCGGCTATTTTCTGGGCGCCCTATTTGCGGAGTCATTCCCGCCCCGGAGCTAGGCTTGTCTATTCAGTCTTCTCTCCTGTTTGTCATCAGCTTTCCTCGCGGT
Organism: uncultured Eubacteriales bacterium; assembly: GCA_964558915.1. Taxonomy (GTDB): domain Bacteria; phylum Acidobacteriota; class Aminicenantia; order Aminicenantales; family UBA8522; genus CAZKEW01. Next base: position 27,525 of record CAZLFV010000001.1, on the reverse strand, counting down.
CTTTCCATATTTTTGGACAGCCGCTGGCTGTCTGCGCTCGCTGTCTCGGTATTTATGCAGGTTTTTTCATCGGAGTCAGTCTTTACCCCTTCCTGAGAGGATTTGATGAAGCTTCTTTGCCCAGGACAAGCATCTTTATGCTGATTTCTTTTCCCATCGTAACAGACACGCTGGGCAACCTGATCGGGCTATGGGAGACGTCCAACGCCGCCAGGTTTGGCATCGGATTGCTCTGGGGGTCCCTGTTGCCCTTTTATTTTATTACCGGGTTGGCCGACCTATTGCAGAATATCGGAAAGAAGGGTTCGGAAGGAAAATAAACCTTGAAATCGAAAACTCAATCCCCTTAGAATAAGGACAATCCGATCAATGAGGAGGAACGATGAGCAATCAGCCTAGAGGGATGTTCATTCCGGCTCTCGTCGGCGGTGGAGTGGCAGGAGTGCTCATGGCGATTCCGTTAGTCAATTGTCTTTGCTGCCTCTGGATTATCGGAGGAGCCATGTTGGCCTCTTACCTTCTGGCCAGAAACTCAACAGTCTCCCTGACATCCGGGGACGGGGCTATTGTCGGCATATTTGCGGGCATCATTGGCGCAGTCGTCGATTCCGTTGTCAGCCTCCCTTTTCAGGCCTTGAATCAACAGTTCCTCCAAAGGTTCATGGAACAGTTCTCCCAGTTCACGGAAGATATGCCTTCGGGCTGGGAAAAATGGCTGGAAATGGGAAAGGGGGGAATCTCTCCGGCCTGGTTTATGCTGAGTCTGGTGATTTCCATGGCGGTCTTCGCAGTCTTCGGCGCGTTGGGCGGAGTGATCGGAGCGTCTCTTTTCGGCAAGAAAAAACCCCTGCCCGTTCAAGGAACGAAAGATGAAACGCCTCAAGGCCCAGGTGATCGTCAACCCGGAGTCTAACCAGGGAAAAACGCGGAAACGCTGGAAACAGATCAAAGAGGCGATCAAGACTTATATCCACGAGTTCGCCTACGAATTCACAGAAAAGCCCTTCCAGGCCATTGACCTTGCCCGGGAAGCGATCAAGGCCGGCTCTGAACTTATCATCGGAGTCGGCGGCGACGGGACGATGAATGAGATCGCCAACGGTTTTTTCGAGGGCAGAGAAATCATCAATCCTGAAACGACGCTCGGCGTCCTCCCTTCCGGGACAGGCTCAGACCTGACCAAGAGCCTGAAAATCCCCCGACGACTCAAAGACGCCCTTCAGGTCATCACCCAGGCGCCCTCTTCCCTGATCGACGTCGGGAGAGTGACGTTTCAGGACCACAACGGGAAAGAATCCGAGCGATTTTTCCTGAACGTGGCCGACTTTGGCCTTGGCGGTGAAGTGGTGAAACGGGTCAACCAAAACAGGCTCCAGAGAAAAGCATCCTCCTACGTGCGCTGTCTCGTTTCTGCCATGGTTAACTATAAAAGCAAACGCCTCCGAATCCGTGTTGATGGCAAAGAAATTCCGGAAGCAGAATACCTTGTGGGCGCAGTGGCCAACGGTAGAATATTCGGTAAAGGGATGAAGGTGGCACCCACAGCGCAGCTCGACGACGGCCTGTTCGATTTTGTCCTGGTCAAAGGGATGAAATTTCTGGAATTCTGCCGCCATGGCTGGAAGATCTTTCTGGGGACGCACCTTGCCCATCCCAAAATCAGGTTGATTTCATGCCGGCGGATAGAAGCCGTCGGTTTAGAAGAAGGAGACGTGCTTTTGGAGCTCGACGGTGAGCAGTTGGGGCGTCTTCCGGCCACATTCGAAATTCTTCCCCGCCGGCTGCCCATCAAAGGATACGTCTGAGATGACTCGCTGGCAAAAAAGACGTGAACCCCTATTGATTATCTTTCCGGATATTCAGATGGTAGTAGGGGTCGTTAGTAAAGATGGCTTTGCCGTCGGGTGACGTGATCCTCCGGACGGGTGTCCCGCCTTTAATCCATGGATTTGAATAAGAGGCCATCACCCTGCGGATATATTCTCTCGTCTCAGGGTAAGGAGGGATGCCATTAAACTTTTTCAAGGCGTCTTGGCCGGCATTATAAGCCGCCAGGACAAGATTGGTCCTGTTCCTATAAAGCCGGCACAAGTCCCTGAGGTATTGGACGCCGCCCATAATGTTTTGTTCGGCATTAAATCTATCCTGGACTCCGTACCGGGCAGCTGTTTCGGGCATGAGCTGCATCAACCCCGCCGCTCCCTTGGGAGAAACAGCCCGGCTGTTATAGGCAGACTCAGCGGCAATGACAGAGTGAATGAGGTCGGAGGGGACATTATATCTGCGGCCATAAATCTTGATGATCGGATCATACATCTGCTTCATTTCATCCTGAGACGTTGCTTCGAGCGGCGAAGGAAACAGACACAGAGCGATTAAACCAACCCCAAAAATCCAACACAATGGTTTCCGCCTTAAAATAATCAGCATGTCCTCGTCCTGCTCATCCTTGCCTATCTTGTCAGAAAGAGCGGCGTTTGACAATCACCTTTTTGGGTGATTTTTCCGCTTCTGGTCTATCGGTCCCAGTCATTTTTTCAACTATGGAATAGCTCCTTTCCAGGGCCTGGTCCAACAATTCCACCTTCTTCCCTCCGGCCTGGGCAAAGTCCGCTCGTCCACCGCCACCGCCCCCGATGAACGGAGCGATCTCCCGGATGAGCTCATCCGCCCGGATGCGCTCGACAAGGTCCTGAGTCACAGAGACAACGAGAAAAGCCTTGGCTTGCGCGGCAGCGCCAAGGACAACCACCCCGGAGCCGATTTTTTGTTTGAGAGAATCAGCCAGGCCGCGGAGCTCCTCGGCGGTCAGGCCTTCTAATCGCTGCGCCAAGACGGGAATTCCGTTGACCATGCGAATATTCTCCCGGCTCTCCTGAGCTTCGAGGCGGCCGAGCTTTTGCCGTAAAGCTCTGCTCTCTTTCTCTTTTTCTTCAAGCTGGCTCTGCATCTTGTCAAGATGGCGGAGGATCTCCTTTCGCGGGCTGCTCAAAGCCGCTTGGATATCAGTCAACAGCTCCTCCATTTCTTGAGCGTAACGCAAAGCCTCCTCGCCCGTTACTGCCTCTATCCGGCGCATTCCGGCAGCGATGCTCGATTCAGAGATGATCTTGAAGAACCCGATTTCTCCGGTCGCCCCGACGTGCACGCCGCCGCAAAGCTCTTTGCTGAAATCTCCCACACGAACCAGCCTCACCTCTTCTCCGTATTTTTCCTCGAAGATCGCCATCGCGCCTTCCTTCAACCCACTCTCAAGCGTCGTCAGCTTTGTCTCGACCTTAAGGTTTTCCTGAATTTTCTGGTTGACTAGGCTTTCGACTTTCTGAATCTCCGGCCGGCTGAGAGGAGAAAAATGAGTGAAATCAAACCGCAATCGTCCTTCTGAGACCAGAGAGCCAGCTTGCTTGACATGGTCGCCAAGAACCTGGCGCAGAGCGGCATGAAGGAGATGGGTTGCAGTATGGTTGTTGCTAATGGCTTTGCGCCGGGTTGCTTCGACAGAGGCATCAACTTTGTCACCGACATGCAGTTCGCCGGAGATGATCCGGACCCGATGGGCAATCACGTCTGGTACAGGAAAGAAAGCATCCTCGACCAGCCCAGAAAAGTGAGGATTCTGAAGCCGGCCGCTATCCCCCACCTGGCCTCCGGCCTGAGCATAAAAGGGCGTCATGGAGAGAACGACTTGCCCGGTCTCCCCTTTTTTAAGCTCCTTGACCTCCTTCCCGTCTTTGACAATGGCCAAAACTCCAGCATCGCTCACATGCTCCGTCTCATAGCCTTTATAGACCACCCGGAGTTTTTTCATCCCGCGGTAGGCCTTGAGTTCTTCTGTCTGGGAGTCTCCCTTCCAGGAGGCTCGGGCCCTCTCTTTTTGTTTCTCCAGTTCATTATAGAATCCCTGCTCATCCACACCCAGGTTCTTTTCCAGGGCCAACTCTTGAGAAAGATCGAGCGGAAAACCGAACGTGTCATAAAGCCTGAAAATCTCGGGACCGGCGAGCCGGGTTCGGCCGGCCTTCCTGGCCTCCTCAGTGAACTGCTCAAAATAGCGCAGCCCAGAAGATAGTGTCAGAGCAAACCTCTCTTCTTCGGAAAGGCAGAGACGGGAAATGTAGGTGATAGAGGTCAGGAGCTCCGGATAGGCGTCCTTCATAATATCGGCGACTCTGCCGACAAGCCGATGAACGAAGGGTTTTTCTATACCCAACAGATTCCCCTGCCGAAAAGCCCGCCGGATGAGGCGCCGCAAGACATATCCCCGGCCCTCGTTGGAAGGCATAATGCCGTCCCCAATCAAAAAGGTGATGGCCCGGACATGGTCGGCGATGATCCTTACCGAAATATCGCCCGACTCGTCCGACGGATATTCTCTCTGAGCCATTTCGCAGATATCCCCGATCAAAGGATGGAAAAGGTCGGTATCAAAATTGCTCCGTTTTCGCTGCAGGGCGGCGGAGGTCCGTTCCAGCCCCATTCCCGTATCGATCGACGGAGAAGGAAGAGGATGCAGCGCCCCGTTCTCTGACTGGAAATACTGCATGAACACCAGGTTCCAAAGCTCCACGAACCGGTCGCTCCCCTTCTCTATCAGGTCGTGGGGCTGGCCCTCTTCCAGACGGGGGTCGATATCATAATGGATTTCCGAACACGGCCCGCACGGCCCTGTTTCTCCCATGGCCCAAAAATTATCTTCTTTGCCAAACCTGAAAATCCGTTCTTCTGGAAGGCCGATATCTGCGTTCCAAACCCGGAAGGCTTCATCATCTTCTTCATAAATTGTCGCATAGAGGCGGTCTTCTTTGAGCCTGAAGACTTCGGTGACGAGCTCCCAGGCAAAGGCGATGGCCTCCTTCTTGAAATAATCTCCGAAAGAGAAATTCCCGAGCATCTCAAAAAAGGTGTGGTGCTTGTTCGTCTTCCCGACTTGCTCCAAATCGTTGTGCTTCCCCGAAACGCGGAGGCACTTCTGCGCGGAAGCGGCCCTCTTGTAGCTCCTCTTCTCCAGTCCAAGGAAAACATTCTTGAACTGATTCATCCCGGCGTTGGTAAAGAGGATAGTCGGGTCGTCCTTGGGCAATAGAGAGGAGCTGGGGATGATCTTGTGATTTTTCTTGGAGAAGAAGTCGAGAAAGGCTTCTCTGATCTCCCGGGCTTTCATGGAGTCTCTTCTTCTGTGGTCCCCCCGGGTTCTCCTCTTTCGACTTTTCCCATGCCCTGTTCCATCTCTTCAAGAGCAATGTCCAGGGTGGACTGGATGCCCATCACCCGCAGCTTGAAGTTGTCCGGGTTGGTGGAGTAGCGCAGTCCCTGCTCAAAGGAGATGTAGCCGTCCCGGTACAGCTGAAAAATGGACTGGTCAAAGGTCTGCATGCTGTATTGAGAGACTCCGGCAGTGATGGCGTCGCGGATCAGGCTTGTTTTTTCTTTGTCCTGGATACAGTCCTGAATATAGGGTGTGGTGATCATCACCTCGACGGCCGGCACCCGTCCCTGCCCATCCATACGAGGGACCAGCCTTTGGGAGATGACGGCCTTGAGGATGCTGGCCAGCTGCAGGCGAACTGCTCTCTGATGATGGGGGGCGAAAACGGCGACGATGCGGTTGATGCTTTCAGGAGCGTCGAGGGTGTGGAGGGTGCTGAAGACGAGATGTCCGGTTTCTGCAGCCAGGATGGCCGTTTCGATCGTGTCCAGGTCTCTCATTTCGCCGACGAGGATGACGTCCGGATCCTCACGCAGGGTCGCCCGCAGCCCTCGGGAGAACGAAGTGACATCCATCCCAACTTCCCGCTGGCTGATCGTGCTCTTTTTGTCTTTATGCAGGTATTCGATCGGGTCCTCGATGGTGATGATATTTTCTCTACGATGGGTGTTAATATAGTCAATCATGGCAGCGAGAGTCGTTGTTTTGCCGCTTCCCGTCGTTCCTGTGCACAGGACCAAACCTCTCTGGAGCAAGGAGATTTTTTCCAGGACCTCGGGCAGAAGGAGCCCCCGGATAGTTTTTACTTCGAGAGGGATAATCCGGAGAGCGATGGCAAGAGAACCTCGCTGCTGAAAGATGCTCCCCCGGAACCGGCCAAACCCGGGCAGGCTGTAGGCCAGGTCGAGGTCAAAATCTTCCTTTATTCTTGATTTCTGGTAATCCGTCATCAGTTGATCACCCAGCTCCTGGGTATCCTTGGATGTCAGCCGAGGGAACCCGGTGAGCGAGATAAGTGTCCCATGGACGCGGATGATGGGATGGTTGCCGGCCTTCAGATGAAGGTCAGAGGCATCCCGTTCGATAGCGATTTTTAGGAGTTCATCAATTTCCATGCTCCACCTCGTTTATTTTATATATGTCAACCAATGAAATGTGTCCTCCCGTTGGCCATTGATATAATTAAAAAATTCATCTTGGAGCAATTTGACCACCGGGCCGCGCTTGCCTTCTCCGATCTTGATCTTGTCGACTGATCGGATTGGCGTAATCTCCGCGGCGGACCCGGTGAAAAAAACCTCGTCGGCGATATATAACATTTCCCTCGGAATAGTCTCTTCAATGAGCCGCATCCCCTTTTCCCTGATCAACACGATTACTGAATCCCTGGTGATTCCAGGCAAAACCGAGGAGGACAAGGGAGGCGTATAGATAGCGCCATTGTAAACGAGAAAAATATTTTCCCCGCTGCCTTCGCTGATATGGCCCCGAATATTCAAGGCAATGCCCTCGGCATATCCGTCCAAAAGAGCCTCCATTTTAATGAGCTGGGAATTCATGTAGTTCGCGCCGGACTTGGCCAGGGCTGGAAATGTATTAGGAGCCATCCGCCACCAGGAAGACACCTTGACATCCACGCCGTTTTCCAGGGCTTCATCGCCCAGGTATTTGCCCCAATTCCAGACAAGGATGGCGCAGTCAACGGGATTGGGAAAAGGATCCACTCCAAGAGCCGTGTAACCGCGATAGACGATCGGCCGGATGTAGCAAGATTTCATGTTATTGGCCCGGATTGTCTCGATAATGGCCCGATTGAGTTCCTCCATAGTGTAGGGGATGTTCATTCGGTACATCTTGCAGGAGTGGAACAAGCGCCGGGTATGAGCGTCGAGACGGAAGATCGCCGTGCCCTTGGGAGTTGCATAAGCCCGGAAGCCCTCAAAAATGGAGCTTCCGTAATGAATGACATGAGAGGCGATGTGGATTTTGGCGTCCTTCCAGGGAACAAGCTGGCCGTTCATCCAAATTTTCCCGTTCTCGTCAAATGGACTCATCGATGACTCCTCGCTGAAATCGAAACATCGGAGTTTTCAACTCAATATTATCTGAATCAAATAGCTAAGTCAAACGCCGGTCTCGGCCCCTGCTCGGAGGCTCAATTCACCTCACCGCAGTGGGGACAGTTCCTGGTCTTAATGGGCAGGGGCCGGCGGCAGTTCCAGCAGAGTCCTGTTTTCGTCTGCTCCCTTGCTCTGATCCGGCTAAGGATATCCACAATTTCTTCCCGGTCGGTTTCCTTGCCCTTGAGAGAGGCCAACGCGCGAACCAACTCGGAAACCCTCTCATAACGGTCTTCGACTTTGGAGGCCAGACATCTCATAATAATTTCGTCGATTTCCCGCGGAATTTTACTATTTCTGATCCTCGGCGGGGTGATCAGTCCCTGCTGGGCCTTTTCCAGAATTTTAAATGGGTCCGGGTCGAAAATGGGAGGCCGGCCGACGATCATCTCATAGAAAATGCATCCGAGAGAATAGACATCGGACTGATAGCTTGCCTTGCCTAAGAACTGCTCGGGGGCCATATAGGGGGGGCTACCGATTCGGGTCGAGGCGTAGGGGACATTATTCAGCCACGCCGAAGTCCCGAAATCCGTGATCTTGGCCGTCCCGTCCTCGGAAATCATGATGTTAGAAGGCCGAAGGTCGCGATGGATGATTTTGTTTTTATGGGCATGATCGACGCCCTGAGCGATTTGCTTGATATAATCCACGGCTTTTTCACACTCCAGAACCTTCTCCTTCTCCAAAATCTTCTCCAGCGTCTTGCCTTTGACAAATTCCATCACCATGAAAAAAACCTTGTTCTCTTTTTCTGCCGCGATCATCCGGACGATGTTCGGATGGTTCAGGGCAGCCTGAAGACGCGGCTCTTTAAGAAGTTTGTAGAGCTCGGCCGATTGTTTATGAGGGACCTTGATGGCCACTTTGATATCCAACCATGTATCTTTTGCCAGATACACAGAGCCGAACCCCCCGCTGCCGAGCGAGCGGATGATCTCGTATTTGCCGACTTTCTGACCTTGAAGAAACATTTCAGGACGACCAAAAATGAGAGACCATAGCCAAGGCGGCTAAGGCGGCAGTTTCCGACCTTAAAACCTCCTTGCCCAAGCTGACAGGCTCAAACCCGTTCTCGAGAGCAATACCGACTTCCTCCTCGGTCCAGCCTCCTTCGGGGCCGACCGCAATGATAACGGATGGAATTCCAGCGTTTGCAGGGCTCTCCAGCCCGTCGGCCAGGATCTCGCGCAAGTACCTGCCTAAGGCCTCGCACAGAATGAGCTTTCTCTTCTCCTGCCTGCTCCTGATAAATGAACGATACGGTTGAACGGGTTGAATGATCGGCACGAGAGCCCGTCGACTTTGCTTGACCGCGCTGGCCGCTATCTTCTGCCACCGCTCTATTTTTTTCGCTTCTTTCTCCTGAATTTTTACTACAGAGCGGCTGGCGGCGACCGGAATAAAATTTGTCATTCCCAGCTCCGTGGCTTTCTCGACAAGAAAATCCATTTTTTTTGCCTTGATCAGCGCCTGGGCCAAAGTCAGATGAATTTTCGTTTCCGGTTTTTCTGCGTGTTCCAGGATGGCGAGCTTGGTCTGATTTTTGCCCACTTCCCTGACTTCAGCCAAGTAGCGCTCCCCTTGCTCGTCGACGAGCCAGACCCGTTTTCCAGGTTTTATCCTCAAAACCCTGCCCAGGTGATAGTGTTCCTCCCCTTCGAGAACGGCGGAAGGGAAAGAGATGCTTTTCTGTTTGACGAAGAAATGGGTCGATGTCAATCCGGTCTCTAATGAATATTATTTCTAACCTTGTGGATCAGATGCTGATCAGGCCTGTCCAGGTCTTCTCCCCTGAGCTCAGCGAGTCGCCGCAATACAGCCTTTTCTTCTTTGGACAAATTTTCCGGCGTTTTCACCAGGGCTTTCACATAAAGATCCCCACGCCGGTGGCTGCGAACGTCTTGAATGCCCTTCCCTTTCAGCCTGAGTATTTCCCCCGATTGTGTCCCGGGATGAATCTTGACCTGCTCGACCTCGCCGTCCAAACCGGGCACCTCAATCAGAGCTCCCAAGGCCGCCTGGGAAAAAGAAATGGCAACCTGGCAAAAAAGATTGTTTTCCTCCCTTTCAAAAAAATCATGCTTGGCGATGCGAATAACGACATACAGGTCGCCCCGGATCGCTCCCGCCTCTCCCGGCTCCCCTTCTCCCTCCAGGCGCAAGCGTGAGCCATCATCGACACCCGGGGGAATCCTGATCTTGAGGGTCCTTTTCTGTTTGACCTTCGCCGAGCCCTTGCACTCCTGGCAAGGCGCAGAAATAATTTCTCCCGCTCCCCGGCAATGAGAACATGTCCGCGAGACCGTAAAGAATCCCTGTTGGTAGCGCATCTGCCCTCTTCCCTGGCATGTCGGGCAGTCGACCTTCCTCGTTCCGGGCTGCATTCCCGAGCCCCTGCAGGCCGGACACACCTCGGCTCGGTTCAGGCCAATCTCCTTTTCGACTCCAGCGGCAGCCTCTTCTAGCGTGATCTCCAATTCCAAAGCCAGGTCTCTTCCTCTTTCGGGATAGTGACTCCTGCGGCGGTCCCGTGTTCCGAAAATGTCCCCGAACCCAAAGAAATCGCCCAGGCCGCTAAAAATATCCTCAAATCCCTCAAAGATTGAAGCGTCGAACCCGGAAAACCCCGTGAATCCCTGCTCTCTCAGCCCGTCGTGGCCAAACCGGTCATAGGTTGCTCTTTTGTCCGCGTCCCCGAGGACGCTGTAGGCTTCGGCCGCTTCCTTGAATTTCTCTTCTGCTTCCTTGTTGCCAGGATTTCTATCAGGATGAAATTTCAAGGCGAGCTGACGGTAGGCCCGCTTAAGCTCTTCCTGGGAGGCATTCCTGCTCACCCCCAGGACATCATAATAATCTCTCTTCGTCATATGGCCTTATTGGTTTTTCTGCTGCAAGCGATTTTTCTCAATAATGGCATCGAGTTCATTTCGGCTCAGTCCGGAGGACGGCTTGATCTCAATTTCCTGGTTCATGCCAGTGATCACATCTTGAGCCGAGACTTTCAAAATGCCGTCGGCGTCGATCTCGAAGGTCACGTCAATCTGGGGAACGCCCGCAGGCCCGGGCTGAATCCCGACCAAGTCAAACCGGGCCAGAGATTTGTTTTTTGATGCCTGGGTCACTTCCCCTTGAAGCACGTGAACGGTCACCCGGATCTGATTGTCCTCCACCGTCGTGAAGGGCATCGTGCGTTTTGTCGGAATGGTTGTGTTCTTCTCGATGAGGACCTGAAAAATGTCATTCTCCGTCTCGATTCCCAGGGAAAATGGCGTCACATCAAGAAGGAGGACAAGGCCGCTCTTATCCCCCTTCAGTATGGCCGACTGAATCGCCGCGCCCATGGCCACAATTTCGTCCGGATTGATGTCTTCGCGTGGCTTTCTGCCGAAAAAGTCAGCGATCGTCTTCCGGAGGAGGGGCATCCGGGTCTGACCGCCGACCAGAATGATCTCCTGGATATCTGGAGGCTCTAGATGAGCGTCGGCCAACGCCTGTTCTATGAGAGGGATCGTCTTCTGAACTAGGTCTCCGGTCAGCTCCTCAAGCTTCCGCCGAGTGATTTTTTTGGTGATATGCTTGGAGCCGCCCGAGAGAGAGGAGATGAAAGGAAGGTTAATTTCACTCTCCATAGTAAACGAAAGCTCTCGCTTGGCCCTCTCGGCCGCTTCTTTTATCCTCTGAAGTGCCAGCTTATCTTGGAGCAGATCGGTGCCGTGTTCTTTCCTAAAGTCGTCAATCAGCCACGAAACGATGCGGTTATCAAAGTCTTCGCCCCCAAGATAGGAATCCCCGTTGGTTGAAAGGACATGAAACACAGTATCCTGAATTTCAAGAAGGGTGATATCAAAGGTTCCACCGCCCATGTCAAAAACAGCCACTCTTGCATTGTTCTGAGTGTCCAGACCGTAAGCCAGGCTTGCTGCCGTCGGCTCGTTGATGACTCTGAGGACATCGAGGCCGGCGATCTTGGCAGCATCCTTGGTCGCCTGCCTCTGATGGTCGTCGAAATGAGCTGGGACAGTGATCACAGCTTCCTTGACGGCTTCCCCGAAGAACGACTCAGCGCAGCTCTTAAGATAGGAAAGAATCATTCCCGAAATTTCCTGAGGGCTGATCTCATGAGAGTCGACGACGACCACGACATCCCCGTTCGGCGCCCGTCCCAGTTTGTAGGGCATTCTTGTTATGGCCTCGGCGACCTCAGCGGAATCGAATTTGCGGCCGACCAGCCTTTTGACGGCGAATACTGTTTTTTCGGGGTTGGTGATGGCCTGCCTCAGAGCCAGATTTCCGACCAAACGTTCTCCGGACGAAGTGAAGCTCACCACCGAAGGGGTTGTCGGCTGTCCCTCTAGATTGGGGATGACTTTGGGCTGGGCAGCTTCCAGATAGGCCACACAGGAAAAGGTCGTGCCTAGATCGATGCCGATGACATGACTCATTGTTCCTCTCTCTTCTTAGGGACAAGCACTTTCACCAAAGCCGGCCGCAGGAGCCGCCCGTGGAGCAAGTATCCTCGCTGCAATTCCTCGACAACTTCAGGCTCGGACACAGCCTCTGATTCTTCTGTCATGACTGCCTGATGAAACATCGGGTCGAATTTGTTGTCCTTTACCTCAAGGGGAGCGACTCCTTTCTTCTTGAGCATATCCAGGTACTGGCGGAGGATCATCTCCACCCCTTCCCGGAAGTTCTTGCCGTCAGCCTGATCCCCGCTCCGCAGGGCCCTTTCGAAATTATCCAGGACGACCAAGAGCTCCCGCAGGAAGTCGCTCAGAGCATATTGCTGATACTCAGACTTCTCTCTGTCGAACCGTTTCCGAAGGTTCTCCATCTCGGCCAGCTTTCTCAGGTACTTATCCTTAAATTCCTCCCGTTCTTTTTTGAGGGCTTTGATTTCGGAGTCTTTCTTCTTCAGCTTGTGTTTTAAATTTTTGTCTTCTTCTTCATGGCTTTGCTCAGGTTCCCGCCCCCTCTTTTCCCCGGACGACTCTTCATCCTTCACAATCTCATACTCGACTTTATCGCCGATCTCCATGATCTCCTCGCCCTTATCGATTTTTTTTGATTCTGCAGATTCCGAAGCGTTTTCGGCAGTCTCTGCATCCTCCGGATTTTTAATGTCATCTTTAGTCATGATCAACCTCTTTCGTGATCCTGGCTGATGGTCTGACTGAGCTTTTGGGCCACGCGGTCCACCAGAGGAATGATTTTGCGATACGGGATTCTTTTCGGGCCGATGATCCCCAGAGTGCCCAAAACTTGGTTGTTGTAGCCATAGTGGGAAAGGACAAGTGAGCAGTCGGAGATATCGGGGATATTGGACTCCGAGCCGATCAGCACCTTGACACGTTCCAGGCTGATAAAATCGGAGAGGAGCTTAGCCAGCTTAACCTTTTCTTCAAAGTTCTGAAACAGAGATTTCAGCTTGTCCATCTTGAACAGATCGGCCTTGTCGAGGAGCCTGGATGTCCCCTGCAAAAAGATCTGGCTTTCCGTCTCCTCCTGCTGGATATAGGCTTTCAGGAGGGTAATGAGCTTGTTGACCGCGGTCTCATAGCTGAGTTTGTATCTTGGGATCTCTTTCAGCAAATAGTCCCGAACTGCGGTCAAGCTTTTGCCCCGAAAATGGTGGTTAATGTACTGAGACGCATTGTCCAGCTCGAGTTGGGTGAAATAATGCTGGGTTTCAACGATCTCCGTGAGCACAAGATTGAACGTCGTAATCAGGATGATCATCACTTTTTCTTCGGAGATCTTAATCAAGCGAACGTGGTTGAAGTTCATCCTGGAGACGCGGGGAGATATGACAAAGCCCAGGTTATCTGAGTGCTCGGCCAGGAGTGACGAAACCTGTGTGAGAAGGGAGCCAAAATCGCCTTTCTCCAGGGAAAAATTATCCGGGCCGAGAATGACTGGCTCAGCGGCATAGAGCGTTTCATCGAAAAGGCTGTTGACGTAAAATCTCAGCCCTTTATCCGTCGGCACTCTGCCGGCAGAAGTGTGGGGCTGCAAAAGGTAGCCCATCTGCTCCAGTTTGACCATGATATTCCGAATTGTGGCCGGCGAATCAGGGAGGGCTCTTTTTTGAACAATGAACCCGGAGCTAATGGGCTTGCCCGACTTGAGGTAGTTTTCAACAACAACGTTCAGGACAACCTTGTCTTTCTCTCTTAAAATCAAATTCCACAGCATATTTATTCACAAATTTTTATAGCACTAATGCTCTAAAATTTCAATCGTTGGCCTGAACTCAAAATCCCATTGGCATTCGTCAACGGGTCCTGTCGCGGCATCCCCCCGCCCGGGGAGTGAGGCGAGGGAGGATGTGGCGAGAAGTCCGTATGAGCGACGAGCGGGCACGGTTCCTCAAAGAGGAGAGCGAGGAGCGAATCGAGCAAGATTTCCTCGCTGGGGAAATCGCAGCGGGACTTCGAGCCACATCTCCCGAGCCTCGTCGGGGGGCCCCCCAGCCGCGCCACCCGTTGAGCGATGCCAAGAATAGGGGGTAGCTCTTTTGAAAAGACCTCATCATTGGACAACAATAATTATCTGGCGGCGATTTTGGGCAGGAAGGCGATTGCTCTCTGGACGGGTCTTTGAAAAAGCTAGGCAATGCGCAGGCCGGCATAACCAACAACCTGGCTATAGTCGCCGGAAGTATCGCCAGAAGTCATGTACCGGATGAGATCAGCCCTTGTCGCTCCCAGTTCTTTGGCTGCCAGGATGGCCGCAGTCGTAGGCTGGAATCCGCACATGCTGATGTCTTCATCACGGACTACGTCAAAAAGCCCACGGGCATCGAGTGATTTGACCTTCTCAATGGCCAGAAAATCCTTGTGTTTGGCCATCTCCTGACTGACATAATGACTCATGTCAGTGCTGGCTACTATCAAAGTCTCCTTGCCGAATTCTCTAATTCCGGCGGCCACGGCCCGGGCCAGTTCTTCCAGCTCTCGATAGTCCGCCAGATGGCTGATACAGATTGGGACCAAAGAGATATCTTTTTTGAGGTATTGGAGAAACGGCAGCTGCACCTCCAAAGAATGTTCTCTCCTGTGGCCGTTTTCATCCACCTGAATTAAGGGTGAGCGTTTCCGGACCGCCTCGGCCAGGCCCGAGGCAACGGGAACTTCGCCGAGAGGAGTTTGCCAAGCTCCTTCCGTCATGATCGCGAAAAGGGGACGAATGCCCTGATGGCTGGGCCCAAGAATGATATAGTCATCCGGCAGCACAACGGACGAGAAGACAGCGCCGGCGACGTATCCGGAATAAATAAACCCGGCATGAGGCGAAACAACGGCCAGGGCCTTTTCTTTCTCGGCCTTCAAGTCGACCATCTGTTTAAGCATTGCCCGGAGCTCCCGGTCGCTTCCAGGGTAAAAATAGCCGGCAACGGCAGGCTTTCTGATCATTTCTCCTCCTCTCAGGCCAGACGGCACAAAACTAAAGCTTTTCTTTTTTCTCCCGGAAGGCAATCCCCAGAGTCTGCAGCTCTTCGAGGATCGGAACATAGATATCCGGCAGGACGGGAATATGAACTCCCCTTTCTGTGATCTTGCCTTCAAGAATCATTTTGGTGCTTATCGCCGCGGGCAGGCCGACGGTCCTGGCCATAGAAGAATCACCGTGCGGAATTCCGAAATCAATGAGCGTGGAGACGATCCCCTCTTTCCCAGCCTTCGGATAAGAGGCGATGAATTCGTGCTGGAGAATAATCATGTCCCTCTCTCCTTCGGCGTAGGCCAGCTTCGCGGTCATCCTGGCTCCGATAATATCCAAAGCCGAGCCCTTCTCAAGCGGCAGAGGCTCTTCGCTGAAAAGGCCGAGCCATTCCAGCCTGCGGATAATGGCCAGGCCGGGGCTTATTTGAAGGCGGTTCGAGACGGCCTTCTTGAGATCCTTCGCTCTTGTGCCGACGACCTTCCTGATAAAACCGGCGTAGGTCAGACCCGTCCAATCCTTTTCTTCCTGGTCCAACACGCCGAGCTCGACCATCTTCTTAATCGTCTCGCACCAGCCGATGTTTCTCAGGGTTCCGCGGAGCATTGTTTTTGTCTCCGGGACGCCATAAAGGTCAATATAAGGCAATGAGTTCCGGTTCGGGTAGCCTTCAAAAACGCCCATGCCCTCGATCGTCCGGAAGGTGTAGCTTTCAAAGAGTTTCTCGGAGGAGATCAGGACGTTTTTTCCATTGAGCAGGTACTGGGCTGAATTTTTTCCGGCCAGGAGCACTCCCACGGGGCTCCAGGAAAACTTGTAACCGAAGGGATTCGTGTTGGCCTCAGGCGCAGGCAGGCCTCCGCAGAAAGAGATGAAACTCTCAAGCTTGCCGCCTTTGTCGTGAATCTCATGGATTACTCTCATGGCTTCCATGTGGTCGATGCCCGGGTCGAGTCCAAGTTCATTCAGGATGATGACGCCCGCTCTCCTGGCATCACCATCGAGTTTCTTCATGGCCTCGCTGACATAAGAGGTGGTGACCATGTGCTTTTTATGAGCGATACAGAACTCGGCGACTTTCGGATGGAATGAATACGGAACCATGCTGATGACCAAGTCAGCCTTGGCCACTTCACCTCTCAGGGCTTCTTCACTCTTCAAGTTGAGCTCCTTGGCCACACCTCGCGGATGTCCTTCGATGAGCTTGACCGCCTTGCTGACGGTCCGGCTGGCCACCTCAACTTGCAGGTCGGGCTGATCCAGAAGATATCTGACCAACGGCCTGGCTACCAGGCCAGCACCCAAGATAAGGACTTTTTTCATGGTTGACTCCTTTCAGATAAGTGGATGAAATTCCGCATGTATTCATAATCCGGGGTGAATTCTCCTCGGAACAGAATAACGGCTCTTTTTAGAGGAGGAGGAAGATGGCAGCGGGAAAAGCCATTGGAGAAATCCGCCCCCACCAGTCCGGGGACAAAGGGCAGGAGGGTTTGGCTGAAATAAATCGAGGACTCGAGAGAAATCTCGGCCGGCAGGTTATCCACGGCCACGACAGCCGGACCATTTCCTGCAAACCCGGCTACAGCGTGATCTTCAGCCACATTGTAGGTAAAAACGGGCTCAGCCGGGTTCGTGCAAGTGATTGTGCACTCGACTCCGCCTTCGATATCGCAGGAGATGTCCCCGATGACACGAAGGCGAGGTGGAGTGTGAGTTTCGTACATCTTTTTCAGGAATTTTTTCGTCAAGAATCGCGGATAGCGGGGCGACCAGAAGATGGCGTTTAAAAAAACAGTCAGATAAGGAATTGATTTTTCCAGGACGGGCTTATATCTCTCAGGATGATCGTAATATTCCTGAAGGTTGAACTTTTTTTTCGCCAGCTTTGGGCGCACCATGTCTTCTTCCTTAAAGACGGTTTTATAGACCCTTCTCGCTGAGAAACTTCTCTTCCGAAAGAACTCACTCAACCGGCCGGGCTCGATCTCCTCAAAAGGAAGGAGGTCGAAGATCTCCTGCGCTCCCTGGGAGACATGGCCGTATCCGGCGAACCCGAAGACCAGTGGGACCAGAGAAGATTCCAAACCCTTGTTATAGATTTCCCAGCCGGCTTTCTTGATGGATTCTTTAGCCTCAACCAGGCTGGCATAGTCAATAGTCTTGCGGACATGAGAAAATGGGGTTTTTATGCCTTCCAACTTGAAGCGCTGGCCCAAGGCCCAAAGAGTGTCGATCATCCCGGCTTCGCCGGCCTGTCTCCCAAAAAAGACGAGACGGCGGCCCTTTTCATCGGCGATCCTTTCATAATCGATAAGAGTACAACGGCGCTCCATCATTCTCTTGAGCATCAGCATGTTGTGCGGCTGCCCTTTGATGGTATGAGAAAAGAACACATAGGCCGCTTCATTGACGAAGAAATCCAAGGGGATCTCCTTAACTGCGAGGACAATCGAACACGGCGAGAGGTCCTCGGAGACACGGACACCTTCCCTCCGGTAATCCTCGTCGGTGAAGACACGAATGGACGAGGGCTGGATCCATATTTCCAGGGGAAGTTCGCGCATCAACTCCCTGGCATGCGCCGGGATAATAGGCACCCGTCTTTCCCATGGGTTTTTATCCTCCCGACGGATTCCGATCAAAGTTTTTTCAGTCAATTTGTCTCCTGAGCAAGAGCAAAAATTATGGCATAAACTGATGATTCAGTCAATCCAACGCCGCCTGCGATTTCATCTCCGTTATGAAGCATCATCGTTTCCGTGATCATTTTGTTCTGGAATAGGGGCCTGCCACGGCTTATCCCCCGGCATCCTCGCGGACCATTCTGTTGATCACTCCAAAAGAAATTCGGGAGGCATCAAACGCTTCGGTGGCGGGGGGCCCCCTGGCCGTGTCACCCTCCCTAGACCGCCCCCTCAGGATCCCGGAAACGAAGATGCTTACTGTTGGTGTCCGCAGTTGACTCACTCCGGCATTCACTTTAATATATGCACCTGTGATCAGATTTTATAACACTCTCAGCGGCAAGAAAGAGGTTTTTACGCCGATCACGGCCGGCGAGGTAAAGCTATACACCTGCGGCCCCACGGTTTATGACTATCCCCATATCGGAAATTATCGCGCCTATGTCTTCGAGGACTTGCTGAAAAGATTCCTTGTTTACATGGGCTACAAGGTCACTCATGTTATGAATATCACCGATGTGGATGATAAGACAATTAAGGGAGCAAAGGCCAGAGGCGTCAGCCTCGCTGAATACACAAGAGAGTATATCAATGCTTTTTTTGAAGACATCAAAACCCTGCACATTTCCCCCGCCGGCTGCTTCCCCAGAGCGACCGAGCACATCCCGGAGATGGTCAACCTGGTTAAGGGGCTAATCCAGAAAGGGTATGCCTATAAAAAAGACGGCTCGTACTACTTCAGTATCGCCAAGTTCCCGGCTTACGGCCGGCTTTCCAAAATCGATATGGCAGGACTCCAGCCCGGCCAGAGAGTCGAAGCAGACGAGTACGAAAAAGAGAATGTCCACGATTTTGCCTTATGGAAGGCCGCCAAAGAGGGCGAGCCCTCCTGGCCCTCTGACCTGGGCCCCGGACGGCCGGGCTGGCATATCGAGTGTTCAGCCATGAGCGCCAAATATTTGGGCGAGACGTTCGATATCCACTGCGGCGGTGTTGATAATATCTTCCCGCACCACGAGAATGAGATCGCACAATCAGAAGCGTTTTCGGGAAAAAAATTCGTGAACTACTGGCTCCACTGCCATCACCTCATCCGGGACGGCGAGAAAATGGCGAAATCCAAGGGGAACACAATTACCCTCAGGGAGGTCCTTAAAGTCAAGAACAATCCGGAGGCCGTCCGTTTTCTTTTGCTGTCCACTCATTACCGAAAAACACTGAACTTCACCTTCGAGGCGCTCGACCAGGCTGAAACCGCCCTCCAGAGAATTAACGAGTTCGCCGGAGAAGTGAAATCAGGGTATTTTTCTGAGGGAGAAACTCAAGCTGTTAGCAGCATCAGAAAGGAGGCCGAGAAAGGCTTTGCCGCCGGATTAAGTGACGACCTGAATATCTCCGTTGCCTTGACTGCCGTCTTCAACCTGATTAAAAATGCCAACATCCTCATCTCAAAGGGAAAAATCAAAAAAAGCGATGCCGAAAAACTCAGCGCATTCATGGACTCCGTCAATTCGGTTTTAGAGGTCCTCACGCCAACTGCCAAGTCAAGGCCGTTCATCCTTGGCCAGAAAGAAGAAACCCAGGTGAGTGATAGCTCAGCCGTCCAAGCTGGACTGACAGCTGAACAGCTTGAAAAAGTAAAACTCAGAGAAAAGGCACGCGCAGAGAAAAATTTTGGCCGGGCTGATGCAATCCGGAAAGAGCTCGAGGAGCAAGGGATTCTCCTTGAAGACACCAAGGATGGTGTGCGCTGGAAAATCCTCCTGCCCAAGAAACACTCAGAATGAGCAACGCTCACGCCCTCGGAAAATCCGGCGAAGAGGTCGCCATCGCCTACCTGAAAAAGAATAAATTCAAGGTCATCGAGCGGGGTTTCCGCTTCCACAGAGGGGAAATCGACATTATCGCCTACGAGAGAGATACCCTTGTATTCATCGAAGTTAAAACCCGCAAGAGCCTTGAGTTCGGCCTTCCCGAAGAATCTGTCACTTCCTTCAAGCAACAGCAAATCAGGAAAATAGCCGAAGCCTATCTGGCCATGAGGAGCCTCCGCAATGTCCCCTGCCGGTTTGACATCCTATCGCTTTTTTTTAGCCCCAAGGACGGCTATCGAGTCAATCATCTGCGGGATGCGTTCTAAATTGCCAGATTCATTGGCAGGAGAAAAACCGGTGCGGAGAATCGGCAGGGCCGCCCTACTTTTTTAAGAACCGGTCAAAAAAGTCAGCCGCCGCCGCAAAGGCCTCGAGCCAGTGCTGATGCAGGAGAAACGAGTGGACCTCGTCGGGAAATACGATCGTCTCGATATGGGCTTTTCCTTCTTTTCTCAAGCGTCCGATGAGGTCGACTGTCTGAACAAAATTGACATTTCGGTCATCATCTCCATGGATTAAAAGAACAGGAGAGCTCCAGAAGCGGATATCCGCCACAGGAGAAGAATCAAAGGCCAATCGGATTTCTTCCTCGCGCTGAATTCCCCACTCGGCTGTCGCGTCGCGTTCTCTGAGCGACCAGTCGTGGACTCCGTGGAGGTCAACGCCGGCCGCAAAAACCGCCGAATCCCGGGCCAGCCCAAGAGCCGTAAGATATCCTCCATACGAACCGCCCCAAAGCCCAATCTTTTGGGGATTGACTTCCCGCCGCCCCTGAAGATATTTGGCTGCAGCCAGGATGTCCTGGTACTCTGATGCCCCGCGCGGCCCTTGGTGGTCTGCTGTCCGGAATGCCCGTCCGTAGCCGATCCCGGAACGGAAATTTACGGAAAGGACCACATAGCCCTGGCTGACAATATACTGGTTAAAAGCATAAGCGTTATGGTAATAACCCCGCATGTGCCAGCCGAGGAGCATTTGCCGTGTTGGCCCTCCATGCATAAAAATCACAGCCGGCCGATTATCTCCCGCTTTGGCCCCGGCAGGAAGGAAAAGCTGCCCATGGATCTCGAGCCCATCTCCAGCCTCGAAAACCACCGGAACAGGCTCAACCTGGCTCTTCACCGGGAAGTCGGCGGGGATGGACTCGGGCGCGACCAGCCTTCTCTTCTTATTATCAGTTAGCAAGACCGCCAGAGCAGCAGGCTGAGTCGCACTAGAGCACAGGAAGGCAATCGCTCCTCCTGTGGCGACACAAACGGGCGCCCATTCCATCCCGTTCCCATGGGTCAGGATCTCGGGAGTTCCGCCCATAACGGAAACCGACCACAGATGGCGCCGGTCAATGTCGCCCGAATTCGAGTTGAAGACCAGGATCTTTCCGTTAGGAGAAAGCGCACAGTCCTCAACTTCATACTCTCCGGGAGTCAAGCAAACAGGGGATCCGCCCTGTGCCGACAGAGAATAGATGTGCATCCACCCCTCGTGCTCAGAATAGAAGAGAAGACGTCCCTCGGAGGCCCATTGGAGCGGGGAAGCCGCATAGTACTGGGCAAATCCACCGCTTTTGTCAGGGCAAGTCCAGATTTTCTTAGCCTCGCCGGACTTGATATTGGCGACCATCAGCGAGAAGGACTCGCCTTCGACTGACGAGAAAAGCCTACTAGTCCCCGGAAACCGTAAAAAAGCCAGCATTGTCGAGTCCGGTGAAAACACGGGAAAGACATCCCGGTCAACTGAAGGCGCTATCCAATGCAAGGTTTTGCCGTTGAGGTCATAAACGCCGATGAAACTATGGTCCTCGCGCAAATTCGCAAAAGCCAGCTTGGAGCCGTCCGGGGACCAGACCAGCTGATTGCACACTCCCCTGGACTTGAAAAGAAGCTGAGGCTTGGCCTTTCCGTCGAGAGGAGCAAAGTAAACTTTACCTTTCCATAGATAGGCGATGTCCTGGGTTGACGGCGAAGGCAAAGGGCTGTTGCCCTCGCCAATGCGCCAGGGCTCACCCCCGCTAACTTTGATCGCCCAGATACCTTGTTCCGTGCCTTTCGGGTCAGACGCAGGGTTGGGATATTCACCGGCCCTATTGGCCGCACCTCCCCGGACATAAATTATGGCCGACACGTCCGAACTGAAAGCCAAATCAGTTATCTCCTGGCCATCATCCTCAGAATACGCAGTCAGTTTTTTCGGTTTATATTCGGGGCCCTTGGCAACCCAAATGTTCCTTCTCCCCTGCTCATTAGAGACCCAGGCCACAACTTCTCCCCGCGGCGCCGCGACAAGACTCGATGGAAAGGGGGCACTCATGACCGCCTTTAGAGTAAAAGACGGAGCTCCAGAAAGAGGAACCGGACAGACAAAAAAGAACAAAACGCTTGCCCAAAGACAAACCATCACAGTCAGGCCAGCAAATACTTTCCTCATGGTATCCTCCTCAATCCTTAAAAAGAATAGCTCATACCGAAAATAAAATTTCTCCCTGGTTCTTCCACAGATTCCGGGTCGGGCCTGGCCAGATAGGCCTTATTGAATAGGTTCGAAAGAAGGAAATAAATATTCACAGAGGGAGCCAAAAAATAAGCCGCTTTCAGGTTGACGTACTGAGCTTCAGGGATAGGAATTTCGGCGGGTCCGGGATCGTTTTTTTTCTGTTGCCAAGTCCCGTTGACTTCGAAAGAAAAGCGGCCGGCCCAGACCCGGCCGCCCAGAAAGAGCCTCTGGGGAGGAATATCGTTTAAAGGGTTACCCGTCTCTTCGCTCTTTCCATCAAGGAGCTCGAAGTTGCCGAATACGTCAAGCCACGGCCAGGGGAAATATTCTATTTCCATTTCCAGACCCCGAATCTTGCCTTTCTCGATGTTCCCATATGTATAGATTCTTGGCTCGACCAGGAAGCGTTCGATCATGCCCTTAATCTCGTAATGAAAAGCATAGGCCCCGGCAAAGAAACGTTTTCCGATGACCTTAATGCCCGTCTCAAGATTAAGGCTTGACTCCGGCGTAAGGTCAGGGTTGGCGATGATGAACCCACGGCCTGTTATGCCCGTATAATAGAGCTCGTTCAAGTCTGGCGCCCGAAAGGCCCGAGAGAGGTTGGCAAACCAAACGACTTTCTGAGCGACCTTGAGCGAAGCGGCCAGGAATCCCGTCAACGCTTCCTCCTTGCTCTTGACCGGGTCAGGTTGGCCCCCAGGGTTCGCCCGGCTGCAAAGGAAATCGAGCCTCACCCCCCCGACGAGGTCGAGGTTTCTGATCCCGTCGTAATCTGCCGAAAGGAAAAACCCGACATCATCCCTGTTTCCGTTGCTGTAGGGAGTCTCTTTGAACGTCCGGATCTCGTTTCCCTGGGCGTCAAAGTACTTGTCCGAATTGAGGGCCTGTGCGTCCAACCGACCGTAGACGCTCGCTCCTCCGGTCAAACGAACGGAACTAGCTAATCTCTTGTCAACGGAGAATTGCACTCCGAAATCCGTACTCCGAGTCTTGCTATAGGATTCCTTTGTCTTGACATCAGCGATCGTCTCCGACCTTGTCTCCAAAAAATTAGGGTTGAAATAAAAGTTAATACTCAGGTTCGTGCCGCTCCAAACCTCTTTTTCACGCCATTCAAGCTGCACAAGATTCTGATTTTCTCGTGGGTACCAGGTCGGCTTGGTCACGCTATCCGTGTTTGGCTTTCCAATATCTCTTCCCCGCGCTAAAAGAAAACTTCCTCCGATCTCTCTTTTTTCTGTCTGATAAAAGATCTTTCCAAGAATGCTCCCCTGCTTAAATTTCGATTGGAGGATTTTCCCCAGGGGAGACATATAGTTTTCCCCATCGATGCCCTGCATAGAGAGAGCATATCCGAAGCCCGACTTGCCGCTTGAGAGAGAAAAGCCGACGCCTTTCTCTTGGTTATTTGTTCCATACTTGGCACTGATTCGTCCTCTGAACGCCCCATTTACGTCCGCTTTCCGGGTCAAAATATGAACGACTCCACCCATGGCATCAGAGCCATAGAACACCGAGGAAGGGCTGCGCAAGACTTCTATCCTCTCAACATCCTCCGGGCTGATGAACGAAGCGCTGGGCCCCGTGCGCCGGTCGCTCGACAGCCGGGCATTATCGATCATGAGCAATACCCGCCGACGCGCCAGGCCACGGATTGAAGGAACAAGGGAGAACCCTCCTGACCCAAGAAGAGAGACTCCAGGCAGGTCTTTGAGGCCTGAGGCAATGTTGGAAGCCATTTTCTCTTTGAGGGCCTCCGCGGCGAGGACCGTCCCGGCCGCCGGAACCTGGGCCGAGGGTTCTGGATATCTCATCGCCGTTACGACGACCTCTTCCCTCTGACGGATATAGGGACTGAGTGTTATGGTTACGGGGCGAGATAGGCTTTTCGTCCCTAAGCTGACCTCTTCTTCCATGTAATCCGGATGGATGATCTCCAAAACGATTTTCCCGCCACCCAGAACAGTCAGCGAAAACGTCCCTTCTTCATCGGACAGCGTTTGCTGGCCGCTGGCGCGGTGAAGAATGACAGCTTTCGAGACAGGCCGTCCTTCAATACTGACAACCTTGCCCGTGATGTCAAAGCCCAGCACCGGGAGCGCCAGTGCGGCCAGAACTAGAACAACCAACGCCGTCTTGCTCCCTTTGCCGTTCTTTCGAAATTTTCCAGGTTTTGTTGCAGGAGTCCTCAGTCTCTGGACCACTGCGGAGTCCGCCGAATTTCTCCAGAGTTCTGAAATCTTTTTTTTAAGCACAGGGTGCTTTGTCCTGGGGCTGATTTCATGAAAAGGAACAAGGACGAAATTCCTTTTCTGCATCCGGGGGTGAGGGATGATCAGCCGTTCTGTGTGGATGATCCAGTGCTCGGCCTGGAGAATATCAATGTCGATCGGACGCGGGCCGGCCGCACTGGTCGGTTTTCGGCCTAACCTCTCTTCAATTTTTTTGATGAGTCGAAGGAGGTCATAAGGGCTAAGAGAAGAACTGATTTTGATGACCTGATTGTAGAACCAGGGCTGATTCTTATCTCCAATCGGCTGGGTTCGATAAACAGAAGACGCCCGAAGGATCTTGGCACCTCCCTGGACCAGGAGGGCGCGGCCTTGCTCGAGATTTTTTCGTTTGTGTCCGAGGTTGCTGCCCAGGCTCAGGAAATATTTCATCTCTCGAAGGGTCTAATCATTGCCCCGTTGAAGATCAGGTGCGCATCAAGTCGAACCTCTTGAGAACCCTCAAGACAGCCAGGGTGACCCAGAGATGATCTTCCATGGTCGCTTTTTTATTGCCGCACTCCCAAAAGCCATGGACATTCTGCTTTTTGAGGAGCCATTCCAGCCCTTCTTGAATGGTCTTATCCTCGGCAGTGAAGCCCAATTTCGAAAGCACGTCCAGGCAGCTCAACATATGCGTATTCCAGAACGGATAGCAGATCCGGTCCCAGTCCGAGGGAAGGACCTTGCCCTCGACAACCTCTTCCCGGAAGAAACTGCCCACAAGCATCTCGCCAGCCTGGCGGGCCGACTTGCTTTTTTTCCAAGTCGGTGACTCGGCAAAAGCCCTGAGGATCATGCCCGTGACATGATGAGAAAACGGCTGAGATTTGCGGGGCTTATAGGGCTGCCTGCGAGGCTGATCGCGCGAATGACTGCCGGGCTTGTCGCTATTCTCGGCCGGATGACAATTAAAGTTCGCCCAGCCTCCATCCCTCTGTCTGTTCTTGAGGATCCAGCGAAATCCTTTTTGGACACGGCGCTCTTTGTCCAGGCCGTAGCGGCAGAGGATCTCAAGAACCAGAGCATGAAAAGTGGGAGTGTGCTCATTGACAACCGTTCCCCGAAAATCCCCTTCTTTGGATTGAAGAGAATATAAGAAACTCAGGCCCTTCTGAATTCCCTCTTCTTTTGTGGTACATCCGTAATCGTAAAGACGAAAGAGGTTCCTGAGGGTATCCATGCGATAAAGCGTTCGTTCCCACTGAATGGGCGTGTCTGACCTCTTGTCCCACCAGCTGCCGTCCGGCTTCTGAATTTCCAGAATCCTGACCCGGGTGGCGAACTTTCGCAAATTCCTGGATTCGCGGTCAGTGGGAACATCCAGGATATCCCGCTTGAGCCAATACAGAATCGGCAGGTTACCTCTGGCCAGCAAGAATTCGATGGACTTGCCTGAGTTGATTTTCATCGATTATCTCGAGCCGTCGCCGGGACTCGCCCTCCTGAATCCGGACGAACGCTCACCCAGACGCAAAAGGGCAAGAATAAAAACAAAAAAATTGGGCCGAGATCTAAGCATAGAGCCTGAAGGGTCAGCTTTATTCTATGCCAAGACCCGGGTTTCTGTCAATTGTCTGAATGGGATTAGGACGAGTACACTGACCTGACAGCCAAGTCTATTTCTTGGCTCCCGCGAGAGAGGCTAATTTGCCTTCAAGCTCCTGAATCCTTTTCTCCATCTTTTCCCGCTGGCCTTTCCTCTTCATGTACAAAATCCGGGAAAGGAGCCCCAAGGCAGAGAGCAGGATAAACAGGCTGAGGAGAGAGGCATTGATAACGGGAACCCGGATGTTTAGAAAAGTCAGGACACCCACATCGGAAAGATAGGATAGAATGCTTAAGAGCGCCAGAACTAAAACCCACCAGATCATTTCTTCCTCCTTTTATAAAATCTATTCTTGAAGCCCAAAAATAGACTTGATTTTTTCCCAAACAAGGCTGTTATTCAAGCCGTCAACCTCGAGAATTTGGACGTCTGGCCGCTTCCGGATTGCCTCGAGGAAGGCCCATTCCGCCTGATGGATGACTCCGGCTACACGCTTGCCAGAATCCAGGGCTCTCATCACAACGTCCTTGAAACCCGGAGAAAACAGCTCCATTTTGCCGATCTCATCAACGATAATAATCTCCTTGTTTCGCAGCGCTTTTTCCACTGCGGCAACACCAATTTTGTCGAGATTCTGGCAGTTTATCCCATATTTACCCAGACGGAAAGGGCTGCTCAGGCCTTTTTCGGCCAGGATCGCCTCTCTTCCCTCCGTCGTCCTGATCAAGAACCCGACGCGCTGCCCTTTTCTTATTATCTCCTCGGTGTAAAATCCTCCGCAGGCGGGCCCGCATGCCTCAATGACTTTCTTGATGAGAGTTGTCTTCCCTGTCCGCGGTTTTCCCGTAATTAGAACATGCATTTTCAAATGCTATCTCAGCCGCTTCCGGCATTTCTGGCAGAACGCAGTGCTTTTTCTGTCGGTATCGGCCAGGCTGTTCGAAAAATGCATCACACAGCCGGCATCCGGACAATGGCCAAGCCCGAAGAGATGCCCCAGCTCATGGACGGCTTCTTTCAAGGTCCGCTCCAAGAAGAGCTTCTTATTCGGACGAAGCCCGTAGAACTCCTGCCGCAGCCTCTTCAAGGAGATCAAGGCCACACCTGCCGCCGAATCGGCCTGCCCGAAGACAAAATTGAGGCCAGGTGTATAGGCATCTTCATCCATGACGCCGAGGATTTTCCATCCCTCCGGCCTTTCACTTTCGGCCAAGTGGATTAGTATGGAAGGAGAAAGGTATTGTCTCCTCAAAGCATCATAGGCCTTTTTGGGCAGTGCCTCTTCTTTCCCGAGCGAAACAGTAGCTTCGAAAATGCTTTTGAGATTCCTCTCGAGGTCGGCCAAGATTACAGAATCGATCTTTCCAAGCGGGACTATTTCAATAAACATTCCTTTTGTCTTTAAATCGGCCGTCAAGCCGATAGTTCCCCATAGAATAGGAAAAGCGACCCAATATCCAAGCTTGGCGGTTACTTTTTCCAACTCTCCATCATTTCCCAGCGCCGCACCGCCTCAAGAAAAGTGCTGGCAATATAATCGGCCTTTTTGGCGGCGTATTGCTTGGCCTTGGCCACATCAAAGTCGAGGTAGCCAACGCCTTTTTCGGGATACATAGTTGTTGACCAAGCCGGCATAAAAACAACGCCCGCCTCGGTCCGGGCATTCCCGACATTATCTTTGCCCAGCTTCTCGTACATTTCTTTGTCTACAAGCTCAGGATTGCGCGCCATGACAAGCGCCGCCTCCTCCATATCTCCGTGGCCGGATTGCTGCGCTTTCCCGCCGTAGACCTCCTTGACCGCCTCAAAACAAACCGTCCACCAGTCGACCAGCATAAAATGGGCGCCCATTTCTTGATGAATCCGGGTTATCGCCTTCT